>JBAZOW010000251.1:0-5130 GCA_041648495.1 Patulibacter sp.
GCCGGCTCGGTGTTGCGGGCGCTGAAGTGGTGGGCGAACGAGAACGGCAGGCCGAGCTCGCCGGCCAGCTGGGCGCTGAACCCGCTCGATCCGAGCAGCCAGATCGGCACCTCGTAGCCGTTGTTCGGTACGGCGTGGATCCGGTGGAACGGGTTGTCGCGGGGCAGCTCGCCGCGCATGAACCCGCGTAGGTCCGCGAGCTGCTCGGGGAAGTCGTCCTCGTTGCGGAACGGGTCCTGGGCGCGCCGCAGGGCGGCGGCGGTGAGTTGGTCGGTACCGGGCGCGCGACCGAGTCCGAGGTCGATCCGGCCGGGGAACAGCGCCTCGAGCATGCCGAACTGCTCGGCGATCGCCAACGGCGCGTGGTTGGGCAGCATCACGCCGCCCGAGCCGACCCGGATCCGCGACGTGGCGCCCGCGAGTTGCCCGATCAGCACGGCGGGGGTCGAGCTGGCGATCCCCGGCATGTTGTGGTGCTCGGCAACCCAGACGCGGCGGTACCCGAGGGATTCGACGTGGCGGGCCAGATCGACCGAGTTGCGCAGCGCGTCCGTCGGGGTCGAGCCGTGGACGACGGGGGCCAGGTCGAGAACGGAAAGGGCGATGTCGCTCACCTTCATGATGCTGCCACGTCGCTTCGCGCACCCCGTTCGCACCGCGCGAACGGGCCCGGCGGTCGGCGGCGCGCGGGTGCGACCCGGCTCACGCCCGTGGGGACCGTCACTAGACTCGAACGTGTCGGCGCGATCCCCTGTCTTCCGACCCGCGCCACGTCCGTGCGATGCCGCTTGCCTCCCGTTCCGTCCTGACTCCGCCCCGACGCAGGACGGTGAACGCGACGGCGACGGCGGTGCTGCTGCTCGCCTGCGCGATCGCGCTGCTGTCGGCGCCGCGGGCGAGCGCGATGTTCGACGGGCCGGCCTACGCCTTTCCCGTCCCCGACTACGTCTCCGGCCTGATCGGCCAGTCCGCGCTGAGCAATGCCTACGGGGCGAGCGACTCGTCGTCGGGGTCGTCGAAGAAGGGCTCCTCGAAGCGCAAGCCGAAGGCGAAGCCCAAGCCGAGGAAGCCGACGGCGGCGCAGCGACGCGCGCTGCGATTCACCGAGACCCCGGCGGTGACGCAGCGGATCAACCAGCTGGTGATCGAGCGCACGGGCGCGGATCCGGCGGTGCTGCTGCCCGTGTTGGACAAGGTGCGCGCCGACTGGCGACAAGTGCTGACGAAGAACGTCAAGTGGTCGCCGCGCGACCTCGGCGATGCGACGGCGTTCACGTTCATCCAGCTCAACAACCAGTACCGCGGCCAGGGACAGCTCGACGAGCGCGCGGTGGCGTCGATCCGCACGCTGGTGCGGGACGATCTGGCGCGGAAGGCGAGCGTCCGCCGGCTCAGCGCCGCGCGCAAGCAGGAGGCGGTCGAGGTGCTGCAGCTGCGCACGATCTTCCTTGCGACGACGCGCGACCTGCGTCAGCAAGCGGGCGACGCGGCCGGCGTCCGGGCGGCGAAGGAGGACATCCGCAGCTTCACCCGCGAGACCTTCGGCATCGACCTGCAGAAGGTCAAGGTGGGGAAGAAGGGGTTGGTCGCGACCAAGAAGAAGTAGGTCAGGCCGCCGGGCCTCGCCCTCGGTTCCCGAGACGCCGCGCATCTCAGCTCGACGCGGCCGCGTCAGCCGCCGCGTCGTCTTCCGGTCTACCGCCGGGGCCGCTCGCGCAGCTTGAGCGCCACCTTGGTGCCGGCCTTGCGGGTCAGCCCGGGCTTGACGCTCTGCCGGTGGACGACCAGCGGCCGGAGCCTGATCCGCTTGCCGCGCACCGTGCGGGCCTTCGGGCGCGTGACCGTGCCGAGCCGGCAGTCGGCCCGCCGGAGCCGCTTGCGGGCGCTGGCGAGCGTGCGGCCGGTGACGCGCGGGACGCGGCACCGCTTCGCCGCGGTCTGCGGGACCGGCCGGATGGACGGCACCGGGGGCGTGAGCAGACCCGGAGGCTCCGGACCGACGCCCGGCGCCTGGTCGATCACGGGCGGAATCACGACGGGCGGATCCTCGTCCGGCGGGTCGACGACCGGCGGTCCGTCCTTCGTGACCGCGACGGTCTCGGCGGTCTGCCCGACCACCGCGAGATGGTGGAGGACGAGAATCCCGAGCGTGCCCCGGGCCGCGGCCGCCGCGGCGTCGAAGGCGAACGCCACCGTGCCGGGGTCGTCGGCCGTCTGGGCGTTCGTCATGAAGCGGACGCCGGCGGCGTCGGGCGCCCAACGCTGTGGACCGACCTCGTCCACGGGGTCTTCGCGGCCGGCCGCCCAGGTCCGCACCGTGTAGTCGAAGCGCACGCCGCTGGTCGCCAGTCCGACCGCGGCGCGCGGGACGGCCAGGGTCAGGACGTCGCTGTCGAACGTCCCGCTCTCGGCCGGTGTCCCACCTTCGGCTGCGGTCCAGCCCGTCGGCGCGCGGTAGCACCCGGTCCGACTGTTCGTGATCACCCGCCAGACGCAGCTGACGAAGACGTCGGTGTCGGTCAGCCGGGTCGAGTACACCAGGTAGTCGTCGGTGCCGTCCCGGTTGGAGTCGATCGCGACCTCGACGTCCGCGAACCCCGCTCGGGCCGGCAGGCGGTCCCAGAACGAGACGCCGAAGGTCAGCCGGCCGTCGGCGTCCAGGCCGACCCCGACGTGCTGGACGTCGGCGCGAGCGAGCGCCGGATCGCCCGGTGCGACGGTCCTGCGCGGACTCGTCGCCTGGTGCTCGAGCACCGTTCGGCGCGCCGCGAAGTCGTCGGTGGTGCTGCCGGTGGCGAACGCCGAGCCGCCGAGGGCGAACGACCCGGACGTGGCGCCCGGATCGAGCACGACCGCGGTCGTCGTCGCTCGGGTCCCGGCGGCGGGGCGCACCGACGCGTGCGCGGCGACGGAGAGCGTCGGGCGACCGGCGGAGCTCAGCCGGACCAGCCCGGTCGCCTCGGCGAGCCAGCGGCGCGCTTCGTCCTCCTGGACCGTCGCCATGGCGGCGTCGCGAGCGTTGCGCAGCTGCGCCGGGTCGTCGATCTTCAGGCGCAGGCGGATCGTCCGGCGGTCGTTCGCGGGGACCGTGACGGTCGCCCCGTCGGGCAGCTCCCAGCCGACCCCGGGGACCGGACCGCGCTCGTCGAAGCTCACGGCGTAGGTCACGGCGGTCGCCCCGCGGTTGACCACGTCGATCGTGCGCTCCGTCTGGAACGGCGCGCCGACCGGGGCCTGGAGCGGACCGAACGACACGCCGCCGGCTCCGTCGGCGTCGGCGGCGAAGGCCACCGCCTCGGTCGCGATCGCGGCGGCGACGTCGAGGGTGCCGGTACCGATCCGGGTCGGGGCGTGCCGGGGGCCGGTCTGGCCGCCCGCGGCGTAGAGGTCCGGGGAGGCGGTGTTGACGACCGCGGCCTTCAGCTCCTCGACGGTCCAGGTCGGGCGGCGCTGACGGAGGATCGCCATCGCGCCGGCGACGTGCGGAGCCGCCATCGACGTGCCGGTCAGCGTCACCGCGCCGGTCCCCGATCCCGCCTGGGCCGAGCGGATGTCGGTGCCCGGCGCGGCCAGGTCGGGCTTCAGCCCGCCGCCCCCGGCCGGGCCGCGGGAGCTGGAGTCGGCCACGGTGCCACTCGGCGTCGCGTCGTAGCGGTAGGCGACGTTCGCGCGGTCGAAGGCGATCGTCGCTCCGCCCTCGGCCAGCGCGGCGAGCAGCTTGTCGCGGACGTCGGCGGCGACGTAGGCCGACGGGATCACGCTGTCGCCGGCGATCGACACCGTGATCGCCGGGTCCTCGGTCGCCAGCACCACGCCGGCCCCGCCCGCGTTCCGCACGTTGAGCGCTCGGGCCGCCGACCCGCAGGGGCTCGTGCCACCGCTCAACCAGTCGAGCAGCACGACCTTGCCCGCCATCGCCGTGGCCTCGCCGCTCGAGAACCCCGCGCAACCGGTGCGGTTGGTCGCCGGTCGGTGGAGCGGCGCGCTGATCGGTGCGTCGAGCGCGTTCCAGTCGAGGTCGGCGCCGAAGGTCGCGTCCTGGATGCCGTTCGCGTTCGAACCTCCCGACGCGCCGGTGACCTGGAGCCCGTCGCGCCACGAGCCGGAGACCATGTTGGCGACGGTGATCGCGCGCGGAGCGACCCCGGGGGACCCCACCTGGTAGGTCTGGTCACCGTCGTTGCCCGCCGACACGACCACGACGATGCCCGCGGCCGAGGCGTTCTGGACGGCGACGGCCGAGGGGTCCTCCTGGTTGCCGAACGCCGAGCCGAGCGACAGGTTGAGGACGTCGAGCCGGTCCGCGGTGCTGCCGTCGCGGTTGGGGTCGAGTGCCCAGTCCAGAGCCAGCGGCACCAGGTTCGACGTACCGTCGCAGCCGAAGACGCGCAGGCCGTAGAGCGACGCGGCCGGTGCGACGCCGGTGCCGACCCGCGGCGTGCTGCTCGGCGGCCAGACGGTCTGCCACGGAGCGACGTCGCCGGTGGTCGTGACCCCGGCGCCGCCGACGGTGCCGGCGACGTGCGTGCCGTGACCGCCACCCAGGCTGAGGGGGCAGTCCATCGGGTTCGGGTCGGGTCGGGGCGTCGACGTGGCGGGCACGTCGGCGTCGTAGGCGTCCCCGGCGAAGTCGAAGCCGCCGGCGACGCGCGGGGAGGGGTAGAGCTGGACGTCGCTCGCCGACCGCACCGTGAACGACGGGTCGGGCGCGCCGGTCGTGAGCGGGTTGCTCGCGGTGCTGCGGGCGGACGCCAGATCCGCGGGCTGGCCGCTGCCCCCGAACGTGCGGTGGACGTAGTCGATGCCGGTGTCGATCACGCCGACGCGGATCCCCTGCCCTGCGTACCCGCCGCCGGGTGCCTGCCACGCCGCCGGTGCGCCGACGAACGGGACGCTGGCCGCGTTGCTGCGCTCGTGGCGCGGCAGCGGGACCACGGTCCGCACGCCGGGGAGGGCGCGGAGCCGGGGGACGTCGGCGGGCTCGGCGGTCACCGCGATCCCGTTGTAGGCGGTGGCGACGCGGTAGAGCTCGCGGTCGACCAGGTCGCGGTCCTCGGCGGCCTGCACCACGCGGGCCTGGGCGGCGTGGTTGCCGGACCGCTGCCGGCGGGACTGCTGGGCCGCCTGGGC
>JBAZOW010000252.1:0-5128 GCA_041648495.1 Patulibacter sp.
CGAGATGGTCACCGGCGAGGCGATCCAGCCCGGCGACGCGCTGATCGGCCTGCCGGCGAGCGGGATCCACTCCAACGGCTACACGCTGGCCCGCAAGGCACTCCAGCAGGACGGCGGGCTGGAGCTCGACGACCGGCCCGAGGAGCTCGACGGCCTGTCCGTCGCCGACGTCCTGCTCGAGCCGACGGTGATCTACGTCCGCGCCGTGCTCGACCTGCTGCGCTCCGGCGTCGAGGTTCGCGGGCTCAGCCACATCACCGGGGGCGGGCTGCTCAACCTGGTCCGCCTCGGCGTGGTCGGTGCCCCGCCGGAGCTGAAGGACGGCCGGCTCGGCTTCGAGATCACCGATCCGCTGCCGCTGCCCGCCGTGATGCCGCTGATCCAGCGGCTCGGCAACGTCTCCGAGCAGGAGATGTGGGAGGTCTTCAACATGGGCTGCGGCTTCGTCGCCGTGGTCGAGGAGCGCTCCGTCGACGCCGCCGTGGCCGTGCTCGAGAAGCGCCACCCCGGGACCCGCCGGATCGGCACCGTCACCGACCGGCCGGGCGTCTGCACCGCGCCCGGCGGCGTGCTGCTCCAGGGCTGAGCCGGGGGCGGCGGGTCCGCCCCGCCGCCTCGCTCCGCGGCGCGACGGACCGACAGCACGGCCGCCGTTCGCGTACGCCGCACCCACGGGGCGCGGCACCCGATCGGCACCTCTTCGCGCGCGAAGTCATAGAGTTGCGGATCACGGGTATCCCCCAATTACCCCCCGTGAAAGGACACCTTCATGCGTCAGGTCCTGGGCTCCCGCCCAATCATCGCGGTGAGTGCCGCCGTGCTCGCCGCCCTCGGCACCGCCACCAGCGCGCAGGCCGCGTTCGTCACCGTGACGGGTGACGACGGCAACCCCGCGCCGCTCGTGCAGAACGCGCCCGCCGGCATCCGCAACATGTCGGCGTCGATCGGCGTCAACTTCCTGCCGAACGAGGACGCCAACTACTCGGTCACGTTCACCGGACCGGACGGCGTCGCCGCGGCCACCACGGTCAACTGCTTCACGACCAAGGTGCCGATCAACCGCAGCCTCGACTACCGCGGCAACGGCAACTACACGATCACGGTCACGAACTTCGCCAAGGCCGACCGGAACTGCGCGACCGGGACGTCCGTCGAGACGTACACCGTCGCGATCGGCGGCGTCGTCGCGATCGCCCCGCCGGCCAAGCGGCACCTGATCCGCACGCGGAACAGCTACACGACGCGCACGCTCTCGCTGCCGTTCGGCGGCAACCCGGGCGCGACCCTGAACGAGGTCGTCTACGCGCGCGGTGGCGTGATCGCCCCCGACGGTGGGATCTCGGGTCCGGTCCAGTCGGCGTTCGTCAACCCGACCACCGGCACGGTGGACTTCCGGGTGTCCGAGGCCGGCACCTACGTGATGGTCGCCCGCGCGTCCGCCTACGGCGGCGGCACCCGGTTCTTCACGCCGTGGAGCGCCCCGGTGACGATCAAGGCGATCAGCCCGTTCGACCTGGCCAGCCTGCGTTTCCCCGACTCGCGGGGCCCCGGCTACCAGCTGCGCGGCACGCTGCGCGACACGAAGATCCGCGGTCGCGTCTCGCTGGCGATCGCCCGGGGCAAGAAGGGTGGCAAGTACCGCTCGATCGGCCGCGCGAAGATCTCCTCCAAGGGGACGTTCACCAAGCGCTTCACCGAGCGTCGCACGGGCAACTACCGGATCCGCGTAAAGTTCGGCGGCTCCCAGACGGCCCAGTCCGGGACGATCGTCAACAAGATCCGGATCAGCCGCCGGTTCGCCCTCTAGGACCGGTTCGGATCCCTGCGCGCCGGTGCAAGCCGGCGTGCAGGACCGGTCCGAACGGCCTCCGGGTCACCGCTCGGCGCGCGTAACCGGCAAGATCGTACGGGTCGACCTCGACCAGGTCCTCGTCGCTCGTCCGGACGAGACCCGCGCACCGCTTTCGCAATCGATGACCCACCGCCCCCGATCGCCGCTCCAGGCCGCAGAATAGAGCGGGACCCGTGAGCATCGACGTCGGCACCCTCCTCGCGGATCGCTACCGCCTCGAAGCCCGCATCGGAGCGGGGGGCATGTCCACGGTCTACCGGGCCTTCGACACGGTGCTCGAACGGACCGTGGCGATCAAGCTGATGCACCGCAACCTCGCGGAGCACTCGGAGCAGCTCGAGCGCTTCCGCCGCGAGGCCCGCGCGGTCGCGCAGCTCAACCACCCGCACATCGTGCAGGTGATCGACGCGGGCGAGCACGACGACACGCCGTTCATCGTCTTCGAGCACGTCCAGGGCGAGACGCTCAAGGAGCGGATCCAACGCGCCGGGCGGCTGTCGGTGACCGAGGCGGTCGCCTACGCGGTCGAGATCGCCCGGGCGCTCGGCGCCGCCCACGAGCGCGGGATCGTCCACCGCGACGTCAAGCCGCAGAACGTCCTGATCAACGATGAGGGCCTGGCCAAGGTCACCGACTTCGGGATCGCCCGGACGCTCGAGGAGCACGGCCTGACCGCGGACGGCCGGGTGCTCGGCACCACCGACTACGTGTCGCCCGAGCAGGCGATGGGCCAGCAGGTCGACGGGCAGAGCGACATCTACTCGCTGGGGATCGTCCTCTACGAGATGTTGATCGGCGACATCCCGTTCCACGGCGAGAACCAGGTCGCCGTGGCGATGAAGCACGTGCGGGAGGAGATCCCCGACGTGCAGCAGCTGCGGCCGTCGATCGGGGCCGCGCTGGCCGCCGTCGTCGACCGGGCCACCGCGAAGGCGCTCGACGTCCGCTACCCGAACACCCAGGAGCTGGTCGCCGACCTCGAGGACGTGCTGGCGATCGAGGCCAGCCGCCGCGGCGAGGCGACCGGCGAGGCGACGGCGATCCTGCGGACGTTGCCCGCCGGCACCCGCAACCGGGTCAACCTGCGGTTGCGCCGGCGGGGCCTGCTCGCGTTCGCGGCGCTGCTGGTGATCGCCGCGCTCGCCGCCGCCGCGATCACGCTCTTCCCCGAGCGCACCACCCGTGGCACCGCGCAGCGGCCCTCCGCGCCGGTCGAGCAGGGCGAGCGCACGATCTCGCTGGCCAGCAGCGCGGCGCACGACTACGACCCGCCGCCGGGCGACGGCCGCGAGCACCCGGACGCGACCGCGCGCGTGCTCGACAGCGACCGCGAGACGAACTGGACGACCGAGAGCTACGTCGCCGGCCAGTTCGGCGCGAAGGACGGCGTCGGGATCTACCTGGACGTCGGCGCCGGCGGGAAGACGGTCGCGGCGACGCGGATGGACGTGACGACCCCGGCCGGGCGCTGGGGCGCGACGGTCTACGCCGCCGAGGACGCTTCGAAGCCGCCGGCGACGATCGACGATCCCGGCTGGACCGCGGTCGGCACGCTCGAGACCGCCAAGCGCGGCGGCAACACGATCCCGCTCGACACCGCCGGCAACCGCTACCGGTACTACCTGCTGTGGATCGACAAGCTGCCGCCGGCCGGGGACGACGGCCGCTCGAAGGTCTCGATCTCGTCGATGACGCTGCTCCAGGGGCGGTAGCGGCGCGCAGCGGACCCGGCGCGGCGGGACGTCGTCGCCGGCCGGGAGAGCGGGCCGAGCCGCGACCGCGGGCCTCGCCGCCGAGTTCCGTGCGAGCATCCCGGGCGCCGATGCGCGTCTGGATCGATCTGACCAACAGCCCGCACGTGCTGGTCCTGCGACCGGTGATCGACGACCTGCGTCGTCGTGGCCACGAGGTCGACGTCACCGCCCGGGACTTCGCGCAGACGCTCGGGCTCTGCGCGCGCTACGGGATCGAGCACACCGCGATCGGCCACCACCGCGGCGAGCGGCTGCCGGACAAGGCCCGCGGGCTGGCGTCGCGCTCGACCGCGCTGCTGCGCTGGGCGCGGCGGGTCGGCGGCTGGCCGTCCGGGTCGCGGCCGTTCGACGTCGCGATCGGCCACGGGTCGAACGACATCTCGGTCGCCGCGCGAGCGCTGGGGATCCCCGTCGCGACCGCCTTCGACTACGAGTGGGCGACGGTCCAGCACCAGATCAACTGCCGGATCGCCGACGCGATCGTGATCCCCGACGTGATCCCCTTCGACCGGCTCGACCAGTACGGCGCCAAGGGCAAGATCCGCGCCTACCCGGGGCTCAAGGAGGAGTACTACCTGGCGGACCTGGAGCCGGACGCCGGCGTGCTCGACGAGCTCGGCCTGGACCCTGCCGCGCCGCTCGCGGTGGTCCGCACCCCGCCCGAGGTCTCGCTCTACCACCGGTTCCACAACGACCGCTTCGCCGACGTGCTCCACCGGCTGCGCGAGCAGGGGCAGGTCGTGGTGCTGCCGCGGACCGTCGCCCAGCGCGTCGAGCTGCGCGAGGCCGGGGGCTTCGTGATCCCCGAGCGGCCGATCGACGGTCCGTCGCTGGTCGCCTTCGCCGATCTCGTGGTCAGCGCCGGCGGCACGATGAACCGCGAGGCGGTCGCGCTCGGCACCCCGGTCTTCACGACGTTCGACGGCAAGCCCGGGGCGGTCGACGACGCGCTGATCGCCGAGGGCCGGATGGGGCGGCTCGAGGACCCGGCGGCCGTCGTGCTGGAGAAGCGCGACCGCAGCGGTGCGGACGGCGGGCGGATCCGCCGCGACCCCGCCCTGCTGACCGACCGCCTGCTGAGCGCGATCGACGGCTGAGCGCCGGCCGGCCGAGCGCGTCGGGTTCGGCCGGGACGTCCAGGAGACGTCGACGGGCCGGGTCCCGGGCGGGCGCTCCGGTCAGGCCCCGGCCCAGCCGATCGAGCGCAGGGTCTCGCGGACCATCGTGGTGGCGATCGGGGCGACCGTCGCCGTGAACGCGGTCGCGAGCACCGCAGCCAGGACCCAGCGCCACGGCCGGCCGATCACGGCGATCGCGACCAGCGCGGCGCCGCCGAGACCCTGGAGCATCGCCATCGTCCGCAGCGACGGCGAGTCCCAGACCCAGAGCAGCGCGATCGCCTCGCCGATCAGCAGGCCGCCGAGCGTGCCGACCGACGCGCCCTGCAGCCACGGCTTCGCGCGGTTGGCCCACCGCGCGCTGAGCAGCGCGCCGAGTCCGCCGACGACGCCGCCGATCACGA
>JBAZOW010000253.1:0-5119 GCA_041648495.1 Patulibacter sp.
TGCACCGGGGCGTGCCCGTGCTGGCCACGGACGAGGTCGGTGCGGTCGCCGGAGGCCTGATCCGGTCCGGCCGCAACGGCGTCGTGGTCCCCGCCGGCGATCCGGCGGCGCTGGCCGTCGCGCTGCGCGAGCGGTTCGCCGACCGCACCGACACGGAGGCGCTCGGGATCGCCGCGCGCGACGACGTCGCGGCGTACACGTTCGAGGCCTGGGCCGACGGGATGGTCGCCGCGATCGAGGCCGCGATCGCCGCCCGCGGCCGGCGTACCTCGTAACTCTGCAAGCCGGCGACCGCAACTCGGACCCGCGAAAGCGGTTGGTAGCGTAGACCCTTGGCCGTGTCGTCCCCCCGACGGCGGCCGCTCGACCGAAAGCGACTCCCGTGCGCCGACTCCACCGTTCGCTGTGGCCGTTGATGGCCGTCCTCCTGGCCGTGCTCTGCACGGCCAGCCCCGCCGTGGCGGATTACCGCGACGTGTACAAGCAGTGCGAGAGCGGCACGCTGACCACGAAGTTCTCCGCGCGGGACCTGCAGCAGGCCTCCCAGCGGATGAGCTCGTACCTGCGGGACTACACCAACTGCTCCGACGCGATCTACCAGGCGCAGACCAACGCCGAGCGGACCAAGTCCGGCAGGACGGGCTCCGGCGGCGGGAGCGGGAGCAGCAACGGAGGCGGTTCGACCAGCGGCGGGGGCGGGAGCTCGACCGGGTCCGGCGGCTCCGGCAGCGGCGGTGGCTCGACCACCGGCGGGGGCAGCGGGGGAAGCACCGGCTCGACCGCGACCCCGTCCGCCAACCTGACCCCGGACGAGAAGTACGTCGCCAGCCAGGCCGCGCTCCAGCAGGCCGACGCCGCCGGGTCGCTCGAGCAGATGCTCGCCGCCGCGAAGATCCCCTCGTCGGCCCTGACCTACTCGTCGGCCAGCGCTCCGATGCCCGTCTCGCTCGTGATCGCGCTCGTCGCGTCCGGCGTGCTCGCCCTGCTCGCGGCCGTGCTCTCCCTGTTGGCGCGGTTCCGGCGCACCCGTGTCGACTGAGACCGCGTCCCCGACGACGGGGGCAACCGCACCACCGACCGCCACCGTCGTCTCCCCCGCCGCGCCGCGTCGTCTCCGACGGCCGGTGCCGGGAGCCGCCCTGCTCCGCTACGACCTGCCGTGGACGATCCTGCTCGCGGCGCTCGTGGTCTGGGTCTCGCTCAGCACCGACACCGGTCAGGACGTCCAGACCACCACGCCCGCGTTCCTGGTCTCGACCCTGCTCGCCGGCCTGATCGGCGTCTCGGCCGTGCTGATCGGTCGGACGACCTCGCGGCCGTGGGGCGTCGGCACCGCCGTCGCCGCGATCGCGGTCACCCTCGTCACCGGCGCGTCGATCAGCTGGTCGGTCGCCCCCTCGATCTCCTGGTTCGAGACCAACCGCGTCCTGACCTCCCTGGCCGTCGTGCTCGCCGGCATCACCGCGGCGCGAACGGCGCCCTCCCGCTGGGCCGTGCTGCCGACCGGTGTCCTGCTGGGCACGAGCATCGTGCTCGCCGTCGGGTTGCTGGCCAAGGTCTTCCCGGGGACCTTCGAGCCCGACGAGATCTTCGCCCGGCTCCAGCAGCCGCTCGGCTACTGGAACGCGGTCGGCGCGCTCGCCGCGATCAACGCCGTGCTGGTGCTGTGGTTCGGCACCCGTCGGCACGGCTACCGGCCGCTGAACGCCGTCGCCTACCCGGCGATGGCGATCGCCGTCGCCGCGCTGCTGATGTCCTACTCCCGCGGCGCGCTGCTGGCCTTCGGGATCGGCATCGCGATCTGGCTGATCTTCGCACCGCGACGGCTGCACAGCCTGTTGGTGATCGGCGTCGGTGGTGTCGCAGGGCTGTTCGTCGGCATCTGGGCGTTCGCCAACACCGCGCTCTCGACCGACAACGTGCTGCTGGCCGCGCGCGAGTCCTCCGGTACCCAGCTCGGCGTGCTGGTGCTGGCGACCGTGGTCCTGCTGCTGCTGCTCGGCCTGGTCGTCGAGTTCTCGCTGCTGTTCGCGGGCATCCACCGCCACGAGCGTCGGCGCCTCGGCGCCGTGATCCTCGTGCTGCTGGCGTTCGTGCCGATCGCGGGGAGCGGCATGCTCGCGACCAGCGAGCGCGGCCTCGGCGGCAGCTTCAGCCACGCCTGGAAGCAGCTGACCGATCCCGAGACCTCCGGGCCCTCGAGCGACCCGACGCGCCTGGGTGCGGTCGGCTCGCAGCGCTCGCTGTACTGGAGCCAGGCGTTCAACGTCTACCGCGTCCAGAAGTTCCACGGCGTCGGCGCGGGCGGCTTCGGCGCGGTCCAGGACCGCGCGCGCGGCGCCAATCCGACGATCGTCGAGCACGCTCACGGCTGGGTCCCCCAGACCCTGGCGGACGGCGGCTGGGCCACCCTGGGCCTGCAGATCGTGCTCGCCGTGACCTGGCTGCTCGCCGCGCTGCGGGCGCTCGGCGCGTGGGGACCGCTGCGACGGCGACGCAACGAGCCCGAGCACGCCGCGACGGCGGCGATGGTCGCGTCGGTCGCCGCGCTCGCCGTGACCGCCGCCGTGGACTGGACCTGGTTCGTCCCAGCGCTGGGCCTGCCGATCGCCCTGTTCGCCGGCTGGATCGTGGGGCGCGGCGCCGAGCGGGCCGAGCCCGAGAGCGCGGCCCCGCCGACCGTCGCCCGCACGAAGTCGTGGTGGGCCGTCCACGGTCCGGCCGCCGCGCTGGTCGTCGTCGCCACCGCCGCGAGCCTGGTCTCGATCGCCCAGCCGTGGCGGGCGGAGCGGCTCCAGGACGACGCGCTGATCGCGCTCGACGAGGGCGATCTGCCGCGAGCGGAGTCGCTCGCCCGTGACGCCGCGAAGGCGAACCCGCTCTCGACGCGCGCCGACTACACGCTGGCCCAGGTCCGGGTTGCCCAGGGTCGGATCCCCGACGCCCGCGAGCTCTACCGCCGCGCGACCGTGATCGAGCCGTCGCTGACCAACTCGTGGCAGCGGTGGGCCGAGTTCGAGCTGCGCGTCGCCGACGACCCGGCCGAGGCGCTCCGCCTGAGCGGGATCGCACTGAAGCTCGGGCCGACGTCCCAGCCGGCCCTGCGCACCGCGCTCGCCGCCCAGCAGGCGGTGGCAGCGCCGCCGGCGACCGACACGACGACGCCCGCGCCGTGATCGCCGGTCGGCTGCGGCCGGCGCGTTCCCCGTAGAGTCTGGACATGCGTACGCCGCCTGCCGATTTCCCACCGGAGCCCTGGCATCTAGGGGGCAGCATGCTCTCGACCGTCTGGAAGGTCGACGCCGCCGAGGCCCGGGCGCAGGTCACGCCGTACCTGCCGGACGGCGTCCAGCCCGTCACGGTCGGCCGCCGGGCGTTCGTCCTGACCGCCTTCGTGCGCTACGAGCCGGGCAGCGTCCTCAGCTACGACGAGCTGCTGGTCGCCGTCGTGACCCGCCGGGGCCTCAAGCCGGTGACCACGATCCCCCAGATCTGGGTCGACAACCCGGCCTCGGTCGCCGGGGGTCGCACGCTCTGGGGGATCCCCAAGCATCTCGCCGCCTTCGAGCAGACGTGGGGCCGCACGATCACCGGCACCGCGTCGGCCGACGGCGTCACCCTGGCCTCGGTCCGTGCGACCCAGGGCCTGAGCCTGCCCGGTTGGCGTCGGGTCCCCCTGCCCAACGCCCACCGCCTGGACGGCCGGACCACGTTCGCGGACGTCCAGGCCCTCGGGCGCCTGCACCTCGCCCGGGCGGCGTGGCGGATCCCGGCCGACAGCCCGCTGGCGTGGATCACCCGGGGCGAGCCGTCGATCAGCCTGGCGCTGCGCGACATGACGATCCGCTTCGGCCCCTCCGAGCGCCCCGTCGGCGCCTGATCTGCGGCTCCGCCCCCGTTGTCACGCGTGCCCGTTCCCCGTTTCCCGGCCCTCGATTCGGGGTGGCGATCGAGTCGCACCGAAAACCCATGGAACTTTTCCGGCTCCACCCGCGATCTAGAGATGCATGTTGTCGGACGCCCATGACGCGGAGACGCTGGCCCGATCGGTTGACGAACCAGATCACTTCGCCGTGTTCTACCGCGCGCACGTCGCGACGATCCTGCGGTACCTCCGTGGTCGCTTGAGCCCGGACCTCGCCGAGGACGCGACGCACGAGGTCTTCCTCCGGGCGTTCCGGCAACGCGCGAGCTACGAGCCGCGCTTCCCGACGGCTCGTCCCTGGCTGTACGGGATCGCCGCCAACGTCGTCGCCGATCACCACCGCAACGAAGTCCGGCGCCTTCGCGCGCTGGAGCGTGAATCACAGGCCGCCGCCCACCAGGGCCAGCCGCGATTCGCCACCGATACCCCCGATCTTTCCCCCGAGCTCGCCGCCGCTCTGCGTCGGCTCACGCTCGGAGACCGCGAAGCACTGCTGCTGACGGTCTGGGGCGAGCTCTCGTACGAAGAGACCGCCGCGGCGCTCGATATCGCGATCGGCACCGTCCGCTCGCGCATCGCCCGCGCCCGCGCGTTCCTCCGGGCCGAGCTCGCCGGGACCTCCACGCAGCAGCCCAACCCGAAGGGAGGACTTCGTGTCTGAACGTGACCTCGACGATCTGCTGCTCGGTCTTCGCGACACCGCGAACCCGCTCGATGCCGTCGCCGAAGCGGAGGCGCGGGTCCTCAATCGCCTCGATCGCACGATGGAATCCCGGCCGCGCGCACTACGCGCCGCCTTCCGCTCGGCCCGCCGCACGATGCTCGCCCTCGTGGCGGTCGGTGGTGTCGCGACCGGTGCCACCGCCACCGCAGCGATCGCGATCGCCATGCCCGGGGAACGCTCGAGGCCGATGGAGTTCCTCGCCGCGCCGGCCAACCCGGAGCAGATCGCGTTCTCAGCCTTGAACCAGAGCACGGAGCGGCCGAGTGCCTCCCAGCTCTCCGCGTTCCGGGTCCTGGAGAGATCCTCGCCCGGGATCCGTGTCGATGACGCACGCATCGTCCGCGCATCCGACGGCTCGCAGGCGTGGGTGATTCCCGGCCCGGCCCGCACCTGCTTCGGGGTCGAGAACCAAGAGGGGGCCGGCACCGTCTGCAAGAGCAACAGCAGTGTGGTGCGCGGAGGCCTGTCGT
>JBAZOW010000254.1:0-5105 GCA_041648495.1 Patulibacter sp.
GTCGCCTCTGGATCGTTGTCCAGCAACAGCGGGATCAGCCGGGCTCCGATGAAGCCCGGGAAGCCGGTGAAGACGATCGTGCGTGACGCCATGCCGGGCATCCTACTCACGCGTAGGTAGGAGAGCGGACCCGGGGTAGGATCGCCCGCTGATCGGGATGCGGCGGCTAGTCGACCAGACGCCGCTCGGTCGCCCACCGCGTCAGCTCGTGGCGATTGGAGAGCTGGAGCTTGCGCAGCACCGCGCTGACGTGGTGCTCGACGGTCTTCGGGCTGATCGTCAGCCGCCGGGCGATCTCCTTGTACATGTAGCCGCGGGCGATCAGGCGCAGCACCTCGCGCTCGCGATCGGTCAGCTGGTCCAGCTCGGGATCGGCGACCAGGGTGATCTCGCCGCCGCTGCGACCGGCGAACGCGTCGAGCACGAACCCGGCGAGCCGCGGCGAGAAGACCGCGTCGCCGGCGTTGATCGTCCGGATCGCCGCGATCAGCTCGTCGCCCGAGATCGTCTTGGTGACGTAGCCGCGGGCGCCGGCGCGGATCAGTCGGATCACGTCCTCCGGCTCGTCCGACACCGACAGCGCGAGGAACCGCTGCCCCGGGCGCGACTCGTGGACCCGGCGCAGGACCTCGGCGCCGCCGCCGCCGGGCATGTGGACGTCGAGCAGGACGACGTCGGGCTCGCGGTCGAGGATCAGGCGGACCGCCTCGTCGACGTCACCGGCCTCGCCGAGCACCGTCGCGCGGGCGGCGCCGGTCGCGGTCGACTCGATCTCGGCGCGGACGCCGGCTCGGAACAGGGCGTGGTCGTCGACGAGGACGACGGTGGGAGGGGACGTCACGAACGGATCTCCAGTTCGACTTCGGTCCCGGTCTCGGGACTGGACGTGATGGTGGCGCGTCCGCCGGCGCGGCGCATCCGGCCGACGATCGACTCGCGGACGCCGCGGCGGTCGGCGGGCACCGCGTCGACGTCGAAGCCCGCGCCGCGGTCGCGTACGAAGACCTCGAGTCGCCCGCCGGTGACGTCGGCGAAGACCGACACGCGGCCGTCGCCGCCGTGGCGGGCCGCGTTGGTCATCGCCTCGCGTGCGGCGCCGAGCAGGGCCGCGGCGCGGTCGTCGAGCGGCCAGCTGCCCGTGGTCACCACGTCGATCTCGACGGCGTGCTCGACCTCGACGGCGGCGGCCGCCGCCCGCAGCGCCGCCATCAGCTCGACGTCCGGACGTTCGCTGCGTCCCGACAGCCACAGCCGCAGCTCGCGCTCCTGGCGCCGGGCGAGCGCGGCGACCTCGCGCGGGTCGTCGCTGCGGCGCTGGATCAGCGCCAGGGTCTGGAGCACCGAGTCGTGCAGGTGGGCGGCGACCTCGGCCCGCTCGTCGCCGCGGATCCGCACGGAGCGCTCGCGCGCGGCCCGCCGCGACAGCCGCAGCCAGAACGGCGCGACGACGACCAGCACCGCCGCCAGCGCAACCACCAGCTGGAGCACGCTGGTGCGGGTGGCGTCCAGCGCACCGAGCGAGGACAGGGCGACCAGCGCGCCGAGCACGACCAGGCCGATGCCGCTGGCGACGATCATCCGGTCGGCGCCCGCGACCGGATCGTCGGCCGAGCGTCCGAGCAGCCGCTGCCAGCCCGAGACCGGCCCTTCCTGCGGCGCACGGGCGGCGTCGCTGGTCTGCGACCACAGCACGACCCCGCCGACGCCGAGCAGCAGCAGCGCCCAGAGGCTGATCCCGAGCGACGCCTGCAGCGTCGTCAGCGCGACGGCCACGCCGCCGAGGACGAGCACCGCGCCGGCCACCGTCCGCCGTCCGCCGACGGTCGCCGTGGGAACGGTCACGGACGAGGGCAGCGGCGCGCCGGCCGCACGGCGCTCGCGCCAGCGGTCCCGGCTGATCGCCACGCGTGCGCCGAGCGCGACGACGGTCAGCAGCACCACCACCGTCGCCAGCACGGCGTGCGCGGCCGTGCTGTCGCGGCCGTCCGAGACGACCAGTGCCCCGGCCGCGAGAACGGCCAGGGCGGCGGTCAACCGTGCGGGGGCGCGGTGGCTCACGGGCGGCGGCTCGACCCTTCGCGGCACGCGTCGGTACGGATCACGCGGCCGCTGTCGCGGACCTCGTTGCGGCGTTCGTCGATCGCGGCGACCGAGTCGCCGATCACGATCTCGCCGATGCCGACGCGCGCGTCGACGATCACCTGCGGACGCTGCTCGCCGCCCGGGTTGATCCGGATGGTCCGCGTCTGGCGGTACCCGGACCAGGCTTCGCTGCGCCGGCGGTCGAGCACCCGCACCTCGCCGCCGACCCCGACCGACGTGCGGATCGTCCAGGAGACGCAGCGGTCCGGGGGGATCACGATCGCGGCGCGGCCGACATCGACGCGGATCGGCACCTCGAGCGGGGGAGACCCGGCTTCCAGCGGCAGCTCGCTCAGGTCGACGGTCAGCGCGCCGAGCCCGAGTCGGTAGCCGTCGGCGGCCTCGGAGGCGACCAGCGGGGTCTCGTTGCGCTCGCCGGCCGAGCGATCGACCGAGAGATCGGCGATCACCGCGACCGCGGCGGGCAGCGCGATCGACACGATCAGCACCAGGACGGTGGCGGCACTGCGACGGTTCTTCCCCACGAAGGCCAGCAACGCCGCCAGCAGCACCAGCACGACGGCCATCGGCCAGGCCCCGAAGAAGACGGTCGCCCCGAAGCTCACGCCCGCGACGAACAGCAGGCCGCAGAGCGCGGCGAACGCGACGGCGACCGCGACGATGATCCGCAGGATCCCGTTGCCGACCCCGGGCCGGGGCGTACCGGCCGGACTCCCGGCCGGGCCGACGGCGTCCGCCGGCGGGTTGGGGATCACGATCGCCGCGGCGATGTAGAAGAGCAGGCCCGCGCCACCCATCAGCAGCGACGCGAGGAACGCCAGCCGCACGATCACGGCGTCGATCCCGTAGCGCTCGGCGATTCCGCCGCTGACGCCGGCCAGCATCCGGTCGTGCTGCGAGCGGTAGAGGCCGGCCGGAGGCGGATCCGCGGGCGGGGTCACCGGGTCGGCGACGCGCGTCGCCTCGTGTCGCTCGGTCGGCGCGTCGTGCGTCGCGGTCGGCTGATCGTGGGACGCGGTCGACGGATCGCGCGGCTCCGCCGGCGTCTCGTGGCGGGCGGTCGGCGCGTCGGACGGGTCCGGAGTGGGGCGGGGGTCGCCCTCGGGCGGCGTCGGTGTCGGCGTGTCAGCGGTCATCGGGGGTCCTCATTCGAAGTACGCCATCGAGGTTGGCGCTCCTCGGCCCGCGAATCCATGGGGGATCACCCGGAACGATCCCCGAGTGGTCCCCGGGGTGGCGGGTGCGTCTGCAGTCTGACGACCCCGACCGGGCGATCGGGGACGGAGCGGTCGAGGACGGACACCGGCAGGCGACGGACACCCGCCGCGCCGAATGGGATGCTGGGCGGGTGCTCGCCCGCTCGGATGCCCTGAACGCCTTGCGCGAGGAGCGCTTCGACGTCGTGGTCGTGGGGGGCGGGGTGACCGGCGCCGGGGTCGCGCTCGACGCGGCGTCGCGCGGCTACTCGGTGGCGCTGGTCGAGCGCTTCGACTACGCCTCGGGCACCTCCAGTCGCAGCTCCAAGCTGGTCCACGGCGGCCTGCGCTACCTGGCCAGCTTCGACGTCGGGCTGGTCCGCGAGGCCCTGCTCGAACGGCGGATCAACGCGCGGCTGGCGCCGCATCTGGTGACCCCGTTGCCGCTGGTCGTGGCCGAGGTCGGCCCGCACCGCCCCGACCGGATGACCGGGGTCGGGCTCAACCTCTACGACGTGCTCGCCGTCGATCGGCGGGGCAACCGCCGGCGCCGCCGCGGGGACGACGTCGACCGGGGGTGGAGCCCGGACCGCCACCGCACGCTCGACGCCCGCGAGGTCGTCGAGCACGTGCCCGCGCTGGAGGGCCAGGACCCGACCGGCGGCTGGCTGTTCTACGACTGCCAGACCGACGACAGCCGGCTGGTGCTGACGATCCTCCAGGAGGCCGAGCGGTTCGGTGCGGTCTGCCTCAACCACGTCCGGGTCCGCGAGCTGCGCGAGCGCGACGGCCACGCCGAGGGAGTCGAGGTCGAGGACGGCCTGAGTGGCGAGCGGTTCTCGATCCAGGCCGCCAACGTCGTCAACGCGACCGGGGTCTGGGCCGACCGGCTGCGACCGGCCGAGCTGCGCGACGAGGCCGAGGTTCCGGTGATCCGCCCGTCGCGCGGCACCCACATCACGTTGCCGACCGACAAGCTGCCGCTGCGCTCCGGGGCGATCGTGCCGTCGGGCGGGGGACGGTTCATGTTCGCCCTGCCGTGGCTGGGACGGACGCTGGTCGGCACCACCGACAACGAGCTGAACACCCGCGACCTCGACCACGTCGCGGCCCCGGACGAGGACGTCGCCTACATCCTCGACGGGATCAACGGCTACTTCGGGACGTCGCTCACGCCCGAGGACGTCAGCGGCGCGTACGCAGGGGTCCGGCCGCTGATCGCGTCCGGCGACCCCAAGCGCTCGGTCGACATCTCGCGCCGCGCCGAGCTCTACGAGACCTCGTCGGGGATGCTGACGATCACCGGTGGCAAGCTCACGACCTGGCGGCGGATGGCCAAGCAGACGGTCGACCGGCTGGTCGAGCGCGACGGCCGCAACGCCCTCTGCCGGACCGAGCAGCTGCCGCTCGGGCAGCCGATCGACGCGCTGCGCCTGCCGCACGTGCCCGGGACCAACGACGCGGCCCGCGCCCAGCTCGCGGGTCGCTACGGCAGCGTCGCCCGCGACGTGCTGACGCTTGCGGCAGAGCGTCCCGAGCTGGCCCGGCCGATCGTCGGCGACGGGCCGGTCGACATCATGGCCGAGGCCGTCCACGCGGTCCGCGTCGAGCACGCCCGGGACCTGGACGACGTGCTGCTGCGGCGCACCCGCCTGGGATTGACCGCCGCCCGCGGCCTGACCGCCGACGGCGGGGCCGTCGCCCGGACGGTCGCCGAGACGATCGCCCCCGACCTGGGATGGGACGCCGAGGGCGTCGACCGGGCGGTCGAGCGGTTCCTCGACGTCGCGCGCAAGGAGGGCCTGG
>JBAZOW010000255.1:0-5058 GCA_041648495.1 Patulibacter sp.
GGGTAGGCGTTGGACGTGCGCGAACACGAGCTGCTGAGGTCGTAGCTGCCGGCTCCGACGCCGGACGAGAAGCTGTCGCCGAGCGCGGTGTAGTTGACGGCCTGGGCCGCCGATGGGACCCCGAAGGCCAAGGCGGCAGCGGAAACGGAAACGGCAGCGACGAGCCGCCGCGTGATGCGAGACATGGAGTGACTCCTGCGTGAGGTGGCGGGGCACCCCACCCTTCGGAGCGCTCCCAGAACGCCTTCGACGCTAGCCCGGACCGCTGTCCCGAAACAACGGCGAACGGTGACCATCGGCAACCGCATCGGTAGAGGTATCGGCGATCGGGCGGATCCGGGCCCGACGGCCACCTAGACTGCCCCTCGTGCCTGTCCGCCTGACCCTCCTCGACGGCGTGCGCTGGAACGGCGCCGCCGTGGTCGGCGATCGGTCGAAGGCGTTGCTCGCGGCCCTCGCCGCCGAGCGCGGCCGGACCGTCCGCGCGGAGCGTCTCGTCGCGTTGGTCTGGGGTGACGAGGAACCGGCCAACGCCGCCAAGGGCCTCCAGGTCGTGGTGTCGCGCACCCGCTCCGCCTGCGGTCCCGACGCCGTGGTGCACGAGCACGGCGGCTACCGGCTCGGCGTCGCCCCCGCGGCCGTCGACAGCCTCCGGTTGGCCGAGCTCGTCGCCCGGGCCCGCGTCGCGCTCGCCGAGGACGCGGTCACCGCCGCCGCCCTCTGCCGTGAGGCCCTGGCGCTCGGCGGCCCCCTGACCGCCGTCGCCCCGGACGAGCGCGGACCGCTGGCCGACGTCCGCCGCGACGCGCTCGCCGGGCTGGACGAGGCTCGACGCCTGCTGGCCCAGGCCGCCAGCCGGGCGGGCGATCACGAGACCGCGCTGCCGGCGCTCGAGGCCGTGCTCGGCGAGCACCCCGACGACGAGTCGCTGCTGGCGGACCTGCTGCGCAGCGACGCCGTCGTCCGCGGTCCGGGCGCCGCGCTGGAGCGGTTCGAGCACTACCGGCGCGACCTCCGCGATCGGCTCGGATCGAGCCCGGGCGAGGCGCTCCTGCGCGTCCACCGCGACCTGCTGGCGCTCGACCGTCCGGTCCGCAAGGGCGTCCGCTACGACGCCACCGCACTGCTCGGACGCGACCGCGACGTCGAGCGGCTGCGGTCGCTCCTGTCCAGCGCGCGGGTCGTCTCGATCGTCGGGCCGGGCGGGCTGGGCAAGACGCGGCTGGCCCACGTGCTGGCGCGCGACGCGACCGAGCCGGTGGTCCACGTCGTCGAGCTGGTCGGCGTCGGCGCCCCCGAAGACCTGATAGGCGAGGTCGGCTCCGTCCTCGGCGTCCGGGACTCGGTCAGCAGCCGCCGGTCGTTGACGCCCGAGCAGCGGACCGACGTCCGGGCGCGGATCGCCCAGCGGCTCGGCCAGGCGCCGAGCCTGCTGATCCTCGACAACTGCGAGCACCTGGTGGCGTCCGTTGCCGAGCTCGTCGCGTTCCTCGTCTCGACCACCGCCGACCTGCGGATCCTGACCACCAGTCGCGCCCCGCTCGCGATCGGCGCGGAGCGCGTCTACGCGCTCGGCGAGCTGCAGTCCGCCGACGCCGTCGAGCTGTTCCGTCAACGCGCGGTCGCCGCCCGGCCCGCGGCCCAGCTCGACGACGCGGTCGTCAGCCGGATCGTCCGCCGGCTCGACGGTATGCCCCTGGCGATCGAGCTGGCGGCGGCCAAGGTCCGGGCGATGGCCGTCGAGGAGATCGACCGGCGGCTCGAGGACCGCTTCGCGCTGCTGCGCGGCGGCGACCGCAGCGCGCCCGACCGTCACCGCACGCTGCTGGCGGTGATCGACTGGTCGTGGAACCTGCTCGGCGAGCGGGAGCAGCGCGCCCTGCGGCGGCTGGCGCTGTTCCCGGACGGCTTCGCGCTCGAGGCGGCCGAGGCGGTGCTCGGCGACGGCGCGCTCGACGCCGTCCAGCGTCTCGTCGACCAGTCGCTGCTGAGCGTCGGCGAATCCCCGGCCGGCGTCCGTTACCGGATGCTCGAGACCGTCCGCGAGTTCGGGCGACTGCAGCTGCGGGCCGTCGGCGAGGAGCAGGAGGCGCGGGCCGTGCAACGTCGCTGGGCGACGGCCTTCGCCGCCCGGCACGGCGCGCGCCTGACCGGCCCCGACCAGTTCGCCGCGATCGACGCGCTGGTCGACGAGGAGAGCACCCTGGCCGACGAACTGCGCGACGCGATCGCCGACGGCGACAACGACGCACTGGTCCGGCTGCTGGCCGCGCTCGGCACGTTCTGGGCGATCCGCGGCGAGCACGGCCGGCTGATCACGCTGAGCGACGCGATCGAAGAGCGGCTGCACGGATGGTCCCCGCCCGACGCGCTGGCCGACCCGACCCGGACGGCCCTGACCGTCACGCTGGCCAACACGATGATCGCGACCGATCGCCACGACAGCCCGCTCCGGGCGCTGCTCGAGCGCCTCGGTCCGAGCAGCGGCGATCCGCGGCTGGCGGGGATGACGCGGGTGATCCTCGCCATGGGTCCGGACATGCTGAAGGCCTTCTCACCGTTGGAGGCACTCAGCCGCGACCCCGACCGCCACGTCGCCCAGCTCGCACTGCAGTGGTTGAGTCACGCGCTCGAGAACGCCGGCGAGTTGGAGTCGGCGACCGCCGCGGCCGAGCGGGCCCTGTCGCTCGCCGACGAGCAGGACGGGCCGTGGTCGACCGCGATCCTCCGCACCCAACTCGCCCAGCTGGCGATGCACGGCGGCGAGCTGGCCCGCGCGACCGCGCACGCCCAGGCGGCGATGCCCGTGCTGGTGCGCCTCGGCGCCAAGGACGACGAGATCCAGCTGCGGACGCTGATGGTGATGTGCGCGATCTCCGACGGGCGGGCGGCGGACGCCGAGGCCGCGATCGCCCGGATCCGGCAGACCGAGGAGCCCGACGCGGTGCTCGGCAGCGCGGGGGTGTTCCAGGTCGGCGAGGCCGAGCTGGAGCTGGCCCGGGGCGGGCACGCCGCCGGCCTGCGGATCTACCGCGAGGCGGCCGCCCGGATGTGCGAGATGCACTTCCCCGGCGTGGAACGGACCGGGATCGAGCCGTGGACGCTGTTCGGGACGGCGACGGCGTTGAACGCGCACGCCCACTACGCCGGACCCGAGGACGAGCCGGCCGGGATCGAGCTGTACCGGCAGGGCCGTGACGGCGCTCGCCAGGCCCTGCAGGCGAGTGGGCGCCACATCGACTATCCGGTCGCGGGGATGGTGCTGTTCGCCCTCGGGGCCTGGGGGCTGCTGCGGCAGGACGAGGACCCTGACGGTGCGCTGCGCGCGCTGGTCCTGGCCGAGCGGTTCTCCTACAGCCAGTTCATCCCGACGATGGCCTGGGACCGGATCGTGCCCCGGGCCGACGAGCGGGCCCCGGGGCGGATCGCGGAGCTGCGGGCCGAGTACGGCGACCGCCGCGGACCCGCGCTGCTCGACGAGGCGTTGCGCCTCGTCGAGCGACTGCCGCACTGAGCGTTCGCCGCGGCTAGAGGTGCCGCTTGTAGGCCCGCAGCGAGAGCGGGGCGAAGATCGCGATCACGACCAGCCCCGCGAGCAGCGTCAGCCCGACCTCGCCGCTGATCGTCGCGTGGTTGGCCAGGTCCCGCGTCGCCGACACCAGGTGCGAGACCGGGTTGATGTTGACGAAGGTCTGCAGCGCGCTCGGCAGCGTGTCGACGGGGACGAACGCGTTGGACAGGAACGTCAGCGGGAAGAGGATCAGCATCGACATCCCCTGGACGGCCTGCGCGCTGCGGGCGATCGTGCCGATGAAGGTGAAGACCCAGGCGAGCGCCCAGCCGGTGAAGACCGCGAGCACGACCGCGCCGAGGACGCCGAGCACCCCACCGTCGGGGCGGTAGCCGATGATCATGCCCATCCCGAAGGTCAGCGACGCCGCGATCAGATATCTCACGAGGTCGGCGACCATCGGGCCCGCAAGCGGGGCGATTCGGGCGATCGGCAGCGACTTGAAGCGGTCGAAGACCCCCTTGTCCATGTCCTCGCGCAGCTGGACGCCCGTCGCCATGCAGGTGGTCAGCACGGTCTGGGCGACGATCCCGGGGATCATCAGCGGCAGGTAGCTCTGCACGTCGCCGGAGATCGCCCCGCCGAAGATGTAGGCGAACATCGCCGTGAACAGCAGCGGCTGGATCGTGACATCGAAGAACTGCTCCGGGTTGCGGCGCATCTTCTTCAGCGCGCGCCACGCCATCGACAGCGTCTGGCTGGCGACCTCGCCGAGGCTGTTGCGCGCGCGGGTGCGGGCGACGGCCTCGGCCGGGTCGACGGTCGGGTTCCGGCGAGCCGGCTCTCCCGCTCCCGGGGTCTGCGGTGCAACGGTGATCGTGCTCATCGGGCCACCTCCACGGCGGACTCGTCATCGGCGGTGCGTGGCCCGGTGGACCCGGGCTCGTCGGGGGTCTCGTGGCCGGTGATCGCCAGGAAGACCTCGTCCAGCGTCGGCTTGTCGACGCTCACGGAGGCGATCCCGACGCCGCCCTGACGGAGGCCGATCAGGACGTCCGCCGCACGGTCGGCGACGTCGAGAGCGACGTTGATCCGACCGGACTCGGGGGTCAGGACCGGTTCCTCGCCGACCACCCGCCGCACCACGTCGCGGGCCAGGGCCTGGTCGGCTCCCGGGGCGAGCTGGAGCTGCAGCGTCGAGCCGCCGACCAAGCCCTTCAGCTCGTCGGGGGTGCCCTCGGCGACCTTGCGTCCCCGGTCGATCACGGCGATCCGGTCGGCCAGCTGGTCGGCCTCGTCCAGGTACTGGGTCGTCAGCAGGACCGTGCAGCCGTCGGCCACGAGCTCGCGGATCGTGTCCCACATCTGTCCCCGGGTGCGCGGATCCAGGCCGGTCGTCGGCTCGTCGAGGAAGATCAGCGGGGGCCGGGTGATCAGGCTGGCGGCCAGGTCGAGGCGCCGGCGCATGCCGCCCGAGAACTGCGCGATCGTCTTGTCCGCCGCGTCCTCCAGGCCGAACTGCCCGAGCAGGCGCTTGGCCGTCGCCC
>JBAZOW010000256.1:0-5022 GCA_041648495.1 Patulibacter sp.
CGGCGGGGATCGTCAGGATCCAGGCGACGGCCATGTTGCCGGCGACGCCCCACTTGACCGCCGACAGGCGCTTGGCCGCACCGGCACCAACGACGCCGCCCGAGATCACGTGGGTGGTCGAGAGCGGGAAGCCGACGTGGGTCGCGGCGAGGATCACCGCGGCGCCCGAGCCCTGGGCGGCGAAGCCCTGGGCGGCGTCCATCTTGATGATCTTCGAGCCCATCGTGCGGATGATCCGCCAGCCGCCGGAGTAGGTGCCGAGGGCGATCGCGCTCGCGCTCGAGAGCACGACCCAGAACGGGATCTCGGGATTGACGGCGTTCAGCGACCCGTGGGCGACGAGCGCCAGGGTGATGATGCCCATCGTCTTCTGGGCGTCGTTGGTGCCGTGGGCGAGCGCCAGCAGCGAACCGGAGGCGATCTGCCCCAGCCGGAACCCGCGGGTGACCGGTCCCGGACGTTGCCGGCCGATGATCCGGTAGATGCAGAGGATCGAGATCCCGGCGACGGCGAACGCCAGCGTCGGGGCGATCAGCGCCGGAACGACGACCTTGTTGAGCAGGCCGTCACCGTGGATCGCACCAAAGCCGTTGGCGGCGAGCATCGCGCCGACGACGCCGCCGATCAGGGCGTGCGACGAGCTCGACGGCAGGCCGAACCACCAGGTCAGCATGTTCCAGGCGATCGCGCCGACCAGGCCGGCGAAGACGATCTGCAGGGTGATCGAGTTGGAGTCGACGATCCCGCTGGCGATCGTCGCGGCGACCTTCAGCGAGAGGAAGGCGCCGACGAAGTTGAGGATCGCGGCGAGCGCGATCGCGACCCGGGGCCGCATGGCCCGGGTCGAGATCGACGTGGCGACGACGTTCGCCGTGTCGTGGAACCCATTGGTGAAGTCGAACGCGAGCGCAGCCGCGACGACCAGCCAGAGGAGAAGGTCGGTTTCCATGGTGTGAAGTGCGAGGAGACCGGAGGGGAACCGCTAGCGGTTCTTGATGACGATGCCCTCGAGGATGTTCGCGACCTTCTCGCAGGAGTCGATCGCGTCCTCGAGACGCTCGAAGATGTCCTTCCAGCGGATTACGACCATCGGGTCGATCCCGCCGTCGAAGAGCCCGGCGATCGCGGAGCGCGAGAGCCGGTCCCCGTCGTTCTCGAGGCGGTTGACCTCGACGGTGTAGTGGCGGATGTCGCCGAAGGTCCGCAGTCGGGGCATCGCCGAGGCCAGGGCCTTGGTGGCGTCGATCAGCAGGTCGCAGAGCCCGTGGGCCTGCTCCATCGGCGCCTCGACCTTGTACAGCACGATCAGGTCGGCCGTCTCGTCGATCAGGTCGACGACGTCGTCGAGCGCCGAGGCCAGTTCCAGGATGTCCTCGCGCTCCAGCGGCGTGACGAACGTCTGGTTGAGGTGGGCGATGATGTCGTGCGTGACCCGGTCGGTCTCGCTCTCGATCTTGCTGATCTCGCGAGCGAGCTCGGGGTGGTCGGGGAGGCCGTGAAGGAACCGGCCGAGCAGCTCGGAGGCTGCTACCGCGTGGGTGATCGACTCTTCGAACAACTCGAAGTACCGCGTGTCGCGTCCCGTGAAGACCTTGGTGAGGCGAGCCATGCCGGGCGCATGTAATCACCCGGTGAAGACGAGTGCACTTTGGGGGTCGATCCGAAGAGTGTCTACGCGCCATGCCGGAGGGCGGGCGGGGCGTCCGCGGACGGGGGCGGTCCGCCCGCTGTGCGAACATCTGTTCGTGCCCCGTTCCGACCCTCGTCGCCCGGCCCGGAAGGGAACGATCCGCCGCCTCGGGGAGCCGCGGCCGGCGTCCGTGCAGGCCGGTCCGGACGGGCAGCCGTTGCGGGCGGACGGCGAGGAGGTCGAGGCGGTGGTCGAGACCTGGCTGCTCGAGGACCGCTGGTGGACGGACCGGCCGTTGCGGCGACGGATGTGGGAGGTGATCACCGTTCGCGGTCGGGCGGTGGTGGTCTACCGCGACCTGGTCGACGGCCGCTGGTGGCGCTCGCGGTAGGCATCGGTCACGAACTCGGCAGGGTCTCGACGCTGATCGGGGGTGGAGTGGGCCGACGCCGGTCGTCGAGGCTTCCCCGATGGGGCGATCCGGACGGTGGAGATGGGTGGTTGCGGTGCGCGTCGGTGGGTTCGCGTGATGCGGACCGCGGCGTCGCGTCCGGCTGCGCGCACGACGACGAGCGGCCAGGCGAGCATCGAGCAGGTCGCGCTGGTGGCCCTGGTGGCGGTGGCGCTCGGCGGAGCGGCGGCCGTCGCCGGCGGTCTCGGTGCCGGGGTGGTCAATGCGGTCCACTCCGGGGTACGGCGGGCGATCTGCGTCGCGGGCGGCGACCGCTGCGCGGCCTTCCACGACGAGCGGCCCTGCGTGGTCCACCGCGACGGGCGGCGGCAGGCGAAGGCGCTCAGCGTGGTGTTCCTGCGGGTCGGGGCGCGGGTCGGCGTCGTGCGGGAGCAGTGGTCGGACGGGCGGACGGTGATCACCGTCCACGACGACATCGACACCGGGGCGACGTTCGGCCTCGGGGCGGAGATCCCGCTCGGCGGTGGTCAGGCCGTCGAGCTGTCGGCGTCCGCGCAGGGGACGCTGCGCGGAGGCTGGGGGCGGAGCTGGGAGCTGGACCGCCCGGAGGACGCGGACCGGCTGATGCGGCAGCTGCTCTACGGGCGGGAGTCGCCGGACGCGTTGCAGGGACTGCGGCGCGGGATCGACGAGCTGGTCTCCCGAAGCGACCTGCCGGCGCCGGACGTCGAGGGCGTGCACCTGGGACGCGAGCGGACCGGTCGGGTGGCGGTGCGGGCACCGATGGGGATCGGGCTCGATGCGGAGTATCTCGAGCAGATCGACGGCGAGGCCCTGCGTGATCGGCGTACCGGCCGACTCACCTTCGCCCTGGGGCTGGACCCGCAGATCCTGGGCCGACTGACCGGACCGATGAACCTGGAGCTCGGGGGGCGTCTGGCGGGGGACGCGCGGGTGGCGGTGACGACCGATCACGTGGGCCGGCCGCTGGAGCTGCGGCTCGTGGGGGCACTGAAGACGGCGAAGGGTGCGCTGCGGGAGCAGGGGGAGCTGCGGGTGGATCTCACGCGGCCGCAGGTGGCGGACGCCCTGCGGGAGATGGTCCGGGCGGCCCGCGAGCTGGCGCCGGGGCGGGCGGTCGAGGCCGCGGCGGCCCTGGGGCGTTGGGCGATCGCCGAGGGGGCGCTCGAACGGCGGACCTACCGGGTGCAGGTGCGCAACGGCAAGGGCGGGGGCAGCCTGGCGCTCGGGGTCAAGCTGGGCTACGAGACGACCACGTCGTCCGAGGGGTGGCGGCTGGAACGCGCCGCGACCCGGCCGCCCGGCGGGATCTGGGAGCAGCGGATCGACTGCGTGGCCTAGCGGCTGAAAGCCTCCCGAGGGCGGCCGGCGGCGAGGTTCCTGCAATTTGCAGGGACGTTGTCGGAGGGGCGAATGGCGTCCCCCCGGCATGCGAACATACGTTCGTGCCCGAGTACGTCGAGCTCCACTGCCATTCGGCGTTCTCGTTCCTCGACGGGGCTTCGCTGCCCGAGGATCTGGTGCTCGCCGCGAGGCAGCGGGGCTACCGCGCGCTGGCCCTGACCGACCACGACGGGGTCTACGGGTCGATGGAGTTCGCGCAGGCGGCGAAGGAGCACAAGGACTTCCGGGCGATCCACGGAGCCGAGATCACGGTGCGGATCGATCCGAAGGGTCCGGTGCTGCGGCCGGCGGACAGCGAGCCCGATCCCGAGACCCGGCGGCACCTGACCCTGCTGGTGCGCAACGCCACCGGCTGGCGCAACCTCTGCCGGCTGCTGACCCTGGGCCACGAGCACACCCGCGACCACCCGCGGCGGGTGCGGACCGCGCCGTGGGTCACGATCGCCGACGTCTGCGACCTGCACGAGGGCCTGGTCTGCCTCAGTGGCTGCGCCGAGCACGGGATCGAGGAGGAGTCGACGCTGCACATGCTGCGCGACGCGTTCGGGACCGAGGACCTCTACGTCGAGCTGCAGCGGCGCTACCTGCGCGGCGACCGCGACCAGGGACGGCGGCGGACCGCGCTGGCCCGGCGGTTGGGGCTGCGCTGCGTGGCGACGGGCAACGTCCACGCGCACACGAGGGAGCGCGCCCTGCTGCAGGACGCGCTGGTGGCGGTCCGGCGGCACACGACCCTCGACGGCTCCGAGCCGTTCCGCCGCGGCAACCACAGTCACGTGCTGGCCGGCCCGGCGGCGATGGCGGCCCGGCTGGCGGACCACCCCGAGGCGGTGGCCGAGACCGTCCGCCTGGCCGAGCGGCTGGAGTTCGACCTGACGTCGGACCTCGGCTACAGCTATCCCGGCGAGAGCCAGGCCGACGCCGGCTGGCAGCTGGCGGGGGTCTGCGCAGCGGCCTTCGAGGAGCGGTACCCCGCCGGGAACCGCTACCGGCGGGAAGCCGAGCAGCGCTTGGACGACGAGCTGCAGCTGATCGAGCAGTTCGGGCTGTCGGGGTTCTTCGTCCTCCACCACGAGATCCTCGAGCTGGCGCGCGAGGTCGCATACGAGGTCCGGGGGCGCTCGGCGGCCCGCGCGGTGCTACCTCCGGGGCGCGGGCGCGGGTCGTCCGTCTCGTCGGTGGTCTGCTACCTCACCGGGCTCTCGCACATCGATCCGATCGAGGCCAAGCTCTCGCTCGGGCGGTTCCTCCACGACGGCATGAAGAACACGGTGCCCGACATCGACCTGGACTTCCCCCGCGACATCCGTGCGGCGCTGATCCCGCGGGTCCACGAGACCTTCGGGAACGACCGCGCGGCGCTGGTCGCGGCCTTCCCGACCTACCGGGCGCGCGGCGCGGTGCGCGAGCTGGGGGCCGCGCTCGGCCTGCCCGCCGCCGAGCTGGAGCGGGTCGCGCGGGGGTCGGAGGGCTGGTCGGGCCACAACGTGGCGAGTGATATCGCGATGGCGCTGGGGACGGGCGGGCCGGTCGGGCCGGGGACGGCGGACAACGC
>JBAZOW010000257.1:0-5001 GCA_041648495.1 Patulibacter sp.
AGGGTCGAGCGGACCGTCCCGGGAACGCTCCCGGTCGCCGTCCCGGAGTGCACGTAGTCGAAGCCCGACCTGCGCACCAGGCGCAGCGACACCCTCTCGGACATTCGTCCGCTCGCCGCGGTCACCGAAAGCGCCGACGCCGCCGACGGCGCGGCCCCCGGGAGCACGGCACCCGTCGCCACCAAGACCGCCAGGACGGCGCCACACCGGGCCACGGGCCGCAGGAGGCGGGCGAGCATGGCGCGAATCTACCAGACGTCCGAAGCCCCACCGACACGTCCAAGTTGGACATGTCCAGCCTGCGCTTTTCATGAACATCATCGATTCCTAAGGTGGATGCACCCGGCCGAGCACCCGCGCTACGGCCCGAATCCCCCGACGTTGCCGACCGGTCCCCCCGACCGGGTCGATCCGTGACGTCGATCGATCCAAGAAGGAGCGTGGTCCCTGTGACAAGGCGAGGCGTCGGAATGTCGCGTCGTGAAGTGCTGTCCGCGGGAGCGTTGGCCGGCGTCGCGGGTGCGGTGCTGGGCCCCGCGAGCCACCCTCGGCTTCATGACCGCGAACCGGATGGCGACCTACGACGCCGCGGTGGCGTCCGACCACCTGAATCGTGCGCGGAATGCCACCCGGGGAGCTGAGCACCGAGCGCGATCGGCGCTGCAGCGCCTTCCGGACCCGCTCGGCCGCCAGGTGCTGGACGCGTTCGTGACCGGCGTCTGCCGGACGGAGCCCGGCTGAGGCGGCGTGCTCGGCCCGCCAGCGAGCCGAGCGGGCCGGATCTGCCCGATCGACCTGCCGTCCGGCGACCGATCAGGCCGGCGAGCCGGCGATCGGGGCGTCGGACGCGTTCGGGCTCGGCAGCGCCGGCACCGAGCGGTTGCCGAAGCGGGCCAGCGAGAACGGCGCCAGCTCGGCCGACACGCGACCGTCGAGCACGGCCGGGGCGAGGATCTCGCCGGTGGTCGGGCCGAGGGTCACGCCGAGCATCGCGTGGCCGGTGGCGACGTGCAGGCCGGGACGGCCCGGGACGGGGCCGATCGCCGGCACGCCGTCGGGCAGCATCGGCCGGAAGCCCGCCCAGCGGGTCGCGGTCGAGCCGTCCCAGGAGACGAGCGCGCGCTTCGCGGCGGCCTCGATCGCGGCCACACGGCCGGGGCTGATCTTGCGGTTGGACGTGCCCAGCTCCATCGTTCCGGCCAGGCGCAGCGCGCCGTCGAACGACGAGACCGCGACGCGGTCCTCGAGCAGGTAGAGCGTGCCCTTCGGCGCGACGGCCGGGTTGGCGACGGTCACCGAGTAGCCCTTGCCGCCCTCCATCGGCAGGTGGACGCCGAGCGGGGCCAGCAGGTCGGCCGACTGCCAGCCGGTCGCGACGACGACCCGCGGCGTGCGCAGGATCTCGCCCTGGTCGGTCTCGACCTGCCAGCCGTCGCCGTCGGGCGTGATCCGCCGGGCCGCGACGCCGGAGCGCAGGTCGGCGCGTCCTTCGAGGTGCTTGACGATTCCGCCGGTCACGCTCTCGGGGCGCACGTGGCGCTCGTCCTTGGCCCAGACGCCGGCGGTGATCGCGGCGCCGAGCGCGGGCTCGTGCTCGCGGACCTCGTTGCCGGTCATCTCCTCGATCCGGCCGCGGTAGCCGAGCGACTGCGCCTCGCGCAGGACGCCGACCTCGGCGCGGACCGCTTGCGCGGAGCGCCCGACGAAGAGCAGCCCCTCGGCGTGCATCTCCATCTCGACGCCGTCGGCGACCAGCTGGTCGTAGTCGTCCAGCACGCGGGTGCCGAGGCCGGCCAGCGCGGCCATCCCGGCGCCGTAGCGGTTGGGCTTGGTGCTGCGCCAGAACTGCCACGACCAGCGCAGGAAGCTCAGGCGCGGAACCGGGCGGACCAGCAGCGGGCTGCGCGGGTTGGGCATCCAGCGCAGCGCCTGGCCCATCACGCCCGGAGCGGGCACGGGGTTGGCGAGCCCGGGCGAGATCCAGCCGGCGTTGCCCTCGGACGCGCCGCGTCCCCACTCACCCGCCTCGAGCACCGTCACGTCGGCGCCTCGGCGCTGCAGCGACGCCGCGACGCTCAGACCCACGACCCCACCACCGATGACTACGACGTCCATAGCTCGAAGGTACGCCCCGGGTCAGGCCCGCTGGTGGTGGAGAACGACCGGATCCGGGGGCGGTGGTTGGTGGATGCACCTACGCCGGGGTCACGGCCCGAGCAGTGCGAGGGGGACGACGGCCACCCCGTCACGGCGGCGGTAGGCGAACTCGCCGGTGGTGATCACGATCCGGTCACGGAGACGAGAGCCGATCTGCTCCTGCAACCAGTTGAGGTGGCGCACGTCGTGGTCCGTCACCGTGGCCGACAGCTTGACCTCAATCGCCACGACGTGACGATCGCTGGTCTCGACGATCAGGTCGATCTCGCGAGTGGCGTTCTTGGTCCGGAGGTGTCCGACTCGACCTCCGCAGGCCTCCGCGTAGACACGAATGCTCTGGACCACGAGCGATTCGAAGAGCGCGCCCAACCACGTACCGGTTGACGTGGCAACGCGATCGCCATCACCACGAAGCAACCCGGCCTGGTCGACGCCGACCAGCCGTGCCGCCAGCGCCGGATCGACCAGGTGGTGCTTCGGGGTCTGGGTCAGACGCTTCAGCGCGTTGAACGTGGGTACCCACGCCGGAACCGGATCCAGCACGAAGATCCGTTGCAGGTGCTCGCGGTAGCCGTCGACCGTCCCCCGCGCCGGTTTGCCGTTCTGCCCCGCGGTGGCTGCGTCGAGGATCACTGAGTAGGACGCGTCCGTGGCCGTCGCCGCACCGTAGGCGGCCAACCACGCGAACAGGGCCGCGGGCCGGCGGATCGTCGCCCCGCTCTCGGGAAGCTCACGCTCGACGATCCGCGTGAGGTAGCTGTCGAGCTGGAGTTGCCGCGCCCGCGCCGGCAGGTCTCGGATCCCGGGGAAGCCCGAGCGCAGGATCTCGGCGGTGTACTCCACAAGGGAGATATCGGTGCGCCCGTCGATGTCATGCTCCGCTTCGGCCAGCAGGCTCGTCAACGAGACCGACGGCTCGGCGATTCCGCGCTCGCTGAACGCCAACGGGCGCATGCGCAGGCTGACGATGCGTCCGGCGCCGGAATGCAGGCGCACGCCGGGCTCGACGCCCGCGGAGCCGGCCAGCAGGAACCGGCCGCCGCTGCTGTCGTCGTCGACAGCGCGACGCACGCGCTCCCAGACGGCGGGTTCCAGCTGCCACTCGTCGATCAGCACCGGGGGTGGGAGGCGCGTCAGCAGGTCAGGGTCTGCGCGAACGGCCTCGAGCTGCCGGGAATCGTTGAGTCCGAGGATCGAACCCGCACGCTGCGTTCCGGTAGCCGTCTTGCCGACGCCCTTGGCGCCCTCCAATGCGATCGCCGCGAGGTCCGGGAGGACCTCGTCGAGCAGATCATCGATGACGCGACGGCGGTACGCCATACCAGAAACCGTACCAGCAGGAGAGCCCTACTGTGCAGATGGACGCCTATCCATTGGGCAAACTGACGCTCCCTACTGTGCAAATGGACGCCTACCTATTGAGCAAACGGACACCCACGAGGGTGCGCGAGACCGTGAGGCCCGCGCACCGCGCGACTCAGCCCTGCGGCAGCGCGACGATCGCGTCGATCTCGACCCGGACGCCGAGCGGCAGGCCGGCGACGGCGATCGCGGCACGGGCGGGCGGCTCCTCGGAGAAGAACCGCGCGTAGACCTCGTTGACCTCCTTGAAGGTCCCCATGTCGGTCAGGAAGACCGTGGTCCGCACGACGTCGCGGAGCGAGCCGCCCGCGGCCCGGACGACGGCCTCGAGGTTCTTCAGCGCCTGCTCGGCCTGCTCGCCGGCGGACTCGCCGACGACCTCGCCGGACGCGGCGTCGAGCGGGATCTGGCCCGAGACGAAGAGCAGGCCCTGGGCGGCGACGGCATGGACGTAAGGGCCGATGGCGGCGGGCGCATCGGGGGCGGTGACGGATCGGCGGTCGGTGCTCATGGGGTCTCCTGGAGGTTTCGGGGTGACGATCGGTGCGAAGCGGATGGTCCGCGGCGACCGAGGAACAGAGGGGTGATCGGAAGGGCTCCGGACGATCCGGTGCGGCGTCCTAGGGTCCCGCGGCCGGCAGCGGCGTGCCGTCCCGGTGGTGGACACGGGGAACGCGCGGGCTGACCGCGCAGGTCACCTCGTAGTTGATCGTGCCCTGACGGGCGGCGACGTCCTCGGCAAGGATCCGCTCGTCGCCGTCGCGGCCGATCAGCACGACCTCGTCGTCGATCGCCGCGGTCGTCTCGACGCCGAGGTCGACGGCGAAGCTGTCCATCGAGACGGTGCCGGCGAGCGGCACGCGATGGCCGCCGATCAGCACCTCGGCCGGCGGGTCGGCGAAGGTCAGCGCCCGCCGGACGCCGTCGCCGTAGCCGACCGCGACGGTGCCGATCGTGGTCGGGGCCTCGGCGACGAAGCGCCGTGCGTAGCCGACGGCTTCGCCGACCCGGCAGGGCTTGACCGCGGCCAGCCGGCTGGTCCAGCGCAGCGCGGGCTCCAGGCCGTGCGGCTCGGGATCGACGTGGAACGGATCGAGGCCGTAGATCGCGATCCCGGTCCGGACCATGTCGAAGTGGCTGGCCGGCTCGCGCAGGGTCGCGGCGCTGTTGGCGGCGTGGGCGATCACTCCGGGGTGGTCGGCGCGGACCGCGTCGGCGAAGCCGCGGAACCGCTCGAGCTGCGCCTGCATCCAGCGGTCGTCGTCCTCGTCGGCGGTCGCGAAGTGCGTCATCACGCCGACCAGCCGCAGGCCGTCGGCGGCGGCGATCCGGTCGCAGAGCCCGCGGGCGACGTCGGGGTCGGGCTCGCCGAGGCGGCCCATCCCGCTGTCGAGCTTGACGTGCAGCCGCGCCGATCGACCGAGCGCGATCAGGTCGTCGACCTCGTCCGCGCGGGTGACGACCAGCTCGGCGTCGGCGTCC
>JBAZOW010000258.1:0-4984 GCA_041648495.1 Patulibacter sp.
CAAGTATGCAGGTCATGGATTCGTCATACTCATCATCAGAAATTACGGGTCCGTAAGATCCCGATCCATATCCCCAACTATTTTTTATTTTCCGGGTTTTCCGGTTAAAAATTTTATGGTAATGCCCGAACAGAGCCAATGTTATGAAAAACCAGATCCGGATTCCCTTAATCTTTTGAGTGCAAATTTTTTTTCACTCATCGTCAGATATTTATCTGAACGTGCTTATTTTTGCTCATGACATCCCGGAAATGATGTCTGCGATCCCAAAGGTAAATCGCTAAGCCTGTACTCCATCTGCCGTTTCCGGTAATCCTGCCGAACGCCGGCTGATGGCAGTCCAGGGAACCGGCAGGATTTTCTGCCTTTGATCATTGTCAGCACAATGAATGAGACTCTCAAACGAGGTGAATGAGACAATGTTTGACTGGGCTTTATTCTTTAAAATCATCATTGCAGTCATTCAGGCAATCTTCCAGAACCTGCCCCCCATGTGATACGACAGGAATGGAATCCCGTGAACCGGCAGGGAATCAATCCCTGTCAGTTCACCGGGAGTATTGACCGAATGCTTAACCACTCACTTGGAACCCCCTTTTGTTTATTATTCTCAATGGAACGCTTACCCCACAACCAAACTATCCCGGATTCATGGCCATGATTCCTTTCCCCAGTACTTCACTAAATTTGAGCCCGAACTAAATGTGTCTCTTCAATGGATTTTCCTGGCCCGGGTTCTACGTGGTCTGAAGAATGATTGACGAAGATTTGTTCCGGTTCTTTGAAATTTCTGGAGGATGGGATGTGATACGAGTTGATGACTATACACGATGTACAGCAGAAATTTCAGACAGATACTGGGTCCATACAATTTGTTTGGATTAAGGCGTTCTCCAGAGCATATTTTTTTAGCAGACTCTGTAAAAAAAATTTTCAATCGCGATCATGAGGTGTCAGTTGATGAGGCGATAATCGGATAATTATCCGACAAAATGCATGTACAAGCGACAAAAAAAATTGTTTTCCGATGTGAGATTGTTTGCCAATCAACCAGACCCTGCCTGAAAAATTTTGAGCAGGGGGTGAGGGGGTGGTTGAAATTTTTTGCCGGAGATCGATCGCGATGCTCATAATTGTGTAACTCTTCACTCAGGTTTTTGGCAGGTAGTGTACACAACCAGGATTCGCGGAGGAATAATTAATGAAGTCCCATAGTTACTTTTCTCCACAGTTTCAATTTGTCCGCAGGACACAGGATCTTCTCCGGTGGATGAATAACCGCAGCAATTTTTTCACTTAACGCGAGAGTTATGTGCTTCCCTCCCGTTTTTAATAACAGTTGACCGGGGCACCGGTCTTACAGGAGAAGATCCATGAAGTACACAGTATACATTATCACAGCACTTCTCATCTGCGGCCTTTTTATTGCCAGTGTTTCAGCAGTTCCCGTTATTATAGGATTCAAGGATTCATCTCAGGTAAGAACTGAATCCCAGAACGGAATTATGGTAATGGAGGTCATTGGGAATTCCGTAACTTACGGGACTTCAGCATCACCGGTCGTTTCAATCGAATCCACAACGCACCTCTATCCGGATATTCATGCCGCTGCTGCGGATCTTTCTGACGAGGAGATTGCTACACTCAAGACCAGCGGGACGGTCCGGTACATAGAACCGGACTATCTGGTCACTGCCTATGGACCCACCATGCCGTGGAACATAAAACAGATCAATGCCGATATAGTCCAGGCTTACAATACCACGGGGCAGGGTGTCAGGGTAGCCGTGATTGATACGGGGATCGATTATACGCACCCGGACCTTGCCGGGGCATATGCCGGCGGATTTAATGTCTTATCCAATTCTTCTAACCCCATGGACGATAACGGTCACGGCACCCACTGTGCGGGTATCCTTGCCGCCACGGGAAGCAGCAAGGGTATTTACGGTACTGCTCCGGGCATCAGCCTGTATGGCGTGAAAGTCCTGTCGGACAAAGGTGAGGGACGTGTCAGTGATGTCATCGAGGGTATCTTCTGGGCCAAGAACAACAGCATGCAGGTCGCGTCCATGAGTCTTGGATTAGGTGAGGATTCGCAGGCCCTGCACGATGCTATCGATGAGGCCTCGACCAGCGGTGTACTGATTGTCGCAGCTGCAGGGAATAGTGGAGTCACCAGCGGTGCTGGGGACACTATGTCATATCCGGCAAAATATGACGGTGTCCTTTCCGTTGCAGCGGTGAACAAATACAACCATCGTGCATCCTGGTCCAGTACAGGAAGACATATCAGTGTTTCAGCACCGGGTGTGAATATCAGGTCAACGATTCCCGGTTCAAAGTATGCTACATACAGCGGCACATCCATGGCAACCCCCCATGTTGCCGGAGTAGCTGCACTTGTATACAGCGCTCATCCGAACTGGACAAACCAGCAGGTGCGGGAACAGATAGTCAGTACCGCAACGCCCCTTGGAAATTCGTGGTTCTATGGTGCCGGGCTTGTCAATGCAACTGCTGCAGTAAATATCTCTGCGCAGAGGTCCGTGAGTGCCTCTGGTATTGATGAGGTTATAAAGGACGACCCGGGTACGGATGAAGACAGCCTGCCATTCTCATGGGACCATGGCGTAGCAGAAGCAGCTGCCTGAACTGCCATGAAGTATATTCCCTCCGCCTTCTTTTTCAATGGCTCTTTTCAACGGTCCTGGAGGAGAGTACTCTCGGGTTCTTGCATGAGTGCAGATTTTTTTTCACTTAACGCGTGCATTAACTCCCTTTGCGAAAAATAAGGTAAATAAGGCCGAATTGAAGGTCTCTCGAACCGCACACTCTTGTGCGCTGGAGTTTTACCTATGAGAATAACAAGATTATTTGCAGTTTTGATCGCTGCAGCATGCATGCTTCTGGTCCTGCCTTATGCAGGGGCAATGAGCATCCAGATGGATCCGATTTCAGATCCCGGCACCGTTGCCGTTTCATCCGTGAATGACAACTACCCGATCTCTGTGGATGAGGCCAAGAACAGCGTCCGGGTTTTTATGAACGATCTGACGCTTGAGCCGGAACTGAGCTCCACAGGCAGTCTCCAGGTCGGGAACTATTATACGCTCAAGGTAGATTCAGACTCATTCAGCGTAAACCAGAACACTGGTGTTGTCGAATTCGTACATTTTGCATCCAATGCGCCGAAATCCGCTGAGTTGACTCTTTCCCGGGACGAGGCATACGCAAAGGCAACGGAATATGCCGGTCAGAAATATGAGGGCTTCTCAGGGAAATCCTGGAAGATTGTTGTTGATACGGTTTACTCAGATTACTACTATGTGACGAACGAAACCACGCAGAACTGGGAGCGGGTTGACACCAAGGCCTATGACTTTGTTCTCCGCGAAGAGAAGGACCACGTCCTCCTCCCGAACCTCGTCCATATCAGGGTTAACCCGGCAACAGGAGCCATTGTTGACTACTGGGGTGTTGACCGGTTAGTGACGGTTGGACTCAAGAATTCCATTACTCTTGCAGAAGCAACCGAGACGACTGAGAACTATTACGGCTTTGACAAGTCATTCTCCATCCGTTCATCAAATGCCTATCTTGCAGTTGTTACCCGGTACCAGAATGTCGAGAACCTTGCCTGGGTTGTGAAAATTACCGGATACTGGAACGACCGGTACGAAGAAACATATTATGCCGTTGTCGATGCAAATGACGGGAGTATAATCGGAAACAGCTGGAGCGGTATCTGGCCGGAATCACGACTCGATTATTACTTCAACTAATACTCCTTTAAAAACCGGGAATATCCCCCTTTTTTTATCATTCATTGGATGACATGTTTTTCTGCCTGTAGCCGCAGCATTTCTCCACTATTGCCAATGCGATCGGGAAATACCCCGAAGCGATAACGGAAAAAAAAATTTCACTCATCGACGGAATTAAAGTACCGCTCACTGATATTTAGATGATAAATGGTGATATGATGAAAACACCCTACGTAATTGCAGGCATTGGCTGCATACTTATCCTTGCAGTAGTATTGATCGCAGGCTGTACCGGAAGTTCTGATATAACGGTTGCTCCGCAAACATCGGCGGTACCTTCAACAACCTCAACCACGGCAGATATCGTTCCCCTGTTTACCCCGGCAACAACGCCCGCTGCCGTCGGATCGGTCACCTTGGACGGATCCATTACGGCGGTCCGTACAATCTATGTGAACAGCACAGCCAATGGTGAGATTATTACAATCCCCATGGGCGAGCGTATTGTAGTCCGGCTGAACGAGAACCCGACCACCGGCTATACCTGGAATGCAACCGCAGCAAAAGGACTTGACATTTACTCGGATACTACCATTGCTCCGGACACTGCCCTGATTGGTGCACCCGGGTATCATGAATGGATCCTTTCACCACAGGCTGTAGATACCTACACCTTCAAGGCCGTCTACTACCGTCCCTGGGAAGAGCCCAAGGCAACTGATGATTCATTCAGCATGGTTATCCTGGTAACAAAGGATTAATTCAGACATTCTTACGTTACATTTTTTGTTAAATCGTATCTGGAAATCTACCCTTGTGGGCTGACGTTACAAGAGAATCTGAGTGATCGTTTGTAAAAAAACCCGTGGCTACATTGCTCTGATGGTAAAAATGAGGTAGACAGAAAAATGGGGCGATATCATAATTTATTTTATGCCGGTTTTGCGATCGTTGGAATCGTTTATTTCTGTATCGTACTTTTCCAGGGTGTCATTATCCGTATTGTTCCCTCATTGGAATTTCTTATAGAGTATATTGTCGTAATCCCGGGAATTATTCTCTTTGTACTATCGATAATTCTGGTCACTGCAATCATTGTCTGTTGCGTGAAGAGGATCGGTGTGATCCTCCGTTCCCGGCTCAGGAAGATCTGGGTTCCGGAACAGTGAACTGCAAATATGGCGGAAGCTGAAATGAGCACCCAGGTAATAGTTCTG
>JBAZOW010000259.1:0-4975 GCA_041648495.1 Patulibacter sp.
CTTCCCCGGCTCGACCGGCCGCACGTGTCGACCGGGGTGTCGAGTTCACCGGAATAGCGCGGGACAACTCGACACGATCACCGGCTGCGGGCGACGCGACGTGTCGTCGGCCGCAGGCTGGGTACTGTGCGGCCATATGGAGCACGCCTTCCGCGCGGCCGCCGGGCGCACGCCCTTCTCGATCGGAATCGAGGAGGAGTTGATGATCGTCGACGGCACGTCGTTCGACCTGGTCAACGGGGTCGAGGCGTTGCTCGGCGAGAGTCCGGTCGGCGAGGTTAAGCCGGAGCTGATGGAGTCGGTGCTCGAGATCGCCACCGACCCGGTCGCCAACACCGTCGAGGCCGGCGAGCAGCTGCGCGCGCTGCGGACCCTGGTCGCCGGACGCGCCGCCGACCAGGGCTGGAGCATCGGGTCCGCCGGCACGCACCCGTTCGCGCTCTGGGAGCACCAGCGGATCGCCAAGCGCGACCGCTACCGCGACCTGGTCCGGGAGCTGCGGTTCATCGCCCGTCAGGAGCTGCTGTTCGGCCTGCACGTCCACGTCGGGCTCGACGACCCGGACCAGGCGATCCACGTCGCGGACGGGATGCGCGTCCACCTGCCGATCCTGATGGCGCTGAGCGGCAACTCGCCGTTCTGGCGCGGCGACCGGACCGGTCTGATGTCGACCCGGACGGCGATCTTCCGGGCCTTCCCGCGGGTCGGCGTGCCGACCGCCTACGGCTCGTGGGAGCGCTACGACCGCGAGATCGAGTTCATGATGCGCTCCGGGGTCATGAGCGACCCGACGTACGTCTGGCACGACGTGCGCCCGCACCCGAAGTTCGGCACCGTCGAGATCCGCGTCTGCGACGGCCAGACCCGGGTCGAGCACACGCTCGCGCTCGCCGCCCTGATCCAGGCGATGGTCCACGAGCTGGCCGCGCACTACGACGCCGGCGAGCAGCTCGGCGACTACCCGTGGCAGATCCTCGACGAGAACAAGTACCTGGCGGCGATCCACGGCCTCGACGGCGAGCTCGTCGACCTGCCGACCAGCGACCGGGTGAGCACGCGCGTGCTGGCCCGCCGCCTGCTCGACCGCCTCCGTCCCCACGCCGAGCAGCTCGGCTCGGCGGACGCGCTCGACGGGATCGCGGACCTGATCGAGCGCGGCACGGGCGGCGACCGGCAGGTCCTGGTCTACGACACCAACCACGACCTGCACGAGGTCACGGGCGAGATCGTCGCGAAGACCCTCGGGCGGGACTGACCGGCCGGCCCTCGGGCCGTCGACGGAACCACCCGGGTCCGCCGCGCGCCGGCGACCGAGCGTCCGGACCGGCGCCGGAGCGCCCTCAGCGCGAGGAGGCGGCGTCCGCCGCGGGGCGGTCGGCGGTCAGCAGCCAGGCCGCGATCACGCCGCCGATCCCCCCGAACAGGTGGGCCTGCCACGACACGCCGTCCTCCGGCAGCAGGCTGGACAGCACCATGCCGCCCCAGACGACCGCGATCACGACGCCGATCAGCAGCTCGAACGCGCGGCGGCTGAACACGCCCCGGGCGATCAGGTAGGTGGCGTAGCCCATCACGATCCCGCTGGCCCCCACGGTCAGCGTGTTCGACGCCGCGAACAGCCAGACCCCGATGCCGGCCACCAGTCCGACGATCACCGTCACCTGGAGCACGCGGATCGCGCCGTTCAACGCGATCACCGCGCCGAGGATCAGGAAGGGCACCGTGTTGGAGATCAGGTGCCCGAAGCCGCTGTGCAGGAACGGGCTGAAGACGATCCCGTCGAGTCCGCTGACCTGGCGCGGGATGATCCCGAACTGGTCGAGTCGCTGGTCGGCGATCGCGTCGATCACCTCGACGATCCACATCAGGGCGACCATCGCCGCCACCAGCATCAGGCCGTTGGTCCGCGGGTCCCGCTGGGCGACGTCGCGCGAACGGGACGGTTCGAGGGTGCTCGTGCTCATGACTGCACTTTGCCGCATCGGCCGGCGCTTCGGGGCAGCACCCCGGTCACGTGCCGCGGGGATCGGCACGCAGCTCCGCCGAGAGCGCGGCGAGGATCGGTTGCTCGCCGCCGATCACCGAGATGATCCGGCCGACCGCCAGTGGCTCGTGGATCGCCACGGCGAGGGTCGCGGCGACGTCGTCCCGGGAGACCTCCCCGTGCGGCAGGCGCCGGGCGATCCGCACGCGTCCGCGGCCGGGCTCGTCGATCAGCCGTCCCGGCCGGACGATCGTCCACTGCCGATCGCTGTCGATCAACGCCCGGTCCGCGTCGGCCTTGGCGCGCAGGTAGACGCTGAAGACGTCGTTGCCGGTCGGCGGGACCTCGGTCCCCATCGCGCTGACCATCACGTAGCCGTGGACGCCCGCGCTGCCGGCGGCCTCCAGCAGCTTGATCGCCCCGTCGCGGTCCATCGATCCCTTGCGTTCCGCCCCGCTGTCGGGCCCGGCCCCCGCGGCGAAGACCACGCTGTCGACGCCCTCGATCGCCATCGCGATCTCGGGCAGCGTCGACAGCTCCAGGTCGCAGACCGTCGGCTCGCCGCCGTCCGCCCGCACGTCGTCGGCGTGGTCCGGGTTGCGGATCAGTCCGCAGACGCTGTCGCCGTGCCCGACCAGCAGCCGCGTCAGTCGGCGCCCGATCTTTCCGTGAGCCCCGGCGATGGCGATCCGCATGGGACCGAACGTAGCGCGCATCCGTGTGTCTGGCGGGAGTTTCGTCGTACGGACGTACGTCCGGCGACCCGCCTCCGCGGCCGCGCCCGACCCCGGCCGCGCCCGACCCCTCCTCAGTCGCGACCGTCTCCCTGCGGGAGTCCCTGCCCGAACCGCTGCCAGTCGAGCAGCGTGACGTTCTCGCGCGCGGTGCGGCCCGAGAGGTCCTCGTAGTCGCGGAACATCTGCTTGAGCCGGCGCATCCCGTCGTCCGGCTGCCCGGCGAGCCGCTCGGCCAGCTCGAGCGCGCCGGCCTCGGCGTCGGCGGCCGGGACGACCCGCTCGGCCAGGCCGATCCGCTCGGCCTCCGCGGAGTCGACCACGCGCCCGGTGAAGATCAGCTCCTTGGCCCGCGACAGGCCGACCAGCGGGACCAACCGCGCCGGACCGACCGGGACCCCGAGCTTGGCCCCCGCCCAGGCGAACCGCACGTTGTCGCCCGCCACCCGCAGATCGCAGGCCGCGGCCAGCTCGGCCCCGGCCCCGACGACGTTGCCGACGCAGACCGCGATCGTCGGCACGGGCAGGTCGGTGACCGCCTGGTAGAGCTGGGCGAACAGCTCCATCCGCTCGACGCCCCCGGTCCGGTCGAGTTGCTCGCCGACGTCGGCGCCGGCGCAGAGCGCCGCGGTCGAGGTGGTCGACAGGACCACGGCGCGGACGTCGGGATCCGCCGCCGTCGCATGCAGCGCGGTGAGCAGCGAGCGGAGCGTTCCGCGGTCGAGAGCGTTCCGACGATCCGGCCGGTCGAGGCGGAGAACCTCGACGCCGCTAGGGGTCCGTTCCCGCTGCAATCCGTGCATCGGGAACGTTCTATACGATTGCCCTCCTATGCGCCGCCTGCTCGTCGTCTTCGGCACCATCTTCGCGACCTTCGCGTTCACCGCCGCCACGGCGATGGCGTCGCACCCGAAGCTCGACGGCGGCACGGGCACGCTCGGCGAGAACAACGATCTTCAGGTCACGCTGTTCGGCTTCGCCGTGCTGGTCGGCCTGATCACCTTCGTCACGGTGATGTCGCTGCTGCAGTGGCGGCTCGACAAGCGCAAGTACGCGCGGCAGGCCGCCGCCAAGGGTCGCGCCGCCACGGCGGACAAGCGCCTCGGCTGGTAGCCACCTTCAGCCGCGCGATACGCCCCGGGGCATATCGCGCGTAGCGGTGAAGGCGAGCGGGCCTCCGGCTCCGCCCGCCGGACGCAGCTCCCCTTTCCCCACCCCCGGCACTCGGCTACGCTCCCCCTGAACGGGTGGCGCTCGGGACCACTCGTGGGATCGAAGGACGCGCATGACGTACGTGGTCACGGGAGCAACGGGGTTCATCGGGCGACACCTCGTCCAGACCCTGCTCGACGAGCGCGACGGGGACATCCACATCGTCGTCCGCGACCGCTCGTTGCCGAAGATCGACCGGCTGGTCGACGATTGGCCCGAAGCCGCGCGCGAGCGGGTCAAGGTCGTCGTGGGGGATCTCGAGGCCCCGGCGCTGGGCGTCGACCACCGTTGGGTCGACGAGCACCGCGGCAAGATCGACCACGTCTTCCACCTGGCGGCGATCTACGACATGACCGCCGACGAGGAGCGCAACCAGACGCTCAACGTCGAGGGCACGCGCCACGCGGTCGAGCTCGCCAACATCCTCGAGGCCGGCTGCCTCCACCACGTCTCGTCGGTCGCCGTGGCCGGCAACTACGAGGGCGTCTTCCGCGAGGACATGTTCGACGAGGGCCAGCCGCTGCCCTCGCCGTACCACCGGACCAAGTTCGAGTCCGAGCGGATCGCCCGCGGCGAGAGCCTCGTCCCGTGGCGGGTCTACCGTCCGTCGATCGTCGTCGGGCACTCCGAGACCGGCACGATGGACAAGGTCGACGGTCCGTACTACACGTTCGGCCTGATCAAGCAGCTGCGCAAGCTGCCCTCGTGGATCCCGCTGGTCTCGCCCGACCTCGGCGCGACCAACATCGTCCCGGTCGACTACGTCGCCACCGCGATCGACCACATCGCGCACTCCGAGGGCCTCGACCACCAGGCGTTCCACCTGACCGCGCCGCGCCCTCAGCCGATCGTCGACGTGATCAACGCCGTGGCCCGCGCCGCCCGGGCGCCGCGGCTGGCGATCCGGCCCCCGGGGGTCCCGCCGCTCAACGTCAACCGGGGCGCGATCGCCGCCGCGCTGCGGGCCCCACAGCTCGCCCCGCTGCGTCGGGTGCTGCTGTCCCCCACCGGGATCCCGGACGAGGTCCTCCCGCACCTCTCGTTC
>JBAZOW010000260.1:0-4975 GCA_041648495.1 Patulibacter sp.
GCCGCGCTGCGGCGGATCGCCGACGGCATCCGCGCCCGCCAGGACGAGATCGTCGACTCGATCGTCGCCGAGCTCGGCACCCCGCGGACGCAGGCGGTCGCGATGCAGACCGGGATCGTCGCGCACACCTTCGAGGACGCCGCGGACGCGATCGAGCAGCGTCCCGAGAGCGAGCGGATCGGCACGTCCGAGGTCCGCTGGGAGCCGATCGGCGTCGTCGGCGCGATCGCGCCGTGGAACTTCACGCTCTACCAGCTGGCGCTGAAGGCCGCTCCGGCGCTGGCGGTCGGCTGCACCGTGGTCGCCAAGCCCAGCGAGGTCGTCGGCCTGACGCCCTACCTCTTCGCCGAGATCGTCGCGGAATCCGGGCTCCCCGCCGGGGTGCTCAACCTGGTCTGGGGCGACGGCCCGGTCGTCGGCGAGGCGATCGCCTCGCATCCCGGGATCGACGCCGTCTCGTTCACCGGCTCCAACCGCGCCGGACGCCGCGTGGCCGAGCTGGCCGCGGCGACGGTCAAGCCGGTGTCGCTCGAGCTCGGCGGCAAGAGCCCGCAGATCATCCTCGACGACGCGGACCTCGAGGCGGCCGTTCCGGCCGGCGTCGCCAACTGCTTCGCCAACAACGGCCAGGTCTGCGCGGCCCTGACGCGAATGATCGTCCCGCGCGAGCGGCTCGCCGAGGTCGAGCGGCTCGCGGCCGACGCCGCGGCCGCCTACCGGCCCGGCGATCCGAACGCCGAGGGCGCCAAGCTCGGACCGGTCGTCTCGGCGGTCCAGCGCGACCGCGTGCTCGGCTACGTGCGGGCGGGCGTCGAGGACGGTGCGCGCGTCGTGATCGGCGGGCCCGACGCCCAGGACGTCCCGGAGACCGGGTTCTACGTCGTGCCGACGGTCTTCAGCGACGTCGACCCGCAGGCACGGATCGCCCAGGAGGAGATCTTCGGCCCGGTGCTGGCGATCATCCCCGTCGATTCCGAGGAGCAGGCGATCGCGGTCGCCAACGGCACGCCGTTCGGCCTCAACGCGGCCGTCTGGTCGGCCGATGCTGACCGCGCCACCCGGGTCGCCGCCGCGGTCGACGCCAGCACGGTCTACGTCAACGGCGCCGCGTTCAACCCGTCCGCGCCGTTCGGCGGCACCAAGCAGTCCGGCTACGGCCGCGAGCGGGGCCCCCACGGGCTCGACGAATTCGTACGAACCAAGGCCTACCAGGTCTGAGCGACCTGCACTGGTCCATCGGGAGAACCGGAAGAGAGATAGAGATGCGCAAGGTAGGAGCAGTAGCGGCAGCGTGCGTCGCAGCCGCGACGATCGCGGGTTGCGGCGGGAGCGGCGGGGGCAGCGACAGCGCGGGGAGCGGCGGCGGCAAGCTGACGTTCGTCTCGTTCGGCGGCGCGTTCCAGGACAACCAGACGAAGGCCTGGAGCGACCCGTTCTCGGCCACGGCCGGGACCAAGGTCCTGAACGACTCGCCCCCCGAGCCGGCCAAGCTGCGCGCGATGGTCGAGGCCAAGCGCGTCAGCTGGGACGTCGCCGAGTTCGGCGGCGGCAACTCCGTCGAGTGGTGCGGCGAGCTGGTCGAGCCGATCGACTACACGCAGATCGACAAGACGCAGTTCCCGGAGGGCACCGCCACCGAGTGCGGCGTGCCGGCCGTGGCGTACGGGCTGGTGCTGGTCTACAACGCCGACAAGCTCGGCGACAACCCGCCCAAGACGCTGGCGGACTTCTTCGACGCGAAGAAGTACCCGGGGCGTCGCGTCACGTCGCGCGAGGTCGAGACCGGCCTGATCGAGAGCGCGCTGCTCGCCGACGGCGTGCCCAGCAAGAGCCTGTACCCGCTCGACGTCGACCGGGCGCTCGGCGTCTGGGATCGCGTCAAGGACCAGACGACGTTCGCCAAGACCTACGGCCAGATCCAGCAGCTGCTGGTCGGCAAGCAGGTCGACATGGGTCTCGTCGTCCAGGCCCGCGCGCTGACCGCGGTCAAGGAAGGCGCGCCGTTCAAGCCGGTCTGGGACAAGACGGTCATCGCCACGGACGTGCTGGTGGTGCCGAAGGGCGCGCCGAACCGCGACGCCGCGATGAAGTACGTCGCCTTCGCGACCAAGCCGGAGCAGTCGGCGAAGTTCGCCGAGCTGTCGGGCACCGCCCCGTCCAACCTCGACGCCAAGCCGCAGTACTCGCCCGAGGCGGCAGCGCTCGATCCGCTGACGGAGGGCCGCGGCGAGGCCGTCAACATCCAGTCGGAGTGGTGGGGCACCAACGTCGACGAGACGCGCCGCAAGTTCACCGCCTGGCTCGGCGGCTGAGGACGCGATCAGCATGGCCTCCTCGACTTCGACGGTGCGCGCGTCCGGCAGGCTGCGCGCGGCCGGCCGTCTCCGCTCGCGGTCGTGGTGGCTCGTGCTGCCCGCGGTCGTCGCGCTCTGCGTCTTCTTCGTCTACCCGGTCGGTCGGATCGTCGGCGACAGCTTCTTCTCCGGCGGCTTCGGCCTCGACCACTACGCGCAGCTGTTCGACGACGGCGTGACCATGCGCGTGCTGGTGCGCACGATCCTCGTCTCGCTCGCGGTCGCGACGGCGACGCTGCTGCTCGCCTACCCGTACGCCTACCTGATGACGATCGTCTCGCCGCGCGTCCGCGCGCTGCTGATCATCGTCGTGCTGCTGCCGTTCTGGACCAGCCTGATGGCCCGCGGCTTCGCCTGGGTCCTGTTGATGCAGGACAACGGGCCGATCGACCGGCTGCTCGGCCTGCAGCTGATGGGCACGGTCTGGGCGGTGATCATCGCCATGACCCAGGTCCTGCTGGCGTTCATGGTCCTGCCGCTCTACAGCTCGATGCAGTCGATCGACCGACGGCTGCTCTCGGCCGCCGAGAGCCTCGGCGCCACCCGCCGCAGCGCGTTCCGACGCGTCTACCTGCCGCTGTCCGTGCCCGGGATCGTCGCCGGCTTCTCCCTCGTCTTCATCCTCAGCGTGGGCTTCTACGTGATTCCCGCGCTGCTCGGCTCGTCGCAGGAGTCGGTGGTCGCGCAGCTGATCCAGGAGCGCACCAGTGCGCTGCTCGACTTCCCCGGCGCCGGTGCCCTCGGCACGCTGCTGCTGGTCGTCACGCTGGGCCTGCTGCTGCTGGTCCGGCTGGTCGCCCGCCGCTTCGGCGCCCCCTCGATCGCACCCGGAGGTGATCGCTGATGATCCCGCGCCGTATCTCGCCGCTGCGCATCGTCGTCGTGCTCGTCGCGCTGATCCTGTTGGTGCCGACGCTGATGGTGATCCCGATGAGCTTCACGTCGGGGAGCACCTTCGAGTTCCCGCCGAAGGGCTTCTCGCTGCGCTGGTACGAGAGCTTCTTCTCGGACCCCACGTGGCGCGACGCGCTGCTGAACTCGCTCTGGATCGGCGTGCTGGTGATGGTGATCGCGACGGTGCTCGGTACCGCGTCGGCTTACGGGCTCTCGCGGTCCCGCTGGCGCGGTCGCGGGGTCGTGCGGGGCCTGCACATGGCCCCGCAGATCGTCCCGAACATCGTCGTCGCCGTCGCGATCTACGCGGTCTTCCTGCGCTGGGGCCTGACCGGCACCACGCTCGGCTTCGTGCTGGCCCACGTCTGCCTGGCGATGCCGTTCGTCCTGGTCTCGGTGACGGCGAGCCTCGACGGGCTCGACCGGCGGCTGGAGCACGCCGCGGCGAGCCTCGGGGCGAACCCGTGGCAGGCGTTCTTCCGCGTGACCCTGCCGGCGATCCGTCCCGGCGTGCTGAGCGGCGCGGTCTTCGCGTTCGCGACGTCGTTCGACGAGGTGGTCGTGTCGCTGTTCCTGCGCAGCCCCGAGCTGCAGACGCTGCCCGTGCAGATGTTCGACGCGGTGACGGTCGAGATCGACCCGACGATCGCGGCGGCGTCGAGCCTGATCGTGATCGTCACCACGATCGCGATCGTCATCCCGGTGCTGATGCGCCGACCCGAGAAGTCCAATCCGGAGGGCACCCGATGAGTACCACGCAGACCGGGCACGGGATCCGTCTCGAGCACCTGTGCAAGACCTTCGGGCGCCACGACGCGCCCGCCGTCGACGACGTCTCGATCGACATCGCCCCGGGTGAGTTCATGACCTTCCTCGGGCCGAGCGGCTCGGGCAAGTCGACGACGCTCAACCTGATCGCCGGCTTCACCGAGACGACGAGCGGACGGGTCGAGATCGACGGCACCGACGTGACGCCGCTCCCGCCGCACCGCCGTCGGCTCGGCGTCGTCTTCCAGTTCTACGCGCTGTTCCCGCACCTGACGGTCGAGCGCAACGTCGCCTTCGGGCTGCGCTACCAGCAGGTTCCCAAGCGGGAGATCGCCGGCCGGGTGCGCGAGGCGCTGCGGCTGGTGCGGATGGAGCAGTACGCCGATCGCCTGCCGAGCCAGCTCTCGGGCGGCCAGCAGCAGCGGGTCGCGCTGGCCCGCGCGATCGTCTGCGAGCCGCGCGCGGTCCTGCTCGACGAGCCGCTCGGCGCGCTCGACAAGCGCCTGCGTGAGGAGCTCCAGGTCGAGATCGCCCGGATGCACCGCGACCTCGGCACCACGTTCGTCTTCGTCACCCACGACCAGGACGAGGCGCTGCGCCTCTCCGACCGGATCGCGGTGTTCAACCAGGGGCGCGTCGAGCAGCTCGGCACGCCGGACGAGCTCTACGACCGGCCCAGCACCCTGTTCATCGCGGAGTTCCTCGGCGAGTCGAACTGCTTCCACGGCACGCTCGACGGCCGCGGCGAGACCCTGGACGCGGGCTACGCCCGGCTCCGCGTCGATCCGCAGGCGGCGGGCGGGACCGGCACGACGGGATCCGCGGCGTTGATCGTCCGGCCCGAGGCGCTACGGCTCGACGACGCGGTGCGCGACGGCGACAACGTCGTCGGGGCCGACGTCGTGGCCGCGAGCTTCGCCGGACGCGACCTGCGCGTCGAGCTGCGGTTCGGCGACGGT
>JBAZOW010000261.1:0-4934 GCA_041648495.1 Patulibacter sp.
CGCTTGGTCCGCCCGTTCGGCGTCCTCGGACGTGAACGGCCAGCGGACGCTGCCGTCGCGGCGCAGCCGCTCGTGGGTGACTCCGGTCTGGTCGCAGACGCGGCCGGCCGTCAGGCCGACGAACTCCGCGTGGACGGCCGCGGCGCTGGGCCAGGCGAACTGCTCCCGCCAGCCGAGCGCGGCGCCGAGCCGGGCGAGGATCTGCCAGTCCGGCAGCGCCTGGCCGGGCGGCGCGACGGCCCGCTGCATCAGCGTGACGCGGCGCTCCGACCCGGTGGTCGTGCCGTTCTTCTCGGGCCACTGGGCCGCCGGCAGGACCAGATCGGCGAGCGCCGAGGTCTCGGTCGGGTGGTAGGCGTCCTGGACGACGACCAGCTCGGCGCGCCGCAGCGCCTCGTGGACCTTCGCGCTGTCGGGCAGCGAGACGGCGGGATTGGTCGCCATGATCCAGACCGCCTTGACCGTGCCGTCGTGCAGCGCGTCGATCAGGTCGGTCGCGACCAGTCCGGGCCGCTCGCTGATCCCGGCGGCGGTCGGCGGCAGCCGCCAGTAGGTGTTGACCGCCTCACGGTCCTCGGCCGAGCGGGCGTCGCGGTAGCCGGGCAGCAGCGTGGCGAGCCCGCCGACCTCACGGCCGCCCATCGCGTTGGGTTGGCCGGTCAGCGACAGCGGCCCGGCACCCGGGCGGCCGACCTGGCCGGTGACCAGGCAGAGCGCGTGCAACGCCCGGTTCTTGTCGGTGCCGACGGTCGACTGGTTGGCGCCCATCGTCCAGCACGTCATCGCGGCGCCGGCCGTCGCGAACATTCGCGCGGCCTCCTCCAGCAGCGCGACCGGCACGCCGGACTCCTCGGCGGCGCGCTCGGGCGGCCACTCCGCGACCTGGGCGCGCAGCTCGTCCCAGCCCTCGACGTGCTGGTCCAGGTACGCCGCGTCGGTCAGGCCGTCGCGCTCGATCACGTGCAGCATCCCGAGCAGCAGCGGGACGTCGCCGCCGGGACGGACGGGCAGGTGCAGGTCGGCCTCGGCCGCGGTGGTGGTGCGCCGCGGGTCGATCACGATCACCCGGCAGGGCCCGCGACCACCGCGCTCGGGTCGGCTCTGCGCCGCCTTGATCCGCTGCCAGACGATCGGATGGCAGACCGCCGTGTTGGACCCGAGGATCAGGATGCAGTCGCTCTCGTCGAGGTCGTCGTACGACGGCAGCGGGCCGTCGGATCCGAACGTCGCCTTGTAGCCCGCGACGGCGGAGCTCATGCAGAGCCGCGAGTTCGAGTCCACGGTGTTGGTGCCGAGGAACCCCTTGGCCAGCTTGTTGACGACGTAGTAGTCCTCGGTCAGCAGCTGCCCGGAGACGTAGAACGCGACCGCCTCGGGTCCGTGCTCGTCGACGATCGCCCGCAGCCGCTCGGCGGCCCAGCCGATCGCCTCGTCCCAGCCGAGCGTGCTCCACGGTCCCTGCGGATCCTCCCGGCGCAGGGGGACGGTGGCGCGGTCGCGGGCGTGGATCGCGCCCGGCAGCGCGAGCGGCTTGGCGCAGGTCCGTCCGCGGTTGACCGGATGGTCGGGGTCGCCCTCGACCCGGACCAGTCGACCCTCGGCCACCGTCGCCCGCAGCCCGCAGCCGACCCCGCAGTACGGGCAGCCGGTGCGGACGGTGCGCTCGCCGTTCACGCGGGGTCCGCGATCGCGTCGGGCGTCCGGGTGACGGCGTTCGGCGTCCGGCCCGCGTCATCGCAGGGCGCGTCTGCGTCCGCGCCCGCGGCGACCACGCCGTCGCCGTCCGCCAGCCGCACCCACAGCCGCCCGCCGTCCTCGGCGACCTCGTGGATCGGCATCCGGTCGCCCGCGCCGCCGATCACGCCGGTCGTCAGGTCCAAGCGCCAGTTGTGCAGCGGGCAGGTCACGCAGCCGTCGGCGACCAGCCCGTCGGACAGCGGTCCGCCGCGGTGCGGGCACTCGGCGTCGGTCGCGGCGAAGCCCGTCGGCAGCCGGAAGATCGCCACGCGGCGGCCCTCGACCGTGGCGCGGCGACCCTCGAGCATGGGGACGTCGGCGGCGGCCCCGACGTCGTGGAACCCGGCGGCCGAGCGGTCCCCGGTGAGCAGGTTCCCGCCGGGGGGAGCGACGGGAACGGTGACGGTCGACAGATCAGGCATCGATGGTCTCCTTGCGGGCGCCGCGCGGCGGTCCGATCGGGGTCGGGTCGGTGTCCAGCTCCGCGAACTGCCTCGGCACCGCGTTGGCCCGGCGCTCGCGCCAGGGGTCGGGGTCGCTCGCGGCCTTGGCGATCAGGAACCGCTCGTGCAGCCGCGCGGGCTCGCCGGATTCCTCGTCCAGCACCGCCGCCTGGATCGACTCCAGCCCGACCCGCTCGACGAACGGCATCGTCCGCTCCAGGTACTCGCCGTTCTCGCGGTAGTGCTGCAGGAAGATGCAGGCGGTCCGCAGCGCGGCGTCCTTGTCGTCGACCCGGGTCAGCAGCTCGCCCTTCTTGATCGTCCCGGCCCCGCCGCCGCCGACGTAGATCTCCCAGCCGCCCTCGATCGCGATGATCCCGATGTCCTTGATCAGCGACTCGGCGCAGTTGCGCGGGCAGCCCGACACCGCGAGCTTGACCTTGTGCGGGGTGTAGAGCCCCTCGATCATCTGCTCCAGCTCGATCCCGGCGCTCATCGAGTCGCCCAGGCCGAACCGGCAGAACTGCTCGCCGACGCAGGTCTTGACCGTCCGCACCGACTTGGCGTAGGCGTGCCCCGAGGGCATGTCGAGCGCCTCCCAGACGGCGGGCAGGTCCTCCTTCTTGATCCCCAGCAGGTCGATCCGCTGGCCGCCGGTGACCTTGACCAACGGCACGTCGAAGTTCTCCGCCACGTCGGCGATCCGCCGCAGCTCCGCCGGGGTGGTGACGCCGCCGCGCATCCGCGGGACGACCGAGAAGGTGCCGTCGTTCTGGATGTTGCCGTGGACCCGGTCGTTGATGTACCGGGCGTGGCGCTCCTCGCGGTGCTGGTTCTGATGGACCTCGCTGACCAGGTAGGCGAGTCCGGGCTTGCAGGCGCCGCAGTCGCGGCCGGCCCCGCAGGCCGCCGACAGCTCCGAGACTGACGCGCAGCCCTGCTCGCGGGTCACGGCGGCCAGCTCGTCGCGGGTCTGCTTGCGGCACGGGCAGAGGTAGGTGGCCTCGTCGACCTGGCCGCCGCGGACGACCTTGAGGATCTCGGTCACCACCGGCTTGCACGACCCGCAGCCCGCGCCGGCCCGGGTGGTCGCCACGACCTCCTGGGTCGACCCCAGGTCGTTCGCCTCGATCGCCGCGACGATCTCGCCCTTGCAGACCCCGTTGCAGTTGCAGATCTGGGCGCCGTCGGGCAGGTCGGCGGGGGACGCCTGCGACGCCTCGGCCAGCAGCGCCAGCGGATCCTCGACCTCGCGGCCGGTCTTGACGCCGTCGAGCAGCAGCTCGTTGCCGCGGATGTCGCCCATCAGGATCGCGCCGACCAGCGTGCCGTCCCGCACTACGAGCTTGCGGTAGACGCCCTCCGCGCGGTCGTGGACGATCGCCGCGGTCGCGTGGCCGGGGTCGCCCTCGGTCGGCTCGGCCGACGTCGCGGTGGTGTCCGCGTCGCCGATCGAGACCAGGTCGACGCCCATCACCTTCAGCCGGGCCGACATGATCGACCCGCGGTAGACCGCGCCCGCGGCCGGCACGTCACCGGGGACGACCTCCATTCCCGGACCGGCGGCGTGCAGGGCGAGCAGCCGCTGGGCGGCGACCTGGGCCTGCTCGTGGATCGGCGCGACGATCCCGTAGACGGTGCCGCGGTGCTGAGCGCACTCGCCGACGGCCAGCACCCGCGGGTGCGACGTGGTCAGCGTGTCGTCGACGACGATCCCGCGCTCGACGTCCAGGCCGATCTCGCGGGCCAGCTGGGTCCGCGAGCGGATCCCGATCGCCATCACGACCAGCCCGCAGGCGAGCTGCTCGCCGTCGGCGAACCGCACGCCGCGAGCGCGATCCGGGCCGAGGATCAGTCGCGTCTGCCGCTCCAGCAGCACCGTGACCCCGAGCTCGGCCAGCGCGGGCTCCAACAGCTCCGCCGCCGCCGCGTCCAGCTGGCGCTCCATCAGCCGGTCCATCAGGTGGACGACGGTGACCGCCGCGCCCTGCGACGCCACCCCGTAGGCGGCCTCCAGCCCGAGCAGGCCGCCGCCGATCACCACGACCTCGGTGCCCTCGGCCGCCGCGCGCCGGATCGTCTGGCAGTCCTCCGGTCCGCGGAACGGGATCACGCCCGGCAGGCCGATCCCCGGCAGCTCGGGCATCAGCGGCTCGGATCCGGTGCAGAGCACGGCCGACGCGAAGCGGATCTCGGCGCCCGAGGACAGGCGGGCGACCCCGGCGTCGGCGTCCAGCGCGACCACCCGGTCGCCGACCCGCGCGTCGATCCGCTGGTCGGCGTACCAGTCGTCGGGCCGCAGCTGGAGCGTCTCCGGCGCGGTGTCGTCGACCAGCAGGTGCGACAGCGACACGCGGTCGAACGGCAGCCGCGGCTCCTCGCAGACCATCGTGATCGTCAGTTCGGCGTCCTGCTCGCGGAGCGCTTCGCAGACCGCCTGTCCGGCGATCCCGCCGCCGACGATCAGCACGTCCGTGGTACGCGGGGTGAAGCAGGGATCGAGCACGGAGATCGCTCCTTCTCGCATGGTGGTCCGCCCGCCCGACATCAGATCCGCACTCCGGCCTCGGTGGCGGTGGTCCATCCGCGCCGCCAGTGGGCGCGGCTGACGACCATGCCGGCCAGGGCGGCCAGCGCGAGCGCGGCGACCAGGCCGAGCGGCGCGGCGAACGACCCGGTCAGGTCCTTGCCGTAGCCGAGCAGGATCGGCAGTAGGAACCCGCCGAGTCCGCCGCAGGCGCCGACCAGCCCGGT
>JBAZOW010000262.1:0-4921 GCA_041648495.1 Patulibacter sp.
TCTTACAATGAACGGGGTATCCTTGGTTCACTGCCGCTTCAGAAAGAGATGCTGACGAGCTCTGCGTTCATGCCCAATCTGCTGTTATACCCGGAAAAACCGGTCAGGACCGGAGATACATGGCAGTATTCCCCATCATTCAACGGGACCATGAATGCCAGCAGCTTTCCGGTTGAGTATCATTTCACGGCATCGAATTCCTATGCAGTCAAAGAGAACGGGACGATAATGACACCCACGGGAACTATTCCCGGTGCCCGTATTGCACATACCGGTACATATGATATAACGTTTTCAACGTCCTATGAAAATAAGATGCTGTCTACCACCATCAAGGGGAAGTTTTCGGGGGATAACTGGGTATCGCTTGAAAAGGGATACCTGGTGACCTCAGAATATGATCTTGAGACAACAACCATTCTTGATACGTCGTCGGCCATGAACGATCCAAAGGGACTGGCGCTGATGGGACAGACAAGTAAGAACAGGATATCTACCGTGCTGGTCCCGAATACTGTCTGAATGACCAGTCATGAGGGAAGTCCGCAGGGCTTCTTCCGTAAAATTCAGGATACCCAGTCCGTGATCTGATCGGGGCTGATGAAAGTTATCATCCTTTTTTTGGATCGTTTCTTGAAATACTGTGCAGGTTATCCCGATAATTTTCCGGAGTATCCGATAGTAAATGATGAAACCGGATAATAGACACGGCCTTTACGTTTTGTCTGGGGATTTCACCCAAAGAATAAAATCTCTCGTCCCGGGTAGGCCATTCCCGGGAACAATACCAAAAATGATCTCTTTGTTCTCTATAGACAGTGAAAATTATGAGGACCGGTTCCGTAAGAAGAAACCCTACGTGACGGATATTACCGAGCTCAAGAAAAACGGGCTCCCCGATTCGGTTCCACGGGATTTTAAATTTTTTTATTCATACCATTTTTTACCGGATTCGGAGGCTTTGCCGGTACTCCGGAATATGAACGAGGAGAGATAAAAAAAGGTCCATGAACACCTCGAGGAACGCGGTGGGAAGTATGGGCACCTTAATATCGGAGATTCTCCTGCTTACATTCCTACCAGCATCGTCGAGCGCCACGTATGCAGGAAACATCATTTGTGCTCGTAGAAAACCTTCACCATGAGAAAATTGTAAGAATCTGTGAATAGTACAGACAATCATTTGCAATCATCTTGCCGATTACCAGGACTATACCCACGTGGCCGGGCGCACAGGAATTGTGCAATACACTCATTATCTCCCGGGGAAACCGTACATCATGCAGCGATCATCAATGGCCGGCGATGCCCGCGGGACACACCATGCACGGGCCAGCCCGAGCGGGACCGCGGAGGGAGTCGCCGCCTTCCGGGCAATCGAGGCAGGACTTCCCGATGGCGAACGGATCTGCAATGATCCCTATGCGGTCCGGTTTGTCGATCCTTCGCGTCTTGCATGGATAACAGAACATCCCGATCACCCCTTTCCCGGGCTCCGGAATACCATTGTTGCCCGGGTTCGTTTTTTTGATGATACGATAACGGCCGCTGTGGGTGAAGGGCTGGAACAGCTGGTCATCATGGGTGCCGGGTATGATTCCCGTGCGTACCGCATTGATGCCATCAGACACCATGTTCGGGTCTTCGAGATCGATCATCCGGATACCCAGAGCGTCAAGACGGAAAAAATCCGGGAGATTTTTGGCGAACTTCCGGGTCACGTAACCTATGTTCCGGCTGATTTCGCAACGCAGGATTTTGGCATGAGGTTGCTTGAGTGCGGGTTTTCGAAAACGAAAAAGACGCTCTTTGTATTGGAGGGGCTTCTCATGTACCTTCCCCTGCCGGCTATTGACGCGATGCTCTCGTTTATTGCAGGGAATTCCGCCCGGGGCAGTTCGATCCTGTTTGACTGTTCTCCCCGGACCGGCGCCGGTGGCGCACCGGAGCGGGATGCACGAAGAGAGCTCCGGGATCATGTGGCCCGGAGCGGCGAGCCGATCCGGTTTGTAGTTCCCCCTGAGGGCATCGGGGCGTTCTTAGCCGAGCGACAGTTCTCCCTGATCCGGACGGTGACCTGTGCAGATTACGAGAATATGTACTTCCACGGGAAGAACAAGGACCGGGTTTTCTACCGGCCTCTGACGTTCTTCCACGCGGTAACCCGGTAAGCAGAACTCCCTCTCACCCAATCTTTTGGATCGGGCAGAATGGGGATTGTGCCCATGATTGTCATGGGGGATGCCGGGAATAACAGCAGCAATTTTTTCACTCATCGCCGGGTATATGGCGACATGCGATAATAATCCCCTATGAAAAGCCGGCCAGGATTTCCCGGGACAATGAGATCACAGGTTCCTGCGGTTCAGTTACCCCTGACTCTTGTCGGCCGGATTAGTGTTCTGCCCGGGTCCGGGTATTGGTTGTTCCCGTTATATATTTCCCCGGGCGGGGTATCTCAATTCATCATGAACTGCCCGGATTATGGCTATCAATTTACCCTCATGACCCACAAAACCCTTTCCGATTGCGTGCACTGCATGTACCTCAGTAAGGATCGAGCAGGCAATACCGGTCACCGTAAGCACGATGAATATCCCGACAATTATCCGACATCTTCGATGAATTCCCGGTAGTGCTGGTTATGGAAATCTTTGAACAAAATCAAAACGAGCAGCTGGGGTTGGGTGTAGACATTCTTTGAAAATTTACAGGAATATGGATTGAGATGTACTGACTTAACGATTGAAAGGGCTGCCTGGATAAACCTGATATTCCGGTTCGCTGATTTCTTTATTGTCTCCTTTTTGTTTGACTTCATAATCAAGAAAAAGAGACACGGTACCTTAGATCTTCCGGTCGTCAGTACAACCGGCTTTTAGATTAGGATTTCTACAGAGCAATCATTTGTAATCATCTTGTTTATTACCAGGACTATACCCACGTGGCCTGGCACTCTGTCAAGAGCTGACAAAAAGCACGGGTATCCAGCCCGGGGGATGAGACCTCATTTTCACGCATCCGGACACTTACGGATCCAGTCCTGGTCTTTTTACCGGGAATAAGAAATAAAGGATCGCATAAAGTACGCCCGAAACAAGAATCACTTAAACTTCGGTTTTCGCTGAAAAAACCGGAAGAGCATGGGGGGTCGCATGGGTACAACCTTTTTTGCATCAGCCGGGACGAGAGATACTTCCCCCGAACCTGCAATACGGCCGGGGCATTTTCGCAGATGTAAAATTGAAAGGGATGGCCTGCTGGAAACTCTTCGAAAATGGTGGTCCTGAATGTCCGGGGGATCCGGTTTAATATGTGTAAAAAAAATTCAAATTCCTTCAGGTAACGCGTTTCAGTGCAAGACTATGGTATTCACCTGTAGCAATTGCAACATACTGGTTCCCTGTGGGAACATCGGTTTCACCGTAGTTATTCGATCCCCACGCTACGATCTGACCGTTCGACCGGAGTCCGAGGCTGTGGTACCCGTTGATTGCAGCGATCGCGATGAGTGAAGGAAAAATTTCACTCAACCATATGTATTTACGATTTTATGGGGATAATTCCGAGATCAGAAAATGCTGAGACGTTTATCAGAATTCACCGTCATGAACTGATTGCCGCCCCACGGCCCGAAAAAAGAGGTTTCCTATGTACCATAACATGTATTCCGGTATTGAGTCACAGTTTTTTGTCTTTATGATCCTGGCAATTGTTATTGGAATAATAGCGGCATTCATTTCACAATTAATTAAAAGGGAATCCCGGAAGACCGTCCAGATCAACGCGATGATTTCGCTCATCCTCGTCTCGTTTGTGATATTTTACTTCCACAATAAAAATTATGATTTATTGGGGCTCATTGTCCAGCTCTTCGCCATGCTCTGGTTCCCGGCAGCAATCGTCCTGTCCAGCCTCATCATTCCAGGTGTGTCCAAAATAAAAACGCTTCCGGTCTGGGTTGGTGTAACATCGGTATTGGTGTATCTGATTGAGAATTATTTTGATTCGTACATCGCCGGGATACTTGGCCTGAGGTTTATGAACAGCCTTATTCTCATTCCTCCCCCGGCATTCCCCTATGCATGGCTGGATATCCCTGAGATATATAAGGTCTTCATCCAGTTCGGGGTGACGTTAGTCCTTGCGATCCTGATCTTCTGGCTGGGGCTGAAACTGAGCCGGTATCTTTCTCAAAAAGAGGAGCGCGTGCTGACCAGCTGACCGGGAACAGGCGAGCTCGACATGTCAGGTTCCTGAAAATGTCTGACAATCTAACGAGAGGGAGGGACCGATCCTCCCTTACCAAATCCGGGTAGGCTCCCGGGCAGAGCGCTCCGCCGGGACGGCCCAAAAAGATCGTGATAAATAACGCGTGCAATAATGCGCACATCCCAACTTCGAAGAATTCTGTTGAATTCTTCTCGTCTTCGAGGTTTTGCTAAACCTCTCAGATTTTGAAAGGGGGGTCAACGATCGACCCCCCCACTTAGTGCATTTGAAATCGTGCCGACCCCCCCTCCAACTTTTTTCAAATCGATCAGACCCCCCTCACGATCAGGTTTTTTGAGTGCCTAACTCTCAATTTCTCGTCGGGACGTGCGGTGGGGGTGGGTTTTGCCAGATCTCCGGAAAAATTAGTCCCCTTTCCCCTCAATAATCACAAGAACTTTTTTCCCGGTCTCAGTTATCCGGTAATAGCGATCCCTATTTTCATTCGGCGTCAGGCATTCCACGAGCCCGACTTTTTCCATTGCATGGATGGTACGGCTTACCGCAGCCCGGTCGACACCAATCATCTTCGCAAGTTCCGTTGTGGTGGTTGGACGAAGAAGGCCCTTGAGCACATTTCATCTCACGCTCTCCGAGTAACAAAACTCACGAGATTGTGCATCAGGAGAACAAGGGAAAATATACATTT
>JBAZOW010000263.1:0-4884 GCA_041648495.1 Patulibacter sp.
GGGCCCCCGACGGGGTCGTCGAGGCGGTCGAGGCGGTCGACCGCCCGTTCGTCCTCGGCGTCCAGTGGCACGCCGAGTCGCTCGGCGCGGACGCGCGCCACGCCGCGCTGTTCTCCGGTCTGGTCGAGGCCGCGCGCGCGGCCCGTGCCGTCGGCGCCTGACGACGGTCGTCCGGCCGCTCCGTCGCGCCGATCGCTGCGGCACAGACGATCGATCGGTTCGGTGTAGCGATCGAGATCGCGGGCAAGGGAGCGCGTGATGGAGACCGACGACTCCCGCGCCGCGCTCACCGAGGCCGCGAAACCACCGTGGGACGAATCACGCCCCGACGGTGACGCGGCGGCGGCGGCGGCGTTCGCCACGGCGCACGAAGCGTTGGAGGGGATGGGGCTCCAGGCGGCGGCGGACCGGGTGCGCGAGCGGATCGCCGACCAGGGAGCCCGCTTCGGCGGCAGCGAGGCGCCGTTCACCGTCGATCCCGTTCCGCGGATCATCGGCCGCGACGAGTGGGCGCGTCTCGAGCGGAGCCTCGCCCAACGGGCCCGGGCGCTGGACGCCTTCGTCGCCGACGTGCACGGTGAGCGCCGGGCGATCGCCGACGGGATCGTGCCCGCCGCGGTCGTCGACGCCTGCCCGTTCGTGGTCCCCGACCTGGTCGGCCTGGACGATCCGCCACGGGTCCGGGTGGCCGTCGCGGGCCTCGACGTCGTGCGCGACGCCGACGGGACGCTCCGCGTGATCGAGGACAACGCTCGCGTCCCTTCGGGGATGGCGTACATGTTGGCCTCGCGGAGGGCGGTCGAGGGGACGATCGGCCGGCCCGACGATGTGCGGGACCTGACCGAGGCGGTCGGACCCGCGCTCTCGACGGCCCTGCGCGCGACCACCCCCGTGGGCGCCGAGCCGGGGGCGGCGGTGCTGCTCTCGGACGGTCCCGGGAACACGGCGTGGTGGGAGCACGAGCGCCTGGCGGAGCTGATGGACGTGCCGCTGGTCCGGCCCGAGGACCTGCGGTCGCGCGGGGATCGCCTGGAGCTGCGCGACGGCGGTGAGCCGGTCAGCGCGGTCTACCGCCGCACCGACGTGGCCGCGCTGCGCGACCCCGACGGCGGGCTGTCCGCGCTCGGCGAGCTGCTGTTGCCGGCGTTGCGGGCCGGGACGGTGGGGGTGATGAACGGCTTCGAGACCGGCGTCGCCGACGACAAGGCCGTCTATCCCTACGTCGGCGATCTGATCCGCTACTTCTGCGGCGAGCCGCCGCTGATCGCCGACATCCCCGTCCACGACCTGACCGACGAGCGCGCGCGGGACGCCGTGCTCGACCGCGCGGCCGAGCTGGTCTTCAAGCCGCGCGATGGCCAGGGCGGGCACGGCGTCGTGCTGGGGCCGTGGGCCCCGCCGGACGAGCTGCGGCGGGTGATCGCCGCGGTACGCGCGAAGCCGTCCGCCTGGATCGCCCAGGACGTGGTCACCCTGTCGACGCATCCCACGGTGATCGACGGCCGGCTGGAGCCCCGGCACGTCGACCTGCGGCCGTTCCTGCTCGCCGACGGCGACGGCGGATGGAAGCTGCTGCCGGGGGCGCTGACCCGCGTGGCGCTGGAACGCGGAGAGATGGTCGTCAACTCGTCGCGAGGCGGCGGCAGCAAGGACACGTGGGTCCTGCGATGAGCGGCGCCGGGCGACACGACGCGGGCGAGGACTGGGCGGCGTGGCCGACGCGAACCGCCGCCGATCCGGCCTTCACGCTCGGTGTGGAGGAGGAGGTGATGCTGCTCTCGCCGATCGGCTGGAACCTGGAGCAGGCCGCCGACGAGCTGCTGCCGCGGATGGACCCCGAGGTACGCCGGCAGGTCTGCCCCGAGACGCACGCGGCCTCGATCGAGATCGGGACCGGGATCCACCGGACCGTCGACGCGGCCCGCCGCGAGCTGCGCGTGCTACGCGACGCGGTGACCCGAACCGGACGACGATCGGACCTGGCGGTCGCCTCGGCGGGGACCCATCCGTTCGCCGTCTGGCGGGAGACCGCGCTCGGCCGGGGGCCGCGGCAGGTCGAGATGTACGGCTCGATGCGGGAGCTGGCGCGACGCGAGCCGACCTTCGCGCTGCACGTCCACGTCGGACTGCCCGATCCCGACAGCGCGATGCGGATCTTCAACCGGATGCGCGTGCACCTGCCGATGCTGCTGGCGCTGTCGGCCAACTCGCCGTTCTGGCAGGGGCGCGACACCGGACTGGCGTCGGCTCGCACGCCGCTCTTCCAGGCCTTCCCGCGGGTCGGGATCCCGCGGCGGTTCGACGACTACGCGCAGTGGGTCGCCGCGGTCGACATGCTGATCGCCTGCGACGCGTTCCCCGACGCCAGCTACCTCTGGTGGGACGTCCGGCTGCAGCCGCGCTTCGGCACGATCGAGGTGCGGATCATGGACGCCCAGATCGACCTCGACGCCACGGCATCGCTGGTGGCGCTGGTCCAGTGCCTGGTCCGCCTGGAGCACGAGGAGGCCTGGGCCGAGCCGGCGTCGCGCGCCCCGCAGGAGATCTGGGAGGAGAACCGGTTCATCGCCGCCCGCGACGGCCACGACGCGCGGTTGATCGTGGCGACCGACGGCTGTCGCGTGCCGTTGCGCGAGCGACTGGCGACGCTGCTCCCGCGGCTCCGGCCCCACGCGCAGGATCTGGGCTGCGTCGAGGAGCTCGAGGGGGTCGAGCGGCTGCTCGAGGACCCGGGTGCGGTGCAGCAGCGGCGGTTGGCCCTGGGATCGGAGCGGCTGCCGGGTCTGGTGCGGGAGCTGTCCGGGCGGTTCTGAGTCGCTTTTCGCGCGTCGCCCCGAGGCGGTCGGCCTGGCCGTCCCGGATCCGCGTGGACGCATCGTCCAGCGAGGTTTGCCGTTGTCACGAGGGGATATAGGCCTTGCATGAGCTCTCCTGAATCCCCCCGGGACGAGCGACCGATCGGTCAGCTGGTCCAGGACCTCTCCCACCAGACGGCGACGCTCGTTCGCCAGGAGCTGCGGCTGGCGCAGCTCGAGATGCAGCAGAAGGGCAAGCGCGCCGGTACCGGCGTCGGCTTGTTCGGCGGTGCCGGGCTGTTCGCCGTGCTCGGTCTCGGTGCGCTCGTCGCGGCCGCGATCCTGGCCTTGGCCACCGCCGTCGACCCGTGGCTGAGCGCGCTGATGGTCGCCGTGGTGCTGTTCGCCGTGGCCGGCGTCGCGGCGCTCGTCGGCAAGAAGCAGGTCACCGAGGCGACCCCGCCCGTGCCCGAGCAGGCGATCGAGAGCACCCAGCAGGACGTCCAGGAGATCAAGGAACGGAGCCACCGGTAATGAGCGACGAGAACCAGAGCGGTCCCGGCACGACCGAGGATCCCGACGAGCTGCGCGAGCAGATCGAGCAGACCCGCGAGGAGCTCGGCGACACCGTCGAGGCGCTGAGTCACAAGGTCGACGTCAAGGGCCGGGTCTCCGACGGGATCGAGGACCGCAAGCAGCAGGTCAAGGAGACGGCCGCACACGTGGGCGAGCAGGCGAAGGCGACCGCGGAGCAGGCCGGCCAGAAGGTGCAGGCCAATCGCACCCCCGCGATCGCCGCGGCCGCGAGCGGGCTCGTGCTGCTGGCGCTGGTCGTTCGCAGGCGGCGGTCGCGATGAGGCTGCTCTAGGCGCCGCCGGGTCTGCCCTCCGGTGCCGCCGCCGGGGCCTCGCCGGAGCCCGAGCGGAGCAGGCTCATCCAAGCAAGCGACGGTCCGCGCCGAGTGACGACGCGGACCGCCTGCCGCTCCCATGCCCGAATCGCGCGATGTGATGCACGGCGGACCAACGAATTTCGATCCGGTCTAGAGGCGCCCGGTGGCGTCGCCCCGCAGACGCAACTCGTCCCCGCTCGGATCCCAGTCGATCGCGCCGTCGGCGGCGAACGCCCGCAGCCATCCCTCCATCGGCCAGCGGCCCCAGCGCTCCCGGAACAGCCGGGCGTTGCGGACGATCGCCGGGAGGTGCTCGCGCGGTGGATCGGACACCGGATGGTGCTGGTGGTAGGCCCAGGCTCCGCCGACCCAGACGAGCCCCACGCCCGCGCTACGGGCTCGGAAGCCGTAGTCGGTGTCCTCGCCGCCGTAGCCGACGTAGCGCTCGTCGAAGCCCCCGATCCGCTCGTGCAGCTCGGGTCGGACGGCGAACGACAGCGACCAGAACAGTTCGTGCCGGGTCTCGTCGAGCAGCTCGTCGTCGGCGGGTACGGGGCGGGCGGTCGGCGGGACGGCCAGGGCCCGATCGGCGGCGCGCAGCCGCAGCCCGCCCGGCCGTCCCGGGGGGAGGTAGGCGACGGGACCGGCCAGCAGACGGTCGGCTGCGGGAGCGGTCACGTGGGCGGCGACGTAGCGGGCGACCAGGTCGTGGCCGGGGATGCAGTCGACGTCCAGCAGGATCGCCAGGTCGACGTCGCCGAGGGCGCGGATCGCGCGGTTGCGGGCGGCGGCGAGCGGGATCCGCTCGGTCTCCTCGACGGGCTCGTGGACCAGGGCGATCTCGGCGGCGAGCGGTCCGACGGCGCGTTGCAGCGCGCGCTCCGCCGGACCCGGCGCGGGGTCCATCGAGAGCACCACGTAGCGGTCGGGGATCCGCGATTGGTCGGTCAGCACGCCGCGCGCCTGGCGAGCCAGGTGCGCGATCCGCCCGCGTTGGATCGTGGCGAGCCCTACGCGCATACGGGGCCCTCGCCGAGCGCGTTCGGGCCGACGGCCTCGTCCGAGAGCGCGGTCGAGCGTGCGGACCGGGACGACGCCGTCGCCACCTCGCGCACCGCGTCCGCCAACCGGGCCGCGCCCCGGCCATCGTGGTGGAGCGACCAACGCGCCGGGTCACGCCGTTGCGCGGCGGCGAGC
>JBAZOW010000264.1:0-4832 GCA_041648495.1 Patulibacter sp.
AACGGGACGCATCAGCGACGCTTCTTTCCGGGGCGGCGGCCCGTGTTGCGACCGCCGTTGGTCTCGTCCTTGAAGCCGACTTCCTCCGGGGAGAGGTCGGGGGCGCGCTCGACGGGCCCGGAGGGCTCGACGGGCGGGAGCGGCTCGCCGGCGGCGGCAGCCGCAGCGGCCGCCTCCTCTTCCTCAAGCTGCTTCCGGGTCTGCTTGGTCGGCCGTTCCGGCTTCGGAGCACCGAGTCCGGTGTTGATCCCGGAACCGGACGGCGCGTCCGTGGACGACTCGATCCCGAGCTCCTGGACCATCTCCTGGAACTCGTCCTTGCTGACCGGGGCGCCGGCCGTCTCGGCCGCGGTCACCCGCGCGCTCTTGCGCTTGGGTCCCGCGTCGGGATCGACCTCGGTGGTGCCGCCGTCGGGGTACGCCGGCAGGACACCGCCGTTGGCCGCCATCAGCCGCTTGCGACGAGCGCGGAAGTGCGGGGCCCGCTCGAGCGCGGCCGTCAGCACCGGCGCGGCGATGAAGACCGACGAGTACGCACCGGAGATCGTGCCGATCAACATCGCGAGGGCGAAGTCCTTGAGCGTCTCGCCGCCGAACAGCAGCAGCGCCAGCACGGGAAGGCCCGTGGAGAACGAGGTGACGAGCGAACGACCGAGGACCTCGCTCATCGCCCGGTTGACGATCTGGCTGATCGCCGCCGAGGGCAGCCGCTTCATGTTCTCGCGCACACGGTCGAACACGATGATCGTGTCGTAGAGCGAGTAGCCGATGATCGTGAGCAGGGCGGCCACCGTGGATGCGGAGACCTCGGCCCCGGTCGCGGCGTAGATGCCGGCCGTGATCAACAGGTCGTGGATCACCGCGATCAGGATCGGGGTCATGAACCGGAGTCCGAACCGGAACCAGATCACGAAGGCGATCAACAGGAACGAGACGATGATCGCGACCACGGCCGAGTTCGCGACGGTCTTGCCGAACGTCGGTCCGACCGTGTTGGTGTTCAGCTCGGCGGGGTCGACGCCCAGCTCGGTCTGAAGCTGCTGCGCGACGCGGCGCTCCTGCTGGGTCGACAGCGCCTCGGTCGAGACCTGGAAGCTCGCGCCGGTCTGACCCGGGAGCTTGACCTCCTGGATCTTCGCGTCGGCGAGGCCGAGCGGACGCAGCGCGTCGCGCACGCCCTCGACGTCGGTGCCGGCGTCCGCCGTCAGCTTGATCTGCGAGCCGGACTCGAAGTCGATGCTGAAGTTGATGCCCTTGGCCCCGATCGCGATCGCCCCGACGGCGAGCACCACGCCCGACGCGGCGAAGAACCACCGGGAGTAGCCCATGAAGTCGAAGCGGTGCCAGATCGGGTTCCGCTTACGAGCACCGAGCAGCGCCGGGTGGGTGATGATCCGCGACCGCGAGACGAGCCCGAGGATCGCCCGGGTCATCAGCACGGCGGTGAACATCGACAGGATCACGCCGATGCCGAGGTTGAACGCGAAGCCCTTGACCCCGGCCGTCGCGACCATGAACAGCACGAACGCGACGAGGAACGTGATCACGTTGCCGTCGATGATCGCGCTGAGGCCCTTGCGGTACCCGTCCTTGATCGATCTCTGGACGGATCTCCCCGCTTGGAGCTCGTCCTTGATGCGTTCGAAGATGACGATGTTGGCGTCGGCGGCCACCGCGATCGTGAGGATCAGACCGGCGATGCCCGGCAGGGTCATCACGATCGGGATGATCTTGACGATCGCCAGGAAGAAGACGGTGTAGGCCAGCAGTCCGACGACGGCGATCAGGCCGAGCGCGCGGTAGAACGCGAGCAGGAAGAGCGCGACGACCACGAAGCCGGCGATACCGGCGAGCAGGCCCTGGTCGAGGGCTTCCTGACCGAGCGTGGCCGAGACCTGCTGCTGGGAGATGATCGACAGCTCGAGCGGCAGCGAGCCGGACTTGAGCAGGTCGGCCAGCGCCTTGGCGCTCTGGGGCGTGAAGCTGCCGGCGCCACCGATCTGCGAGCCGGTGTTGCCGCTGATCCCCTCGGGGTACGCCTCGAAGTCGATGTACGGCGACGAGATCAGGTTGTTGTCGAGCGCGATCGCGAAGTGGTTGGCGCAGCGCGACATCCGCATCTGCTGCGTCTCGCCCTGCTGGAAGATGCAGTTGTCGGCGCCGCGCTGGGCGATGTCGCCCGTGACGCCCTTCCAGACCTTCTTGCCGTTGTCGCTGAACTCGAAGACGACGACCGGGTCGCGGCGCGGGCCGGACGTATCGACGCTCGCGGCGGGGTTCTTGATGTCCTGGCCGCGGAGTGCCGGGCGGTCGAGAATCAGGAAGTACTTGTCCCCGACGGGGATCGCCTCGCCGTCGGAGTTGATCTCCTGCTCGGCGCGGAGGACGCGGTACCCCTCGGGCACCGTGACGACCTCGACGTCCTTCGACCGCGGCTTGCCGTCGGTGCCGAAGTACCGCTCCAGGCCCTTGTCCTGCTCGAGGCTCTCGAGGGCGTTGAACGGCCCGCCGAGAACCTTCTTGGCCTTGTTGTCGACCAGGTAGAACTGCTCGCCGACCAGCGGCGGGAAGCGCTCGTCGACCTTGGGGGCGAGCTTGGAGCCGCGGATCACCGCGTCGTACTGCTTGATCGCGGCGGTGCTGCGCGCGCTGGCCGCCGTCGGTCCGCCCGTGATCGTCGGATCGGTCGGGACCGGCTCGCCGTCGGGGCCGACGACGTTGGTCTCCCAGTCGTAGAACGCGAGCTGGGCCGTGGTGCCGACGCGGTTGCGCGCCTCGTCCGGATTGTCGATCGACGGCAGCGACACGTCGATCTGGTCGGCCCCGGAGCGCTGGATCTCGGCCTCGCCCACGCCGTACTGGTTGATCCGGTCCTGCATCACGTCGATCGTGCGCTGGATCGAGTCGTCCGTCAGCTCCTCGCCGCGGGTCGGACTGACCTGGTAGATCAGCTGAACTCCGCCCTGAAGATCTAGTCCGAGCTTCGTCGGCTTGGTCAGGATGACCGCTGCGGAAGCGGCCACCAAGACGGCGACGAACAGGAGAATGAGGTAATTACGGCGACGATCGGGCATGGCGCGGACGCAAGCGTACCCGTCACACCCGACATCTGAGCCGTGCCTGCGCGAATTTATCCCGCACATAGACACGAACGTAGGTTGAAGTCGGGTCGCGTACGGTGGCCCGACTTCCGCAATCAGGCTTCGGGCCGCGGGATTCCCAGATGCTCGAACGCCCGGGGGGTCACGACGCGACCCCGAGGGGTCCGCTGAACGAGCCCCTGTTGCAGCAAATACGGTTCGTAGACGTCCTCGATGGTGTCCGCTTCCTCGCCCACCGCGGCGGACAGGGTCGACAGTCCGACGGGGCCCCCCGCGAACATCGTGCAGATCGCGCGGAGGATCTCGCGGTCGAGCCGGTCGAGGCCGAGCGCGTCGACTCCGAGCAGGTCCAGGGCCTCGGCCGCCACCGCCCCGGTGACGTTCCCCCCGCTGCGCACGTCGACGTAGTCCCGCACCCGACGCAGCAGCCGGTTGGCGACGCGCGGCGTGCCCCGGGCCCGCAGGGCGATCAGTCCCGCTCCGGCGTCGTCGATCGTCATCTCGAGCAGGGACGCCGAACGCCGAACGATCGCCACCAGCTCGTCGCGGTCGTACGGCTCCAGCCGCTGCTGCAGGCCGAAGCGGTCGCGCAGCGGCCGCGACAGCAGGCCGGCCCGCGTGGTCGCGCCGATCAGCGTGAACGGCGGCAGGTCGAGCGTCACGACGCGCGCCCCCACCCCCTGCCCGATCGTCACCGGCAGCTGCCGGTCCTCCATCGCCGGGTAGAGCGTCTCCTCGAGCGCGCGCGGCAGACGGTGCAGCTCGTCGATGAAGAACACGCTGCCGGGCTCCAGCGCGGTCAGCAGCGCCGCCACGTCGGCCTTGCGCTCGAGCGAGGGACCGGCGGTCGGGACGAACCGGGCGCCGAGCTCCTCGGCGATGATCCGGGCCAGTGAGGTCTTGCCCAACCCGGGAGGTCCGGCGAGCAGCACGTGGTCGAGCCCCTCGCCGCGCCCGCGGGCGGCGTCGATCGCGATCCGCAGCTGATCGCGGATGTGCTCCTGGCCGACGAACTCGTCGAGGCTGCGCGGACGCAGCGACGGCTCGTCGGCGGCGTCCTCGAGCGTGGCCGCGGGATCGGGCAGCCGCGCCGCGTCGAGCTCGGTCGTGTCGGGGGTGCGGATGCCCTGCCCGAACGGGCGGCCGATCGGGTCCGGGACCGTCTCGCTCATCCGCGGGACCGCCGCAGCGCGTCGCCGATGATCTCGGCGGCGGTCTCGCCCTCGGCGACGGCCAGCAGCCGCTCGACCTCGTCGGGCGGCATGCCGAGCCCGATCAGACCGTCGCGGGCTTCGTCGCGAGCCGTCACCGTGACTACCGAGCGGGCGGCCTCGCCGGCCCGGCCGGCGGCCACCGGGGCCAGGCCGGAGAGCTTCTCCCGCAGCTCGCTGACGATCCGCTCCGCGGTGCGCTTGCCGATCCCCGGCACCTGCTGGAGGCGCTTGACGTCCCCGCCGGCGATGCTGGTGGCGATCTCGTCCGGTCCGCCCGCCGAGAGCGCCGCAAGCGCGAGCTTCGGTCCCACGGCCTGCACGCTGACCAGCAGGTGGAAGAGATCGCGCTCCGGCTCGCTGCCGAACCCGAACAGGGTCATGGCGTCCTCGCGTACCGCCAGATGGCAGAGCAGCTCGGTCTCGTGACCGACGGGCGGGAGCTCGGCGAGCGTCGTGCTGGAGCAGCCGAGCAGGTAGCCGACCCCGCCGGGGGTGAGCAGGACGACGCCGTCGGGAC
>JBAZOW010000265.1:0-4748 GCA_041648495.1 Patulibacter sp.
CGTCCGGATCGGCGTCGGCGATGCGATCGGCCAGCGCGGGGCCGCCCGTCTCGTGCGCGGCGGGGTCCGTGGGCGCCGCGCGCCCGACCCGCCCGGCGCCATCCGTGGCCTCCGCGACGGCGGCCACGAAGGCCGCGTCGAGCGCGAACGGCTGCGCGACGAGGTTGGGGATCCAGCGTCCGACGAGCCGCCGGTGATCGACCGGACCGAGCACCGCTTCGAGCTCGGCGCGCAGATCCTCGACCGCGGGAGCGAGCACCGAGGAGTGGAACGGCACGTCGATCCCGGGCAGGATCCGTACCGGCTCGCGCCCGCCGTCGCCCCCGCGGGCGGGCAGCCGCGTCGCGAGTGCGGCCAGCGCGTCGTGGGTGCCGACGACCGCGTACTGGCGGTCGCGGGCGTTGTGGTTGGCGATCTCGACGGTCAGGCCGTCGGCGGCGAGCGCCGCGATCTCGTCCTCCAATCCGGCGCGGTTCCGGCCGGCGGCGCGCGGGTCGACGACCGCCATCGCGTAGGGCGACGCCCCGCTCGGGTCACGCGGCACGTGGCGCTGCATCGCCAGGCCGCGGGCGTGGACCAGGCGCAGCGCCTGCTCCAGGTCGAGCACCCCGAGCGCCAGCAGCGCCGAGAACTCGCCGACGCTGTGCCCCGCCGCGACGAATCCGGGGTCGGCCGCGTCCGCGGACGGGAGCACGCCTTCCGCCCGCAGCTCGGCCAGCTGGGCGGCGGCGAGCGTGACCAGCGCGACCTGGGTGATCTCGGTCCGCTGCAGCACCCCCGTGGGATGGCGGACGACGCTGCCGTCGATCAGCGGCACGGCGACCGGATCGCCGTCGACGATCTCGCTCAGCCGCAGGCCGGTGCGGGTCCGCAGCAGCGCGTCCGCATCGCGCCAGACCGCCCGAGCGGCGGCGCTGCGCCCGCGGCCCTCGACGCCGAGCCCGCGCTTCTGGATCCCCTGGCCGGGGAAGAGCAGCGCCTGCGGACGGTGGGCCGGGGTCGCGATCGTCGCCTCGCCGATCGCCACGTCGCGGCCGTCGCAGAGCACGCGGACCTCGACCAGCCGGCGACCGTCGCGAACGGCGGTCCGCGACGCCTCCAGGTCGATCAGCGCGCCGGGAGCGACCGGCGCCACGAAGTCGATCCGCCAGCGTTCCAGGGCCGATGCGTCGCCGCCGCAGAGCTCGTCGACGACGAACGCCGACGCCCGCGCAGCGGTCCACGCGCCGTGGACGATCGGCCCGTCGAGTCCGGCCATCCGGGCCGCGAGCACGCAACGGTGCAGCGGGTTGCCGTCGCCGCCGATCCGCGCGAACGGCCGCAGCGACTCGGGGGTGATGTCGTCGGTGGTGGCCAGCGTGCGGCGCGGACGCGCGTGCAGCGCCGGGCCGGGGTCGGCCAGCAGCTCGAGCGTGCGATGGACAGGATTTCCGCCCGGCCCGCCGCTCCCCACGTCGGACACCGATGCGGACGCGGAACCGGTCTCGGACGGACGCCCCTCGATCGGCTCGCCGGCGGTGCCGGCCCCAAGCTCGATCGTCGCGACCACCGCGCCGTCGCGCCGCAGCTCGCCGGTCGCGGTCCGGACGACCGCTCCGTCGCGGCCCCGGCGCAGCATCGTCCGGGCGGTCACGTCGAGCCGATCGCCGATCGCGATCGCCGCGCCGTCGCGCACCGTCAGCCACGGCTGCTCGGCCAGCACCGTCCGCTCGGCCTCGCCGACGGTGATCGTCAGGTCGTGGTCGTCGGTCCGGCGCAGCTCGTCGTCGGTGACCGCGACGGCGCCGACGATCACCAGGCCGGCGTGGACCGTCGCGACGAGCGGTCCGTCGGTGGCCCGGCGCAGCTCGGCCCGCACGCGGATCCGCGTCGGGCCGTCGGCGGGGTCCTCCAGGCCGACGAGCTCGGCCGTGACCGTGCCCTCGTCCCCCGCGACCGGCGGCCAGGCGGGACCGACGACGACCTCGTGGCGGGCGTGGACCAGCTCGGCCAGTCGCGCCGCGATCTGCGGGTCCTCCCCCAGCAGCCCGGCGACGGCGGGCCAGGCCAGGCTCAGCGCCACGTCGACCGGGACGCCGTCGTGGCGCGCGCCCGTGGCGGCCCGGTAGGCCGCGATCCGGTCACCGTCGAGCCGCCAGTGCCCGGCCGGCGTCAGCGTCGAGCGGTCGGCGACCAGCGAGGCCTGCGCGAAGGCCGCGCGGGCGGCGTCGGGCTCGACGGCCGCGAAGGTCCCGGGGACGTCGAGCGGGACGAACCGCAGGACCAACGGCGCACCGCCGGTCAGGACTCCGTCGATGTCGGGCAGCCCGATCCGGACCTCGACCCCGCCGTCGTCGGTCGCGACGATCTGCAACCGCTCGCCCTCGGCGCCGTGCTGCGGCGTCACGTCAATCCGGGCGATCCGCCGGGCCGTCGCGGTTGCGGAGACCGCCGTGGTCCCGATGTCGATCGCGCCCGGGTCAGCGGCCGCCGTGTCATCGTGGGCCCCGTCCGCCTCGACCACCGTGACCTCGTCCCCCTCGCGGACCAGGGTCGCGACCGGGTTGGTCATCACCCGCGGTCCGTCCGTGGACGTCGCGACGGTCGGGGCCGCGCAGAACGCCGCGGCCGGGCCGGAGAAGCCCGAGACGCGGCGGGTCAGGATCGTGGTCAGCGGACCCGGGTCGGCGAGCCGCTCGCGCGCCACCGGAGCGGCCCCGTCCGCGGTCAGCGCGTCGATCGTCGCCGCCTCGAACCGCGCCAGCAGCTCGGCCACCGGCTCGTCGTCACGGGTGATCCCGGCGACCGCCTGCGGGCCCGGGATCACGAAGACCTCGTCGGCCTCGCGGCGATCGTCCTGGGCCTGCCACAGCCCGTCGGCCATGTACCAGCGGCGGACCTCGGCGTCGAGCACCGGGACGAACGGCACCGGCTTGCCCGGACGGTCGCAGACCTCGAGCAGGTACTGGCGGTCGACCGGGTGGACCGGGGTCTCGTCGGCGTGCGGATAGCGGGCGCGGAAGGCCGCGAGCGCCGCGGCGGGATCGTCGAGGTCAGCGGCGACCGCGACCGGCGGCGCGATCTCGCCCTCGTCCGCCGCGTCCAGCCGCGCCGCGAACCGCACGAACAACGCCAGCGCGCGGCTGCGCCAGGTCGGGTGACCCCACGCGCCGTCGTCGTAGCGCCCGTCGCGCCCCGTGGCCAGCAGCTCCACCGCGCGGTCGAGCACCGTGCCGCAGCTCATCGCGTCGAGGTCGCCGAAGTAGGGCTTGGCGGTCCGGGCCAGCGCGGCGACGATCTCGTCGCGGCGGGCGGCGACCGCGTCGGCGTCCCCGGCGACCTGCTGCAGCAGCTTGCCGGCGCGCGCCGCGCTGTTCTCCAGCAGGTGGATGTCGGCGTTGAGGTTGCTCGTGGCCGAGGTGACGCCGCCGTCGACCCCGGTGCGCGGCACCCATCCCGACGTGCCCGGCGCGTCGACCAGGGCGCGCTTGACCGACGGCGACGCGGCGGCCTCGGCGACCGCCATCGCCGCCGTTCCGATCAGGATCGCGTCGACCGGCATCGGCGGCTCGTCGTAGACCGCCGACCACGCGCCGGTCAGCAGCTCGCGGGCGCGCTCGGGCGTCCCGACCCCGCCGCCGACCACGACGACCACGTTGTCCCGCCGGCGCAGCTCGTGGTAGGTGGCGAGCAGCAGCTCGTCGAGATCCTCCCACGAGTGGTGCCCCCCGCCCTGGCCGCCCTCGATCTGGACGGTGATCAGGTGGTGCGGGGCGGCGTCGGCGATCGCCAGCGTGCGCAGGATCTGGTCGACGGTGCCGGGCTTGAAGGCGTTGGTCCGCAGCCCGTGCGCGGCCAGGCGGTCGAGCAGCGCGATCGCGTCGTCGACCTCGGGGACGCCGGCCGAGACGGTCAGACCGCCGATCGGCATCCCGCCGTCGCGGGCGGCGAACAGCAGTCCCTCGCGCTCGACGTGCAGCCCCCAGAGGTGGCGGTCGAGCAGCAGCGTGTTGAACGAGAACGTCCGCCCCGGCTCGAGCAGCTCGGCCAGCTCGTCCATCCGGCGGTCGAAGGTGAACCGGTCCGGTTGCCCACCGCCGGCCAGCTCCGCCGTGTAGCCGGCGTTCGCCGCCGCGGCGACGATCGGGGCGTCGGTGGTCGTCGGCGTCATCCCCGCCAGAACCACCGGTGGCGCGCCGACCAGTCGGGTGTAGCGGGTGTCGACGTGGCGGCGACCGTCGGGCAGGGCGACCACCTGCGGCGCCAGCTCGGCGTAGCGGACGCCCGGACCCTCGGGCGCGCTGGCCGGGGTCGCGAGCACACGGCGACCGTCGGGCGACGCCAGGCCGACCGCGTGGATCCCCGTCCCGCGCAGGTTGTCGGCGGTCAGCCGGGCGGCGGCCGTCCCCGGTCCCAGGTCGAGCACCCAGTCGGCGCCGCGCTCGCCGATCCGACGGCAGACCGCGTCCCAGCGCACCGGCGCGGTGAACTGGCTGTCGAGCACGGTGGCCGTCAGGTCGGCGGCGTCGCGCAGGTCCGTCCCGTCGATCGGCGAGAGCACCGGCAGGCCGAGCCCGTCGGCGGTCGGCAACGCGAAGGCCTCCCCCGCGTCGGCCAACCAGCCGACGAAGCGGGCCTGCGCCGCCGCCAACCCGGGCGTGTGGAACGGGACGTCGACCGGGAGCGGGCTCCAGTCGAAGCGCAGCGGCGCACCCCCGCGCGTGCCGCGCTGACGGGCCGCCCGCTCGTCCGCCGCCTGGGCGTCGAGC
>JBAZOW010000266.1:0-4740 GCA_041648495.1 Patulibacter sp.
CCGGCCGATCCTGCTGCCCTGGGCCGACGCGCAGCGCGCGTCGGCCGCGGCGGCCGAGGCGGCGACGACGATCGTGAAGACCTCCTGGAAGGCGTACGACGAGCGGGTCGACGAGGCGACCGCGCTGATGACACCGTCCTTCGCCGAGGAGTTCCGCGCCACCAAGGACGAGGTCCGGGCCGGGGTGGTCGACGGCAAGGTCGACGTCGACGCCCGGGTGGTCGCCCAGAGCGTCGTCCGCGCGAACACCTCCGAGGTCCAGGCCCTGGTGTTCCTCAACCAGTACACGACCCGCGACGGCGGCGAGACGACGTACTCGCCCTACCGCGCCCTCGTGACCGTGGTGAACACCGACGCCGGCTGGCTGGTCTCCGACCTCCAGACCAAGTAGCCCAGGTCTCGGCGGGGGAGTGGACAAGGTGGGGACGGGCGGTTAGGTTTCCGTCAAACTAGAACACGTTCCACTTGGCGACGTCGGTAGGAAGGAGCAGGATCGCGCCCGTGACTGTCGAGACTGTCGAAACGGACCTGCTCATCGTCGGCGCCGGGCCCACCGGACTGTTCGCCGCCTACTACGCGGGGTTCCGCGGCCACCGGGTGGCCGTCGTGGACTCCCTGCCGGAGCTGGGCGGCCAGATCACGGCGATGTACCCCGAGAAGCAGATCCTGGACGTGGCCGGGTTCCCGAGCGTCAAGGGCCGCGACCTCGTCGACGGCCTGGTCGAGCAGGCGAACACCGCGAAACCCGACTACCTGCTCGGCCGCACCGCCCTGACCCTCGAGCACCACGACGACGGCGTCACGGTCGGCCTCAACGACGGCACCGAGGTCCGCGCGGGCGCGGTGCTCATCACCGCCGGCATCGGCAAGTTCAGCCCGCGGCCGCTGCCCGCGGGCGAGGGCTGGCTGGGGCGCGGCATGGAGTTCTTCGTCCCGAGCTTCGCCCCGTACGCCGGCAAGGACGTCGTCATCGTCGGCGGTGGCGACAGCGCCTTCGACTGGGCGCTGCACCTGGAGCCCGTCGCCCGGTCGGTCACCCTCGTGCACCGCCGCGACGCGTTCCGCGCCCACGAGCGCACGGTCCAGCAGGTCCGCGACTCCTCGGTGCGGATCGTGACCCGCGCCGAGATCGCCGCCATCAACGGCGACGCGACCGTCGAGTCCGTCGACGTCACGGTCGACGGCGAGACCACGACGTACCCCGCCCAGGCCGTGGTGGCCGCCCTCGGCTTCGTGGCCGACCTCGGTCCGCTGCAGCAGTGGGGCCTCGACGTGCACAAGCGCCACGTCGTGGTCGACCCCTCGATGCGCACCAACCTGTCCCGGGTCTTCGCGGCCGGGGACATCACCGAGTACCCCGGCAAGGTCCGCCTGATCGCCGTCGGGTTCGGCGAGGCGGCGACCGCCGTCAACAACGCGACCGTGGCGATCGACCCGAGCGCCCACGTGTTCCCCGGCCACTCCAGTGAAGGGACGTGACAGGCCGTCATGAAGATCAAGGTGGACTTCGACCTCTGTGAGTCCAACGCCCTGTGCGAGGCGATGGCGCCGGAGGTCTTCGAGCTCGACGACGACGACTTCCTCCAGCTGAAGACCGAGGAGACGACCCCCGAGAACATCGAGAACGTCAAGCGCGCGGTCGCGGCCTGCCCGCGCGCGGCGATCTCCCTGGAGGACTGAGCCGATGAGCACCAACCTGGACGGCAAGGTCGCGATCGTCACCGGCTCGGGCGCGGGCCTGGGTCGGGCCGAGGCCCTCGCCCTCGCGGACGCCGGAGCCCGGATCGTCCTCAACGACCTGCCCGGCGGCGCCGACGAGGCGGCCGAGGAGATCCGTTCGCGCGGCGGCGAGGCGACGGTCGTCGCCGGCGACGTCGGCGAGCGGGCCACGGCCGACGCGCTGCTCGCGGCCGCGGTCGAGGGGTACGGCGCGCTCGACATCGTCGTCAACAACGCCGGCATGACCCGCGACCGGATGCTGTTCAACATGTCCGACGAGGAGTGGGACGCGATCATGCACGTCCACCTCCGCGGCCACTTCCTGCTCACCCGCAACGCCTCGGCGTACTGGCGGTCGAAGGCGAAGGAGACCGGCGCCCCGGTCGACGCGAGTGTGGTCAACACCGCCTCGGAGGCGTTCCTCAGCGGCCCGCCCGGACAGGCCAACTACGGCGCTGCCAAGGCCGGCATCGCCGCGCTGACCGTCTCGACCGCCCGCGCGATGGCTTCCAGCGGCGTCCGCGCCAATGCGATCTGCCCCCGCGCCCGGACCGCGATGACCGCCCAGGTCTTCGGCGAGGACACCTCCGGCGAGCAGGTCGACCCGTACTCGCCCGACCACGTCGCGCCGCTGGTGGCCTACCTCAGCTCGCCCGCGGCCGCGAACATCACCGGCCAGGTCTTCGTCGTGTACGGCGGCATGGTCGCGCTGATCGCCCCACCGACCCTCGAGCAGCGCTTCGACGCCTCGGGCTCCGTGTGGGACCTCGACGACCTCGACAAGCAGGTCGGCTCCTACTTCGAAGGACGTGACCCGATGCAGGGCTTCGCCGCCGACTCGATCATGAAGCTCCAGGCGCGAGGTGGCGCGTGAGCGGCCGGCTGGCCGGCAAGGTCGCCATCGTCACCGGCGGCGCGATGGGGCAGGGCGCCGGGATCGTCCGCGCCTACGTCGCCGAGGGGGCGAAGGTCGCGATCGCCGACGTCGCGAAGGACGAGGGCCAGGCGCTGGCCGACGAGCTGGGCGCCGACGCCCACTTCACGCACCACGACGTGAGCGACGAGGCCTCCTGGGTCGCGCTGGTCGAGGACGCCAACACCCGCTTCGGGCCGGTGGGCATCCTCGCCAACAACGCGGGCGTGCTGCGCTTCGGCGAGATCGAGACCCAGGACCCCCGCGACATCGAGCTGCTGTTCCGGGTCAACCAGCTGGGCCCGCTGCTCGGCATGAAGGCCGTCGCCCGGACCATGCGCAAGAACGGCGGCGGCTCGATCATCAACGCCTCCTCGACCGAGGGCCTGGGCGGGATGGCCGGCACGGTCGCCTACGGCGCGACCAAGTTCGCCGTCCGCGGGATGACCAAGGGCGCAGCCCACGAGCTCGGGCGGCACAACATCCGGGTGAACTCCGTGCACCCCGGCATGATCGACACCCCGATGACGCGCGTGCACGGCGGCGACGCCGCGATGGAGTACGGCGCCTCGAAGGTGCCGCTGCGCCGGGTCGGCCACCCCGAGGACGTCGCGCCGCTCTACGTGTTCCTCGGCAGCGACGAGTCGGCGTACATCAACGGTGCCGAGATCGCCATCGACGGCGGCGTTACCGCGACGCACGCCTTCGGCGGCTGAGACATGTGCTTGAAGCTGTCGATTCTGACAGTGGAACTGTGAGAGTCTGAGCCATGGCCAACCAGCGCGCTCAGATCGTGATGAGCCACGACGAGCAGGTCGAGTTCCTGAACCAGCAGCGCTCCTGCACGCTCGGCACCTACGGCCCGCAGGGCCAGATCCACCTCGTCGGCATGTGGTACGGCGTGATGGACGACCACGTGTGGTTCGAGACCAAGCGGAAGGCGCAGAAGACCGTCAACCTGCGCCGCGACCCGCGGTGCAGCTTCCTCACCGAGGCCGGGCACACCTACGACCAGCTCCGCGGCGTCGCCATCGAGGGCCGCGGCGAGGTGATCGAGGACGAGCAGGTCGTCTGGGACGTCTGCGTGAACATCTTCGAGCGCTACAACGCGCCGTACACCGAGGAGCTGCGCCCGTTCGTCGAGTTCATGGCGCACAACCGCGTCGTGGTCCGCCTCGACGTCGACCGCGTCCGCTCGTGGGACCACCGCAAGCTCGGCATGGAGCCGATCGAGCTCGGTGGCTCGACCGCCGCCTTCCTCGAATGAGGTCAGTCGCGCAGCAGCAGGCGGACCGCGGTCTCCATGTGTACGGCGGTGTCCGCGGCCGTCGAGCGGCCGGTCACCCAGGCGACCAGGGCGGAGAGCCACACGTCGCCGATCACGCGGGCGATCGCGACGTCCTCGTCGGTCAGCTCGGTCAGCTCGGTCTGCTCCGGGTGCATGGCACGCGCCATCATCTGGGTCAGCAGCATGCCCACCGCGTGGATCTCGGCCTTCACCGAGCCGTCCGCGAACATGAACGCGCGGGTCAGCGCCTCGGTGAGGTTGGCGTCGCCCTGCATGCCGCGGGTGGTGCGCTTGAGCAGGTAGATCACGCGGTCGGCGGCGGTGTCGCCGGGCGTCGGTCGCTCGCGCAGCACGGCGTCGGAGCGCTCCAGCTCGCGCCCCAGGGCCGAGACCAGCAGGTGGATCTTCGACGGGAAGTAGCGGTACAGCGTGCCGAGGGCCACGTCGGCGCGTTCGGCGACCGCACGCATCTGGACCGCGTCGAAGCCGCCGGTGGAGGCCAGCTCGATGGTCGCGTCCAGGATCCGCTTGCGGCGGTCGCGCTGCGCCGCGGACCCGAGGTCCTCGGCGCTGAGCGAGTTGGCGGTGCTCACAGTGGCCCCCAGGCGTTCGTGGAGTCGTGGTCGTCGACACGGAACGGCGACGGCGTTGTCGCGTGCGTGGGGACGAGGAAAGCAGATGGCGCGGCTAGGCTAGCAATCGGTGGGACATGATAGGAACACGTTCCACTTCGTCCGGCCCGGCGTGTCACCGCTTCCGGCAAGTGTCCGAATGTCGTTGATGAGCAGCACGACGAAAGAGGGTCGCGACAAGATGCGTG
>JBAZOW010000267.1:0-4730 GCA_041648495.1 Patulibacter sp.
CGGCCGAGCGGCCGGGTCGCCCAGCCGACCGCGGCGGCCGCCCCGGCGGCCATCCGGGGCCAGCGCCCGGCGGCGAGTTGCAGGGTCCGGCGGATCACGCGACGGCGAAGTGGTCGATCACGCGGCCGAGCGTGATGGGCCCGGCGGTCAGCAGCTCCTCGGTGCTGCGGCCCTCGAGCTGCTCCTCGCAGACGAGCAGGAACTCGACGATGTCGATCGAGTCCAGGCCGAGGCCGCGCTCGCCGAGCGACAGCGCGTCGCCGAGCTCGACGCCCCCGAAGCGGTCGGGCCAGTGCTCGTGCAGCAGTCGGTGGACCGTCGCGGTGGTGCGGTTGCGGTCGAGCACGCCGGAAGCCTAGCGCCGGAACGAACGGATCGATCGACGGTGTCCACGCCGCGTCCCGATCCCGGGGCGCGCATCGGGATCCGACGCCCGGTCGGCCGGGGCCGACAGGCGCAGCACGGCGGCCCAGCGGTCGAGCACGACATCCGGGTCGTGCTCGCGTCGCACGTAGGCGCGGCAGGCGTCGCGCAGCGCGTGGTCCTGGCCGCGGCCGTTCCAGACGGTCCGCGCGTGCGCGGCGAGCGCCGCCGGGTCGCCGGCCGCGCAGTGGCCGATGCCCTCGCGCTCGATGATCCCGTCCGGGTCGTGGGCGAGCGTCAGCGCGGGGACGCCGCGGCTCCAGCCCTCCAGCAGGGTGTTCGGCATGCCCTCGTGGTCCGAGGTGCTGACGATCGCGGTGGCCCGCGCGATCCGGTCGAGCATCGCGACGCGCGGCTGCGGCCCGAGCAGCGTGACGTTGGGGAGCTGCTCGGCCCGCCGCTCGATCGTCTCGAGCGTGCCCGGCGGATCGGCGGGTGACGGGACGTAGACCAGGGTGCACGGGACGTCCGGCACGGCGGCCGCCAGATCCAGGAAGGCCGTCGGGTTCTTGGACGCCACGAGTCGCCCGATCCACAGCAGCCCGCCCTCGGCCGGGCGCGCGTCGGGCGGCAGCGGCGGGGCCGGCTCGGCGACGCTGCGGATGATCACCGGGCGACGACCGAAGCGCTCCACGCACAGCTGCGCCTGCTCGGTGGTCTGGACCACGACCTCGTCGGCGAGCCGCACACCGAGCGCGAACAGGCCGCGGCCCGCGAACGGGTACGCCGCGCGGTCGAACGTGAACTCGATCGTGCTCGCGCTGGAGTAGACGAACCGGCGGCGGGCGAGGCGCGCCGTCAGCGCGACGAGGCCGGTGGTGGCGCCCGCGGAGCGCTGCACGACCACGGGGGCGCCCAGGGCGAGCAGCCGGTACAGGCTGGACGCCAGCGTGGCGACGTACCGCGGGAGCGTGCGCCGGCCGGAGGCGCGCCACTGCGGGACGACGGTGATGCCGTCGACGCGGTCCGGCAGTCCGGCGGTCGCGTAGGTGACGATCTTCACGCGGTGTCCCCGCCGCGCGAGGTTGCGGGCCAGGTGCAGGACCTGGACCTCGGCGCCCCCGGTCGGACGCCCGACGGGCGTGAGCGTGGGGCCGGCCCAGGGGGCGTAGAAGGCGATCTCGTGACGGCGGCTCCGCACGGCTGACACCGTAGGCGATCGCCCACGCCGGGGTCCCGTGGCCGGGAGCATCGCGGGAGGACGGCGGAGGGCGATGCGCACGCGCAGGGCGTCGAGCGGGCGTCGTGGCTCAGGACGGAGCGCGCGGCGAGGACGCCAGAAGCGCCCGGACCTCGGTGCGATCGTCGAACGGCCGGGCGTGGCCGGCCGGGTCGAACAACGTGCCGCCGCGGTCGCCACGGTCGAGGATCAGCACCAGGTCGCCGGGGCGCGCCGCGCGGACCGCCCGCTCGATCGCGGCGGCCCGGTCGAGCTCGACGTCGACCGTGCCGCGCGGGGCCTCCCGCGCTCCCTCGAGCAGGCCGTCGGGCAGCCGGTCCGCGGCGTCGTCGAGCGTCCAGCGTTGCGTCGTCAGCACCAGCTGGTCGGCGTGCGCGGCCCCGGCCCGTCCCACGGCGTGGGCCTGGGCGCGTCCGACCAGCGCCAGCGTGGAGAGCACCACGCGCAGCGCGCCGGAGCCGCGCGCGGCCGTGATCGCGGCGGCGGCGGAGAGCGCCTGCTCGACGCCGTCCGGGTTGTGCGCGAAGTCGATGATCACGTCGAACCCGTCGGCGCTCCGCTGGGATTCGAAGCGGCCGGGCAGCGGTTGGCAGTCCGCGAGCGCCGTCGTGGCGGTCTCGGACGGGATCGCCAGCGCGTCGGCCAAGGCCAGCGCGCCGGCGGCGTTGAGCGCGTTGTGGGCGCCGGTCAGGCGCAGCTCGAGCGTCCGCGCGCCGGAGCCCTCGCTGATCCGTACCGTCCCGCCGCCCAGCACCGGTTCGACGGACAGCACCCGGCGGTCCGCCGTCGGGTGGCGGCCGAAGCTGACGACCGTCGCGCCGCGGTCGCGCAACGCGGCCACCAGCTCGCGACCGAACGGCTGGTCGACGCCGACGGCCGCGACGGGCACCACGTGGTCGTCGCCGATCAGCAGGCGGCGCTTGCAGCGCGCGTACTCCGCGAACGACCCGTGGCGGTACAGGTGGTCGGGGGTGAGGTTGGTCAGGACCGCGGCGTCGGGCCGCAGCGACGGACAGGCCTCGAGCTGGAAGCTGGAGAGCTCGGCGACGATCACGTCACCGGCCTGCTCCGGCGTGGCGCTGTAGGGCACGCCGAACATGGTGTTGCCCGCCGCGACCGGGGCTCGGCCGGCCGTCGCGAGCACGGCGGAGACGAGCGATGTGGTGGTGCTCTTGCCGTTGGTGCCGGTGACGGCGACGAGCGGACGCTCGTCGAGCAGCCAACCGAGCTCGGCTTCGTCGATCACCGCGAGGCCGCGACGTCGCGCGTCCGCCACGATCGGCGTCTTGGCGGACAGGCCGGGGCTCTTGACGAGCGTGCGCGGCGAAGGCACCGCGTCGAGCACGGCGATGCCGTCGGCGTCGTGCAGGGTCTCGATGCCGAGGCGGGCGAGCTCGCCCGCGCGCTCCCGCTCGAACGGACGGTCGAGCCCGTCCCAGACCCGTACGGCGTCGCCGCCGTGTTGCGCGGCGAGGGCCTGGGCCGCCGCGGTTCCGGCGCGGCCCAGGCCGGCGACCACGTAGGGTCCGGCCGGTGTTGCGGGCCGACCGGCGCTCCGACCGGCGAGCAACACGTAGTGCGAGGGCTCTGCGCTAGGCGACGGGCGCGAGCGGCGGCAAGGAGCTCATCGCGACGGCCGCCGGAGCGCCCGGGATCGAGCTCATCGCGACATCGCTGCCGGAGCTGGTGATGATCGAGCTCATCGCCACGGCGGGGATGGAGCTCATCGCGACGCCGCTGCCGACGGTCCCGATGATCGAGCTCATCGCGACATCGCTGCCGGAGCTGGTGATGATGGAGCTCATCGCGACGTCAGCACCGGAGCTCGTGATGATGGAGCTCATCGCGGGGGCGCTCGGTGTATCGGTACGGGGCCGGACGGTGACGGTGAAAGACATACATGATCCTCGACGTTAGGGGAACGGATGCGGCAGTCTACCCGCCGAGACACCGTATGCCAAGCGCTGGCCGATCGCGCGCCCGGCGCGGTCGGTGACCGGCTCGTGGGCACGAGGCAACCCGGTCGGCTCGTTGCCCCAGCCGAAGGTCAGCGGCAGCAGACCGGGGGCCAGCGCGCGGACGACCGAGAACGGCGCGGACGAGGGCCCGGTCAGGTCGACGGTCAGCGGCGCGTGGCCGAGCGCGGCGAGTCGCTCTCCCAGGTCCTCTCCCTCGGCGGTCGCGACGTCCCGCAGGTCGACCTCGTCGGCACCCGCGAGCAGGAACCCGTGCTCGGGACGCCGGGCCGGATCGAGGTGCAGGCGCAGGTGGTCGCGCGGCGACCGGACCTCCTCCGGGTCCGGCGGCGGGGTGCCGTCGTCGGGGTAGCGCAGGGCCAGGGCGAAGGCCTCGGTCGTCGCCCGTACGAGGGCCGATCCGGGGTCCGGAGCGCAGGCGGCGCCGAGGACCAACCCGCGGCGCTCGTGCGTCAGGCCGCAGAGGATCACGGGGAAGCTGTCGAGCGAGAGGTTCACCCAGGTCGTCGTCCAGCCGTGACGGGCGAGCGTCCGGCGCCGGCTCGCGGCGGCGTCCGGAATCCCGGTCGTGACCCGCTCGCGGCTGACGCGCTGAAGCCACGTCCAGACGAAGGCGTCCCGCTCCACGAGCTCCGCGAGCGCCCGCTCGCGCGCGGACTCGAGGTCGCTGTGGGCCGCCATCCCGGAGCTCGACCACGGGATCACGACCGACGGATCCGCGGCGTGGGGCAGCGACAGGAAGATCGTCTCGGCGGGCACCCAGCGGAGCGACCCGTCGTGGGCCTGCGCCGTCGTCCAGTGGCGCGGAAGCTCGTCGCTCGCGGCGTCGGCCGAATCGACGGGGCCGGCGGGATCGCGCCGGAACAGCTCCCCCGGATCGAGCGCGCCGGGCAGGTCGGCCCGGCGCGCGAGCCGCAGCGTGGCTCGCGACGTGTCCCCGGCGGCGTACCGTTCGGCCGCTTCGGCGCGCGCCACCAGCGTCGCGTGCTCGGCCGTCCCGATTCCCTGGACGAGCCGATCGGGGGTCGCGGTCGCGACGGCCGATCCGGCCCCGGCCACCTCGGCCAGGCACAGCAGCAGGTCGGGGTCGTCGGCGATCACGGGGACCGGGTCGGCGATCCAGCGGATCGGTCCCAGCCGGTGCACCGCCG
>JBAZOW010000268.1:0-4729 GCA_041648495.1 Patulibacter sp.
TACGCGCCGCCGCCGAGGCCGCTCCGGAACCCCGGGTGCGCCCTGCGACGCCGCCGCGACCGGCGGGCGATGCGTCCGGGGCCGGAACGCCCGTCCCGATCGGCCGGCCGGCCGATTCGGCGACGCCGCCCCCCGAAGCGCCAGTGGCTCGCGAGCATGGCGCAGACAACCGATAGGCTGGAAGTCGTGTCCGAGGCACCGTCGAAGGCCCTTCCGATCCGGCAGACGCGCTCGCGCGCCAAGCCGGGCGGGATGGACGTCACCAAGGTCCTGGGGACGCAGACGATCCCCTACCGCGACCGCAAGCCGGAGTGGTTCAAGGTCCCGGCTCCGGGCTCCCCGAAGTACCGGGAGCTCAACGAGACGATCAAGGCCAACAACCTCAACACGGTCTGCCAGGAAGCCGCCTGCCCGAACATCGGCGAGTGCTGGGAGCGCGGCACCGCCACGTTCATGATCCTCGGCGACACGTGCACCCGCCGCTGCGGCTTCTGCCACGTGATGACCGGCACGCCGACCTGGAACGACCCGCTGGAGCCCGCCCGCGTCGCCCGCTCGATCGCGCTGATGGAGCTGCGCCACGCGGTCGTCACGTCGGTCGACCGCGACGACCTGCCCGACTACGGCTCGCGGATCTGGGCGGCGACGATCAACCAGATCCGGCGCCAGTCGCCGAAGACCAAGATCGAGACGCTGACCCCGGACTTCCGCGGCGAGGAGATGCCGCTGGCGACGGTGATCGAGGCCGGCCCCGACGTCTTCAACCACAACGTCGAGGTCGTCCCGCGGCTCTACCAGGTCGCCCGCCGCGGATCGACCTTCGAGCGCTCCTGCCGCGTGCTGCGCAACGCCAAGGCGATGGCCGGCGATTCGCTGTCGACCAAGTCGGGGATGATGGTCGGCCTGGGCGAGACCTTCGCCGAGGTCGTCGACGCGATGAAGTACCTGCGCGAGGTCGACGTCCAGATCCTCACGATCGGCCAGTACCTGCGGCCGACCGAGAACCACCTGCCGGTCGTCCGCTACTGGCACCCGGACGAGTTCGACGAGCTCGCCGACATCGGCATGAACGAGCTGGGCTTCGACCACGTCGCCGCCGGCCCGCTGGTGCGCTCGTCGTACCACGCCGACGAGCACATCGAGCAGGACCAGCCGGGCGTCGGTCCGATGGCGATCAGCGCGCCCGTCGGGACCTGAATCCCGGGGGCGTGGCCGGGGGCGGTGCCTTGTGCCGCTCCCGGCGACGCAAGGCAACGGCGTTCCACCGCTGCCCCGCGAGTCGCAACCGCATCCTTACGTCGGCCTGACAGGCCCTTCGCCATGGTGTTGGTCACCCGCTATTCCGCGGACCCCCACCCGACTTCGCGCACTCCATGGCTCCCGAACATCGCTCACTCTGGTCCGACGGCCCCTCGGAGAACGACCACCACGGGTGGTTGGACGACGAGCCGACGACCGAAGCCCCCGTCGCGGCGCCCGCCGCGGAGGCCCCGACCCGCGCTCACCGCGCAGCGTCCCACCGCGCCTCCGGGCCGAGCGAGCCGTCGCCACGGGCCCGTGCCCGGCGCCGCAAGCTGCTGAGCGCCGTGGTGGCGATCGCCGCGATCGCGCTGCTCGTCTCGGGCGTCGCGATCGGCCAGCGGATGATCGGCACGAACACCGTCGAGCGCTCGGTCGTGACCGGCGGCTCCGCCAACGCCAACGCGATCAAGGCCGCGTGGGAGGCGACCAACGAGGGTGTCGTCCGCGTCACCACGAGCACCGGCAACGGCACCGGCTGGGTCTACGACGAGACCGGCCTGATCGTGACCAACAACCACGTCGTCTCCAACGGTCGCGACATCAAGGTCCGCTTCGGCGACCGGGGGCAGGACGTCTCGGCCCGCCTGATGGGCACGGACGTGTCGTCCGACCTGGCGGTGCTGAAGATCGATCCGGACGACGTCGACAAGCTCGTCCCGCTCGAGCTCGCCGACTCCGACGCCGTGAAGACCGCCGATCCGGTGATCGCGATCGGCTACCCGCTGGGCCTCGACCAGACGACGACGGCCGGGATCATCTCGGGCGTCGGCCGCCAGATCCAGGCGCAGAACAACTTCTCGATCGACAAGGTGATCCAGACGGACGCCCCGATCAACCCGGGCAACTCCGGTGGCCCGCTGCTGGACATGAAGGGCCGCGTCGTCGGCGTCAACTCGCAGATCGCCACGACGGGGATGGGCGGCGGCAGCGTCGGCATCGGCTTCGCCGTCCCGTCGAACACCGTCAAGAAGGTCGTGCCGACGATCGCCACGGGCAAGAAGATCGAGCACGCCTACCTGGGGATCCAGATGGGCAAGATCGCCGGCGTCGAAGGGGCCGCCGTCGGGGTGGTGACGCCGGGCGGTCCCGCCGCCCGCGCCGGGATGCGCTCGGTCACCGGCCAGCCGACGGCGGGTCAGACCCCCAACGGCGACGTGATCGTCGCGATCGCCGGCAAGAAGATCAACGACCCCGACGACGTTTCGCGGGCCGTCAACGAGCACAAGCCCGGCGACGTGGTCGACGTCGAGGTCCAGCGCAACGGCCAGCGCCAGACGCTGAAGGTCACGCTCGGCAACCGTCCGACCACCGCGTCGTCCGGCGGCACGACCACCACGCCGACCCCCGGGAGCCCGGGAAGTCCCGGCAGCCCGAGCGACCCGACGGACCCGACGGACCCGAGCACCCCGAGCGACCCCAGCAACCCGCTGTCGCCGCGCTCGCCCCGCCAGCCCTGACCCCCACCCCCGGACCCTCGATTCCGTGAGCTTCGCCGCCCCGCTGTTCCTGCTCGGCCTGCTGCTGATTCCCGTCGCCGTGGTCGCCTACGTGGTGATCGAGCGGCGGCGGGCGACCAGTGGCAACGCCTTCGCCACGCCCGCCCTGATGGCCGCGGTGCTGCCCCGCCGTGCCGGTTGGCGGCGTCACGTCGCCCCGATCGGGATCGTGCTGGCGCTCGGCGCCCTGGTGATCGCGATCGCCCGTCCCGAGCGGACCGTCGCGATCCCGGTCGAGAAGGCGACCGTGATGATGGTGACCGACACCTCCGGATCGATGCGCTCGACCGACGTCGCGCCGTCGCGGATGGAGGCCGCAAAGGCCGCGGCGATCTCGTTCGTCGACGACGTGCCGCCGCAGATCCGGATCGGCGCGATGGGCTTCAGTCACAAGGTCAAGCTGCTCGCTCCGCCGACGACCGATCGTGAGCCGGTCCGCCGGGCGATCAGCGGCCTGGAGGGCCTGGGCAGCACCGCCGCCGGCGACGCGCTGTCGGCCGCGCTGCGCACGCTGCGGCCCCAGGGCGAGCGCGGCAGCCAGACCCCGGCGGCGATCGTGCTGCTGTCCGACGGCGAGTCCGTCCGCGGCAGCGATCCGATCCCGGTCGCCGAGGAGGCGGGCCGGCTCGGCGTGCGGATCTTCACGATCGCGCTCGGCACCGACGACGGCACGCTGACCTCGACCGACGACCAGGGCCGGACGAAGACCGAGCCCGTCCCGCCCGACCGCGACACGCTACGCAAGATCGCCGAGCTCTCCGGCGGCACGTACTCCGACGCGCCCGACGCGGCGTCGCTGGAAGCCGTCTACCGCGACCTCGGCAGCGAGGTCGCGACCGAGCCCGGCAAGGAGCAGACCACGGTCTTCGCGGTCGGCGCCGCGCTGCTGCTGCTGATCGGCGGCGTCGGTGGATCGCTCGCCGCGACCGGGCGCGTGATCTGACGCGCGCGGCCGGACGCTGGCGGGGGGCGAGCGTGACGCTCTTCGTGGAGGAATCGCGCACGATCGTGCCGAGATTCCTACGGAAGCTCCCAGCCGGTGTTTACTCTGGGCTGAGAGTCGTACGATTGGCTACAAGTACCGATGATCCTCCGTCGCACACTCCCCCTCCTTCTCACGGGCACGATGGGCGTCGGGCTGCTCGGGTTCGGTCTGACCGGACTCTCGAGCGCGGAGCCGCAGCTGCGGACCGCCCAGGAGACCGTCGAACGGGAGCGCCAGCAGGCCGAGCCGCTGATGCAGCAGGTCAACTGCGACCCCGACAAGAAGCCGACGGCCCCCGCACCGCCCGAGGTCTGATGACCCCGCCGCGCGGTCTCCGCTCCGCGAGCGGGCGCTGAGATGCGCGTCCTGGTGGCCGAGGACCACGGCCGGGTCGCCGAGGCGATCGCCCGCGGCCTCCGTCGCGACGGGATCGCCGTGGACATCGCCGAGGACGGCGAGGCCGCGCTCTACAAGGCCCGCGTCCACCCGTACGACGTCGTCGTGCTCGACCGCGACCTGCCGAAGCTCCACGGCGACGAGGTCTGCCGCACGCTCAACGCCGAGCAGCCCGAGACCAAGATCCTGATGCTGACCGCGGCCTCCTCGCTCGACGAGATGGTCGACGGCTTGGCGCTCGGGGCCGACGACTACCTGACCAAGCCGTTCCGCTTCGCCGAGCTGGCGGCGCGCGTATCGGCCCTCGGGCGGCGCAGCGGACGGGTCCGCCCGAGCGTGCTCGAGCACGGCGACATCACGCTCGACCCGGCCCGCCACGAGGCGACCCGCGACGGCGAGCCGCTCGACCTCTCGCCGAAGGAGTTCGGCGTGCTGCAGGAGCTGATGGCCGCCGACGGCCAGGTCGTCACCGCGGAGCAGCTGCTGGAACGCGTCTGGGACGAGAACGTCGATCCGTTCACCAACACGGTGCGGATGGTCCTGGTCACCC
>JBAZOW010000269.1:0-4671 GCA_041648495.1 Patulibacter sp.
GGCTCGGTCGGCCAGCTCGGCGTGGTCGGCGGATCGACCGGCGGTTCGGCGGACGGGTCCGCAGCGGACGCATGCGGCGGCTGCGGATCGTCGTACGAGGCGCTGGGCAGCACGTCGATCGCGGGGCGCTCGGGCTCCGCGGCGGCGACCTCGTCGAGATCGCGCGGGACCGGACGACCCTCGCGCTGGGCGCGACGCTGCTCCCGCTCCAGGCGAGCGCGTTGGCGCTCGTCCTCAGACCGCGGCCCGCTGCTCTTCCGCCCGCGGGGACTCACCGCGTGGCCTCATCCCGGGTCGCCATCCGAGGAACGCTAGACGAGCGGCCCCGACCGTGCACCGCCACCGGGGTTCGGCGGCGGCGCTCAACGGTGCCGCAACCACTCCTCGAGCAGGATGGCGGCCGCTCGCGAGTCCTCGTCGCTCTCCACGCCCCCGCTCTGCTGCGCCATCCGGGTCGTGAAGCGCTCGTCGTACAGCTCGACCGGCACGTCCGGGCCGAGCGCGTCGGCGAGCGTCGCCGCAAAGGCCCGGCACTCGCGCGTCTGATCGGTGTCGTGGCCCTGCAGACCGACCGGAAGACCGACGAGCACCCGATCGGCTCCCATGTCGGCGATCAGCCGCAGCAGCTCGCGTCGTCCCTTGCGCGATCCCGCGCGCAGCACCGCGGGGTGCGGCGTGGCGATCGTGCCCGTCGGGTCGCTGATCGCGACGCCGGTCCGGGCCGAGCCGTAGTCGAGGGCGATCACGCGCAAAGCGACGCCTCGATCGAGACGAGGGCTACAACGGTTTCCGAGACTGCCCCGATCACGCGCAGCTGCCGGCCGGGAACGCTCACAGTCCGGTCAGCGCCACCGTGATCGCGTTCTCGGCGACGTGCAGCGCATCGTCGGTCTTCTCGGGATCACGACCGCCGGCCTGGGCCATCGTCGGCTTCCCGCCGCCACCACCGCCGACCGAGGCCGCGGCGGCCTTGACGACATCGCCGGCCTTGACGCCGCGCGCGACGATCTCCGGTGAGACGGCGACGATCAGTCCGACCTTGCCGTCCGCGGGCGCGGCGAGCACCACGACCCCCGGCGCCCCGAGCTTGCCCTTGATCCGGTCCGCGATCGTCGGCAGGTCCTTCGAGGCGACCCCATCGGCCAATCGCGCGACGACCACGGGAACGTCGCCGATCGTCTTGGCGGTCCCCGCGATCGCGACCTCGTCGACACCGGCACCGCTGCTCTGGGCCGCCGCGGCCTTGGCCTGGTCGCGCAGCGCGACGATCCGCTCGGGGACCTGATCGACCGAGACCTTAGCCGCCGCGGCGGCCGCTTCCAGGGTGCGCCCGTAGCTGAGCAGCTGCTGGATCGCGACCGGACCGGTGATCGCCTCGATCCGCCGGACGTTGGCGGCGCTGGAGCCCTCGCTGGTGATCCGGAAGACCCCGATCTCCGCGGTCGAGCGGACGTGCGTGCCGCCGCACAGCTCGCGGCTGAAGTCGCCGTCGCCGATCTCGACCATCCGCACGATGTCGCCGTACTTCTCGCCGAACAGCGCCTGCGCGCCGAGCGCCTTGGCCTCGGCGATCGGCATGCTCAGTGCGCGCACCGGCTGGTTGGCGAGGATCTGGCCGTTGACCCGGTCCTCGACCCAGCGGACGTCCTCGGGATCGAGCTTGGAGGGGTGGCTGAAGTCGAACCGCAGCTTGTCGGGCCGGACCGCCGATCCGGCCTGGTGGACGTGGTCTCCCAGCCGCTCGCGCAGCGCCGCGTGCAGCAGGTGCGTCGCGGTGTGGTTGCACTCGGTCGCGTGACGGGCGGTCGCGTCGACCTGGGCCACGACCCGCTGCCCCGCGCTGACGGCGGTGTCGCCGTCGACCACGATCGCCTGGTCCTCTCCGGCACGGACGATCGCCGCGACCGTCAGCCGGCCGTCGCTCTCCTCCAGCGTGATCGTCCCCGCGTCGGAGACCTGCCCACCGCCGGCCGCGTAGAACGGCGACTCGGCGAGCTTGACGAAGGTCTTGCCGTCGCGCTCGAGCACGCCGGCGACGGTCGTGTGCTGCTCCAGCGTGGCGTAGCCGGTGAACTGCGTCGGCTCTGGCGCGACCTCGGCGGCGATCGACCCGGCGGCGGCGCCCCCGTGGTCCCCCAGACGGGACGCGGCGCGGGAGCGCTCGCGCTGGGCCGCCATCTTGGCGTCGAACTCGTCCTGGCCGTTCCAGTCCACGCCGCGCTCGGCGGCGATCTCGGCGGTCAGCTCGACCGGGAAGCCGAAGGTGTCGTGCAGCTCGAAGGCGTCCGCGCCGGTCAGCTCACCGGCGGCGAGGATCTGGTCCAGGCGGGCCGAGCCCTGCGCCAGCGTGCGGCCGAAGCCCTCCTCCTCGGCGCGGATCCAGGTCAGGATCTCGTCGCGGCGGACGCGCAGGTCGGGGTAGGCGTCGCCCATCGTCTCGAGCACGACGTCGAGGTACTTCGGCAGGACCTCGCCCTCGATCCCGATCCGGCGAGCCTGGAGGATCGCTCGGCGCATGACGCGGCGCAGGACGTAGCCGCGGCCCTCGTTGGACGGGACCACGCCGTCGGAGGTCAGGAAGGTCGTGCCCCGCGCGTGGTCGGCGAGGATCCGCAGCGCGCGGTCGACGTCGGCGTCGCCGGACTCGTAGGTCTTGCCGGACAGCTGCTCGCCAAGCGCGATCAGCGGCGCGAACTGGTCGGTCTCGAAGATCGTCTGCTTGTCCTGCAGCAGCATCGCCATCCGGTTGAGGCCCATGCCGGTGTCGATGTTCTGCTTCGGCAGCGGCGTCAGGACGCCCGCCTCGTCGCGGTTGAACTGCATCATCACGACGTTCCAGAACTCCAGGAACCGGTCGTCGGAGTCCGGGTCGCCGGGCTTGTCCCCCGCGCCGTACTCCGGGCCGCGGTCCAGGTACAGCTCGGTGCAGGGACCACACGGGCCGACCGGGCCGGCGGACCAGAAGTTGTCCTCCTTGCCGAGCAGCACGATCCGGTCGCGCGAGACGCCGTGCGCGAGCCAGTGGTCGATGGTCTCCTCGTCGGGTCCGAGGCCGAGCCCCTCGTCGCCGCCGAAGACCGTGACCCAGACCTTGTCCGGGTCGAACCCGAAGCCGTTCAGCGTCAGGTCCCAGGCGAACCCGGTGGCTTCCTGCTTGAAGTAGTCGCCGAACGAGAAGTTGCCGAGCATCTCGAAGAACGTCAGGTGGCGCGCGGTGACGCCGACGTTCTCGAGGTCCTCGGTGCGGAAGCACTTCTGGCTGTCGGTGACCGTCGGCGCGGGCGGCTGCTCGGTGCCGAGGAAGTACGGCTTGAGCGGGTGCATCCCCGCGACGGTGAACAGCGCCGACGGGTCGTTGGCCGCGGGCACGAGCGACGCGGAGGCGAGCCGCCGGTGTCCGTTGGCCTCGAAGAACCGCAGGAACGTCTCGCGGATCTCGTCACTGGTGGTGGGACGTTCGGCGCTCACAGCGTCGATTCTGCCGAAAAGTGACGATCTCGGACGTACCCTGTCCTGATTTGGACAGCGTCTGTTCTGTCGTGGGTAGGGCCTGGCCCGCCGCGTACTGAGTCTGTCCGTCGACCCAGGGCCTGAGCCGTCGACCGCCGATCCGCGGTTTGGCCCGCAAAGCGGCAGATTCTCAGGGTCCTCTCAGGAAGTTCACGGGCTGCTCTCGCACGGGCCGGGCAGCGTGCTTCGCGTGTCCGCCGGAAGCTCCCGTTCTCGCCGTCTCGCACCACTCCGATCGCCCGCGACGATTGGGGCGTCGGTCCTCGCCGTCGCCACCGTGGTCGTCGCCGCAACCTCGGTCGGCAGCGACGCCTCCGGCCGCGCCGCCGACAGTCGAACAGCGACCGCCCGCAAGGCGGTGGTCCAGCAGACCGCGACGGCCAGCGGCAACCTCGTGCCGGCCGAGGCCTACGAGCTCGACTTCGAGACCTCGGGAACCGTCGAGAAGATCTACGTCGAGGAAGGCGACGAGGTCGAGGCGGGCGAGCTGATCGCCCGCCTCAAGGACGCCCGCCAACGGGTCGCCGTCGCCCAGGCCGAAGCCGCCGTCGAGCAGGCCGAGGAGGCGCTGGAGCAGGCCGAGTCCGGCAGCACCGTCAGCGGGGCGAGCAGCGACGCCGACTCCGCCGCGATCCTGACCACGGCGGAGTACGTGCCGACGTCCTCAGCCGTGACCCGGTCGATCGCCACGACCACCGCGACGACCCCGGCGGCGCCCGCCCCGACGACGACGACCGCCGAGCCGACCACGACCACCCCCGCGCCGGAAGCCGCCGACGACGCGTCCGACGCCCAGCCGTCGACCGTACCCACCCCCACGACCACGGCCGAAGCTCCCGCCGCGGCGGACGGCGGAGGGGCGGCTTCCGGGAACGAGAGCGGCGACAAGCCCGGCTCGGGAAGCGCAGGCGCCGTCCCCTCGACGAGCGGTACGAACGGCGCGACGCCGCCGGGGTCCGCCAGCGGTACGGCGTCGAGCAGCGCCGCCGGTGGTGGTGGTGGGGCCGCGGGCGGCAGCGGGTCCGGTGCGGGCGCCGCTACGCAGTCGGTCGCCGCCGCGACCGCCGCACTCGCCGTTGCCGAGCTGGACCTGACCGACGCCCAGGAGGCGCTGGCCGCGACCCGACTGCGCGCCCCCGCCGACGGCACGATCACCAGCCT
>JBAZOW010000270.1:0-4637 GCA_041648495.1 Patulibacter sp.
GTGCGGACCTCGGGGCGTGGACCGCTAGCCTCGATGGGGATGCCTACCGCACCGATCATCGCCACGGGACTGCGGCATGGCTGACGCCCGGATTCCGGCGGCGGGCAGCGCATCGTCCGCGGTCGCCGCGGCGCCGTTGGTCGACGGCTACGGCCGGGTCGCCCGCGACCTGCGGGTCTCGGTGACCGACGTCTGCAACCTGCGCTGTCGCTACTGCCTGCCGGACGAGCAGGTCGCCTGGCTGCCGCGCGACCAGCGGCTCGACGACGACGAGCTGGTGCGGATCGTCTCGCTGCTGGCGCGGCTCGGGGTCCAGACGGTCCGGATCACCGGCGGTGAGCCGCTGGTCCGCCCCAAGCTGGCGGGGTTGGTCGAGCGGATCGCGGCGATCGCCGGGATCGAGGAGATCTCGCTGACCACCAACGGCGTGCTGCTGGCCCGCCACGTGGCCGCGCTCGCCGCGGCGGGGGTCTCGCGGATCAACGTCTCGATGGACAGCGTCGATCCTCAGCGGTTCGCGGAGCTGACGCGGCGTGACCTGCTGCCGAAGGTGCTCGAGGGGATCGCCGCCGCGCAGGCGACGCCCGGGATCGAGCAGGTCAAGATCAACGCGGTCGCGATGCGCGGCGTCACGGAGCACGAAGCGATCGACCTCGTCGCCTTCGCACGGGCTCAGGACCTGCAGCTGCGGTTCATCGAGGTGATGCCGCTGGACGCCGGGCACCGCTGGCAGCCGACGGACGTGCTGACCGCGGAGGAGCTGCGGGCGATCATCGCCGAGCGCTGGCCGATCGCGCCGCTCGAGCGCGCGCCGTCCTCGACCGCCACGGTCTTCCGGTTCGCCGACGGTGGCGGTGAGGTCGGGTTCATCGCGTCGGTCAGCGAGCCGTTCTGCGCGGACTGCGACCGGCTGCGGCTGACCGCCGACGGCCAGCTGCGGACCTGCCTCTTCGCCCACGGCGAGACCGACCTGCGGACGCCGCTGCGCGACGGCGTCGACGACGCGCGGCTCGCGGCGCTGGTCACCGGCGCGGTCGCCGACAAGCAGTGGGGCCACGAGATCCACCGCCCGGGCTTCCGCCCGCCGGCCCGCTCGATGAGCGCGATCGGCGGTTGAGCCGGTGCGGCGCGGGTCCCGCATCGTCCGGCGCGGCGCTACGGTGCGGCGATGGCCGACGCGCACGACACGACGACCCTCGAGGGCTGGCTGGCGGCCTTCGCCGACGCCACCGGCACGGCGGCGCCGAGCGACGACGAGGTTGCGCAGCTGCTCGACCTGGCCCGCCACGCCGCCCACCGGGCGGTCCGTCCGACCGCGCCGCTGGCCTGCTTTCTGGCGGGACGCAGCGGCCGACCGGTCGCCGAGCTGCTGGCGCTGGTCGAGGCCGACCCGCGGCTGCACGCCGCGGACTGAGGTCGCTCCGACTGGTCCGGCTCGCCGCGTCGGGACGGTGATCGACCGGACCCCCGGGGTGCGGCGGACCCGGGTGCCGGCTTCCCCGTCACGCCTCGCGCAGGTCCTCGGGGCGGTTGACGTTCCACAGCATCCGCGCCGGATCGCCGTGGCGGGCGACGTCGTCGTCGCCGACCCGGACCGCGCCGAGGTCGAGCACGGTGCGGACGACCGGCGCGCCCGCGCGAGCGGCGTCCTCCAATGCGTCGGCGTCGGCGGGATCGAACCGTCCCAGCAGCGGGTGCAGCCGTCCGGCGGCTTCGACGACGGCCAGTCGCGCGGGGTGGGCGGCGAGCGCGGCCAACAGACCGGGAGCGACGTGCGGCAGGTCGACCGGTACGACGACGATCGGGGCATCGGCCCGGCGCAGCGCGGCGGCGACGCCGGTCAGCGGATGACGCGGCTCGTCCGGCTCGTCCCACCGGGGGGCGTCGCCCGAGGGCAGCACGCTGGCCCGCTTGGCCACGACCACCGGCGTCAGCCCGGCGGCCCGCGCCGCGTCGGCGACGTGGTCGAGCAGCGGTCGCCCGTCGAGCAGCACCCCCGCCTTCGCGGTGCCCATCCGGCGGCTGCGACCGCCGGCCAGGATCGCGACGGTGCGGGCGGACGACACGCGGTCAGTCTGACGCGTGGCGCGGCGATGCCGTTCCAACGACGAGGATCCAGCCCATGCCGTTGACCAGCTACGCCGACACGTTGCGGACCGCGATCGCGCTCGGCGCCGCCCTGCCGGCGGCGACCGAGACCGTGCCGCTCGCCGACGCGGCGGGCCGCGTGGTCGCCGAGGACGTCGCGGTCCCGATCTCGCTGCCCCCGTTCGACGGCTCCGCGATGGACGGCTACGCGGTCCGCGCGGCCGACACCGCCGGTGCGTCGGCCGACGCCCCGGTCGTTCTGCGGCTGGTCGAGGAGTCGCGGGCCGGGCACCCGTCCGCGGCGGTGGTCGGGCCGGGCGAGGCGACGCGGATCAGCACCGGCGCGCGGATGCCGGCCGGGGCCGACGCGGTGATCCGGGTCGAGGACACCGACGAGCGGACCGACGCCGACGGCGGGGCGGGCGTGGCGGTGCGGGTGGCGGTCGATCCCGGTCACGACGTGCGACCCGCCGGCGAGGACGTCACGGCGGGCGACCGCGCGGTCGCGGCGGGGGAGTTGCTGCACCCGGGACGGCTGGCGCTGCTCGCCGGGCTCGGCGTGACCACGGTCGCGGTCCGCCGCGCGCCGTCGGTGACGGTGATCGCGACGGGCGACGAGGTCCGGGTCGGCGGCGGTCCGCTGGCCGACGGCGAGGTCCACGACGTCCACGGCACCGCGCTGCCCGCGCTGCTCCGCGCGGCGGGGGCCGGAGCGGTCGACGTGGTTCGGGTCGGCGACGACCGCCAGGCCACGATCGACGCGTTCGCCGCAGCGGCCGGGGACGTGATCGTCAGCTGCGGCGGGGTCTCGGTCGGACGCCACGACCACGTGCGTCCGGCGCTCGACGCGCTGGGGGCGACCGAGGCGGTCTTCGGGGTCGACCTGCAACCGGGCAAGCCGACCTGGATCGGCGAGGCGAACGTCGCGGGGCGCCGCCGGGTGATCTTCGGCCTGCCGGGCAATCCGGCGTCGGCCTACGTCACGGCGTGCCTGTTCGTCGCCTCGGCGCTGCGGGCGATGCTCGGCCGCCCGGACGCGCCGACGACCGTCGGCCGGTTGGCCGAGGACACCCGCCCCGACGGCCGCCGGACCCGCGCGCTACGGGCCCGGTTGCACGTCACCGACGACGGCACGCTGGGGGTCCGCCCGCTCGGCCCGCAGCACTCGCACCGGCTGCGGCCGCTGGCCGACGGCGAGGTCTTGGCCCTGCTGCCGGCCGGCGACGGACCGCTGCCGGCCGGGACGACGGTCCGGCTCGTGCCGATTCCGGGGACCTCGGCGCCGTGGTGAGCCTGGGCGTCACGACGGGCACGGACCCGAACGGGCGGCGGGCTACGTCGATCGCCGGGGCCGTCACGGCCCGCACCGGGTCTGCCGTGACGGCGACCGTGCGGCACGACGGGGTGGGGGATGATCGAGCGGTGACCAGCACGTCTATCGAGATCCAGGTGCGGCTGTTCGCGGTCCTCCGCGAGGCGGCGGGCACGACCGGGTTGACCGTGACGCTGCCGCCTGGCGCGACGGCGTCCGACGCCTGGACGGCGACCTGGGCGACGCTCGACCGGGAGCCGCCGTGCGCGCTCGACCAGGTCGCGCTGGCCGTCAACCGCGAGTACGGCCCCGGGGACCGGACGCTGGCGTCCGGCGACGAGCTGGCGCTGATCCCGCCGGTCAGCGGCGGGCAGGAGCCGGACGGCGTGCGGCTGGTCCACGCCGAGGTCCGCGCCGCGCCGCTCGACCAGGCGGCGCTCTATGCGCTGGTCGTCGACCGCCGGGCCGGGGCGATCGTGACCTTCTGCGGGACCCCGCGCGACGTCCCGCAGCTGGACTACGAGGCGCACGAGCAGATGGCGCGCGAGCGGATCGCCGCGATCCTCCGCGACGTCGCCACGACGCACGGGGCGTGCGCGATTGCCGCCGAGCACCGGGTCGGTCCGGTGCCGTGGCCCGAGGCGGCGGTCGTCGTCGCCGTCTCGACCCCGCACCGCGGCGAGGCGTTCGCCGCCGCCCGCGAGGCGCTCGACCGGATCAAGGCCCAGGCGCCGATCTGGAAGCAGGAGGTCGAGGGTGAGCGGCGGGAATGGGTCGCAGGCTCGGTGCCGACCGACGCCGCGCGGGAGCCCGGCGCGACCGTCGGGATCGCCGCCGACGCGCCGCCCGCCGCCGTTCCGGGCATCACGCCCGCCGCCGACGCCCCGGCGTCTTCGGCCGCCGAGTCGCCCGCTCCCCCGACCGACGCCGAGCTGGGCCGTCCCGGCGGCGTGCTGCCGCACCTGCGCCCGGACGGCGGCGCGACGATGGTCGACGTCGGGGGCAAGCCGGTCACCGCGCGCCGGGCGGTCGCTGCCGCGTTGGTCACGATGGCGCCCGAGACCGCGGCGCTGGTCGCCCGGGGCGACCTGCCGAAGGGCGACGTGCTCGGCACGGCCCGGCTGGCGGGGATCATGGCCGCCAAGCGCGTGCCGGAGCTGGTCCCGCTGGCGCACCCGCTGCCGCTGACCAAGGTCGACGTGCGGATCGCCGTCGCCGCGGAGGTCGGCGAGGTCCG
>JBAZOW010000271.1:0-4635 GCA_041648495.1 Patulibacter sp.
AGGGCGTCCGGCCGGCGCGCAGCGTTCCAGGCCAGGATCCAGCCCAGGCTGGGAACGCGGGACGGCGCACGGGGCGCAAGCGTCGTGGTCATCGGACGGCTCCGGTGGTGGGACGGACCGTCGGGGACTCGGCCGTGGGCGTCGTCGACGCCGTGGCAGCCTCGGACGGGGACTCCGCCGTGGGGGTCTTCGACGTCGTGGCGGGACGGGACCGCTCCCGCGCCTCCAGCTCGCTGCGGGCGACCTTGCCGCTGCCGGTCCGCGGCAGTTCGTCGACCAGCTCCCAGGCCTTGGGGATCTTGTAGCGGGCGAGCCGCCCGCCGCAGAACGCCGCCAGTTCCTCGGCGCTCGGACGGGCCTCGGCGCGCGGCAGCACGAAGGCCTTCGGCACCTCGCCCCAGCGCGGATCGGGGATCCCGATCGCGCAGGCCTCGAGCACATCGGGGTGCTCGGCGACCACGCGCTCGACCTCCTCGAGCGCGACGTTCTCGCCGCCCGGCTTGATCATCGCCTTCTGCCGTCCGACGTAGGTCAGGAAGCCCTCGGCGTCCACCGTGGCCACGTCGCCGGTGCGGATCCAGCCCTCGGGGTGCGCGACCACGTCCCCGTCCGGGCCGAGGTACCCGGCGGTGAGCTTGAGCCCCGTCGCCACCACCTCCCCCGGCTCCTGGATCCGGGCGGGCGATCCGTCCTCGCGCCGGATCCGCACGTCCATCACCCGGACCGGCGTGCCGGTCGTCTGCGCGTGGCTGCGGATCGTCGCCGGACCGTTGAACGCCATGCCGGCAAGCGTCTCGGTCATCCCGTAGCCGTTGACGATCCGGACCCCCGGGAAGGCCTCCTGCATCTGGTCGAGCAGGCCCGGCGTGCAGCCGCCGGTGACGATCCAGCGCAGCGACGCCGCGGCGTCGGCCGGGGCGTCCTCGCCGAGCATCGCGGCGACCACCGGCGGGATCGTCGACATGCCGGTGATCCGCTCGCGGACCATCAACTCGAGCATCAGCGGGGCGCGGAACCGCTCGGCCACGACCAGGGTCGCACCGAAGAACAGCGCGGACAGGCCCGGCAGGTCCATTCCCCCGGTGTGGAACAGCGGCGGGGCGACCAGCACCCGGTCGTCGCCGGCCAGGTCCAGCTCGGTGCGCATCGTGTAGGCGCCGAACCAGACGTTGCCGTGGGTGATCAGCACGGCCTTCGGGTGGCCGGAGCTGCCCGACGTAAAGAGGATCCGCTGCGGGTCGTCGGCGCCCTTCGGCGCATCGGCGATGCGCTCGACAGGGCGAGCCTCGAGCGGGGGCAGGCGGTCGCCCGGCGTCGGCGACGGCTCCCGGGAGTCGTTGACCGGCCCCTGCCCGGCCAACTGCTCCCGGCCGGTCCGGCCCAGCCCGACCACACGCGGGGCCGCGTCCGATGTCTCGGCCGCCGCGACCGCCCGCTCGCGGTTCTCGTCGTCGGTCAGCAGCAGCCGCGCGTCGGTGACGTCCAGCTGCCGCGACAGCTCGAGCGCGCTCAGCCGCACGTTGAGCGGCACGACGGTGGCGCCGATCCGGGCGATCGCCAGGGTCGCGACCAGGAAGGCGACGGAGTTCCAGCCGAGCACGGCCACCCGGTCGCCGTCCCCGACACCGAGCCCGAGCAGCGCGGCCGCGGTCGCGTCGACCGCGTCGTCGGCCTGTGCGTAGCTCAGCCGCACGTCGCGGCCGACCAGCGCCTCGCGGTCCGGATGCCGGTCGCGCCCGTGGCGCAGGACCCGACTGACGTTCAGCGTCGCCATCTCAGGCCTTCGCGTCCGCCCGCGCCCGCCGCGCCTCGTCGGCCGACGGCAGCGCCAGCATCTCGAGCACCATCCCGTCGGGGTCCTCGCAGGCGAACCAGCTGATCCGGCCGTAGCCCGCGATCTCGTGCGCGACCGGCTCGGTGTAGACCGGCACGTCGGCGGCCAGCAGCCGCTCGCGCAGCGGGGCCAGCTCGTCCTCCGGCACCTCGAACGCCAGCATGCTGACGCCCGGCACGTCTCCGGGACGCTTCGGCCCGGTCGACGGCACGCCTCCCGGAACCTCCCACTCGACCAGCTCGACGATCCCCGCCGGGGCGCCCTTCGGGTGCAGGCTCGCGCTGCGGCCGCCGGTGCCGGCGGGCAGGCGCAGCGAGCGCACGTGCTCGTCGTCCCCGAACGACCCCGAGACGCTGACCCGGAACCCGAGCAGGTCGCGGTAGAAGGCGACGCTGCGGTCGAGGTCCGCGACGCTCAGCACCGCGTGGTGGATCGGGCCGACGCTCATCCGATCGTGACGTCGATCGGCGACGACGCGAGCAGCGGGACGACCTCGTCCTGGAACCGCTGGAGCATCGCGATCGAGCGCTCGACCGGCAGGCCGAGCCACTGCACGCGGAAGACGAAGTGGTCGAAGCCGGCCTCGGCGTAGTCGCGGATCTGGGCGGCGACCTCCTCGGGGCTGCCGAACAGCCCGGCCTTCAGCGAGCGGTCCTCGAAGTCGGCCTGCAGCCAGTCCATCCCGAAGCCGGCGTACTCGCGGGCGGAGGCGCTGACGTGCTCCTTGACCTCGTCGAACGCCGACTGCTCGTCGTCGCCGAGCCAGAGGTCGCGGTGCAGCGCCGCGGTGTGTGGCCCGGTGAACCCGGCGGCGGCGCGCTGCTCCAGGTGCGACGCCAGGTTGCCCTTGGCCCAGCGCGCCTTGGCGCTGCTGGACACGACCCACGAGTAGCCCTTCTCGCCGATCTTCTGGATCGTCTTCGGCCCGCCGGATCCGACCCAGATCGGCGGCCGCGGCTGCTGGGCGGGGAGCACGCTGCACTCGACGTCCTCGAGTTGGAAGTGCTTGCCCTGGAAGGTCAGGCTCTCGCCCGACCACAGCCGCTCGATGATCTCCAGGCCCTCCCAGAGTCGGCCGAGCCGGTGCGTGCGGTCGATCCCGAAGGCGTCGAACTCGGTGTCGCGGTAGCCCGCGCCGACCCCGAGCACCAGGCGGCCGCCCGAGAGCTGGTCGATCGTTGCCAGCTCCTCGGCGTAGTGGACCGGGTGGATCATCGGCAGGATCAGGATCCCGGTGCCGACCTGCATCCGGCCGGTGTGCTGGAGCAGGTGCGAGAGCAGCGCCAGCGGCTGCAGCGTGCGCAGCGGCGCGATGTAGTGGTGGAGCACGAACAGCGAGTCGTAGCCGAGGTCGCGCGTGGCCTGCGCGGTGTCGATCAGCTCGGCGACCCGGTCTCCCAGGCTGACCGTGTCGCGCTTGGAGTACTGGTGGTCCAGCAGCACGCCGAAGCGCAGGCGCTCGGCTCCGTGGGGCCCGTTGATGATCACCGGCGAACTCATGCTGCTCTCCCCACTTGCGGTTGCGAACGACCCGCGGAGCGTCTCCCACGCCCCCGGAAGCCTCACCATACCAACCGGACGGTACGGCATGGTAGCGTCCGCTTGATGTCCCTCACCAAACCAGGTTCACCCCCGGACGGCTCGATCGCCGAGCCGGTCGCGCCGGGGACCTGGCGGGTCAAGTTCCAGGCCGACGCCACGTTCGGCGGCAGCACCAACGCCTACCTGATCGAGGCCGACGAGGGTCTCGCACTGATCGACGCGGGGATCCCCGGGGAGCGCTCGATCGCCCGACTCGACGACGCCCTCGACGAGTTGGACGCGACCACCGCCGACGTCAGCCGGATCCTGCTGACCCACGGGCACTGGGACCACTGCGGCCTGGTGCCGACGCTGCGGGCCCGTCACGACACCCCGGTCGCGCTGCACGATGCCGACCTGGCGATCGTCCAGCGCGGCCACATCTCGTCCGCCCAGTGGGACGCCGACTGGGACCGCTGGCTCGACGAGCTCGGCGCGCCGGCGGAGCCGCGCCCCGAGCTGCTGCGTCGCGCGCACCAGATGCGCGGCGACGCGATCGACGTCGCCCCCGACCACCGGATCACGGCCGACTTCCGGTCCGCGTTGCGGGAGGGAGAGGTCGAGACGATCCTGACCCCCGGCCACTCGGCCGGGCACGTCGTCTTCGTCGACCGCGCCCGCGGGATCCTCTTCGCCGGGGACCACGTGCTGCCGGCGATCAACCCCAACGTCTCGTGCCTGCCGGGCTCCGAGCCGGACCCGCTGACCTCGTACCTGGACTCGCTGTCCGCGGTCCGCGAGCTCGACGTGACCGTCGCGCTGCCCGGCCACGGCGATCCGTTCTCCGACCTGTCCGGGCGGGTCGACGAGCTGCGGGCCGCCCGCGAGCGACGGCTGACCGCGGTCACGTCGCTGGTCGCCGAGGGCCGCCCGTCGACGGCCTGGGAGCTGGCGCAGCGCTACTCGTGGCGGGTCTCCTGGGCCGAGATGAACGCGATCACCCAGCTCGGCGCGCTCGGCGAGATCTACGCCCACCTGACCTGCCTGCGCACGGCGGGACGGCTCGACCGCGACGCCGCCGGCCTCTACCGCGCGACCGGCGTCGAGGCGTGAGGTGACGGACCGCCGGCCGCGGCCGGACGGACCGCCCATGCATTCGGTCGACCCACCGACGTGGGACCCGGGCAACACGACCGCACGCACGCCATGCGTGCGTTCCGTCGATGCGCCCGCCCGGGACGGGAGTGCCTCGACGTCTCGCATGACCGGCGCCACCCCCC
>JBAZOW010000272.1:0-4634 GCA_041648495.1 Patulibacter sp.
CAGCTTCGCGTGACGGCCCGGCTTGACCTTCGTAGGCGCAACCTTCACCGTCAGCCTGGTCCGGGCCTTCGCGACGGTGACCGCCACCGGGCCCGTGCCCGACCGGTTGGCCGCGTCACCGGCGTACACCGCCTGCAGGGACCTGGACCCGGCCGGCAGCGCCGTCCCGGCCAGGCGGATGCTCGCCGTGCCGTTCACCACCGGTGCGCTACCGACCGCGCTCGCACCGTTGCGCAGGGTCACCGTGCCGGAGGGGTTGTCCCCAGCGACCCGCACGACGATCGTGCTCGCCTTACCGTAGGTGCTCCTCACCGGCGCCGCGCTCACTCGCGTGGCCGCCTTCGCGGAGTACTCGACGTCCACGAACGGCACCAGCTTCGCCCGCTCCGGACCGAACGACAGGTACTCGAAGTTGTTCTTCCACCAGTTGTTGACGTTCTGCGTCTCGACGTTGATCCCTCGGTCGAGCTGCACGTTCGAGAGTGCCGAGTTGTACTCGATGACGATGGTGTTGGTGCCGTCGACGAGATAGCCGCTCACGTCCGCGAGGGGCTTCGTCCAGCTGATGCCACCCGAATCGATGTCCTGCCCCACGAGCGGGACCTGGTTGCCGGTGCCGTCGTCGATCGTCGGCTTGCCGACCCCTCCGACGTCCTTCGTCGCCTTGGTGGGGTTCGAGCTCGCCTGGCCGCCGACCTTGGTGCCGTTGATCCAGACCGCCATGCTCTCCTGGAGCGTGTCACCCAGGTCGAGGTAGGCGCCTGTGGCCGAGTCGGCATCCCAGTCGAACGACGCCTCGTAGTGCCCCTCGCCCGACACCGCCTTGCCGACCTCCGGGATCTTGTCCCACGTCGTCATGGTGTCGAGCTCGACCTCGATCGGCGTCCTCACCGTGGAGGTCTTCCGGTTGACCGTGGTGAGGCCGTCGATCGTCTCGGTCCGCGCCAGGTCGCCGGGCGTGGCGCTCGGACGCCACGACTGAACGGTGAGATCCCAGTCGGTGATGTCGTACGACGCCGGCACCTTCACATCGTCGGCGTACGTCCGGCCGTTGCTGAGCTCGGTCGAGACCGTGCCGCTCTCGGTGGCCCGGACGGCGACGCCGTCCGCCGTCGTGTACGCCGAGGCGGCGTCTGTGTCGACCACGTGGAGCCGCTCCGCGTCGACCTTCTCGAAGGCGAGCAGATCGACGTTGTTCTGATCGAGGTCGACCGGAACGACGGTCTTGCCGTCCTCCCAGCGGTAGTCGGCCAGCTCGGTGACCGCTCCGCTCCAGGCATTGATGCGGTACGGCACGAACCGCCCCTCCACCTCGACGTCGGTCTTGATGTTCTTCCCGAACTTCACGTTCCGGATCTCGGGCCGGTTGCTGAACGGGTGGTACTCGTCGTCTCCGTAGTTGTAGAGGTAGACGTACCGGTTCCCCTCGGCGTCCTCACGCGTCTGGTTCAGCAGCTGCAGGTTCGGCTCGGGGTAGCCCGTGTAGGGCTCGACGCCGAGCTCCTGGAGCTTCTCCAGCACGTTGTCGTCGTAGCCACCCGGGGTCGCGGAGAAGTAGTCGATGTCGTCGTACACGGTCGCCTGGCGCACGGTCGGCAGGGTCTTCAGCTCGTCGGTGACCTTCTTGAGCGCGGCGTCCTTGCCATCGTTGCCGGGCGTGCGCGATGCGGCGTCCTCGAGGACGACGACCTTCAAGCCCTTCTTGGCCCAGCCGAGGATCCGCTTCGCTCCCTCCAGGTCCAGCCACTTCTGATAGAGGACGATCGCCTGGTAGCCGGCCTTCTCGATCGTCTTGGTCTTCTCGTCGAAACGGACGTCGTCGTCGAAGAGGAACCGCGGGCTGAAATAGTCGTACGTGTAGCCGTTGTCCTGCAGCTCGGTCGAGCGGTAGTAGACACCCTGGTGCGCGAGCTGCCAGTTCATGGCTGCGTTGTCGCTGCCGATGCCGCCGCCGGACCGCACGCCCTGCGTCCAGTTCTGGTGGATGAAGCCGACATCGGTGCGCGACTGGCCCGTCTGCATGAGCCGCTGGACTCGTCCGAGGTGGGCGTTGAGCTCGTCGTAGTCCTGGGAGCCCGGGTTGCGCGTACCCCAGTTGTGGAACCAGTTCGCGCTGAACGTGCCGGGCTGGTAACCCGGCCACTGGTAGTTGCCGTAGCCGTAGCCGGTCGCCCACACGTGCCAGATGATGCGCTGGAACCCAGCGGCGTAGAGCGAGTAGGCGTCACGCAGGTGCTTCTGCCGGGTGAAGTTCCAGGCGAGGCGCTGCGCGCTCGTCTCCGAGGACAGGACCTTGTTCTCGAGCTTGGCGGCGCCGGTCCAGAGCCGGAAGATGTCGACGTTGTTGTTCTGGTTGAGGTTCTCGGCCTCGGGGAAGTCGACGTCCATCGCCGGCTCGGAGATCTCCAGCGGCTTGCCGTAGGAGATCTGGGCCCGCGTCTTGATGCCCACGGAGTTCAGCCACTTCTTCAGCGGCTGCAGCATCCGCTCCCGGTACAGCTGCGTCAGCACGTCCTGGTAGTCGTTGACGATCCCCTGGCGACGACGCTCCTCCCCCGCCAGCCGGTACGTGCCGGTCGTTCCCACGGAGTGGTACGGCGTCGCAACACTCGCCTCGACGCCGCTGATCAGGAAGAGGTACGGCGTGATGTCGTAGCCCTTGCGCTTGCGGAACTCCGCGACCATGTCCTCGGTCCACCACGTGAACCCGTTCCCGAAGGTCATCTCGGGCGAGTCCATGAACAGCTGGACGTCGCCGGCGGCGATCTTGGCCTTCAGGGCAGGGTCGGCCAGGTAGTGCTCCTCCCAGAACGCCCGCAGCGCCTCGACACCACGCGTGTCGAAGTAGTTCGTCGCGTAGCTGGGCAGCGTCGACGGCGCCGAGGTCTGATAGGTCCCCTGCGTCCAGAGGCCGAAGACGCGGTACGTGCCGTCGTTCGGAGCGGTCCAGGTCAGGTTCTGGGTCCAGGCATCCGCTCCCTGGGTGACGAGCGGCTTGAGGTCGACGAACGAGGCGGGGTCGACCGTGTCACCGGCCGTGACCCGGTACGCGTTACGCCGTCACGAATCGGGCGCCCTCCCTGCGGGAAGCAGAGACGGGGGCCACGAGGCTGGAGATGCTCTGCCCCGCCGCCACGGTGCCGGAACCCAGCGTGAGGTTCTGCATCGCGGCCTGGCTCGCCGGGTCGAGACCGGGCACGTTCGACGTCGCCCAGTTGGTCCCGGACGTCAGATAGACGCTCATGCCCAGGTCGAGAAGCTTGTTCATGACCAGGTTCCACTTGTGGGTCCACATCTCGGAGCCGTAGGCGTAGTCGGCGTCCGGTGCACCCGGGTCGCTCTGCATGCACAGCTCGACACCGCGGAAGCCTCCGTCGTAGAGCGCTTGGACCTCTTCGAGCAACGACTCGTCGGTCGCCGAGGCTTCACCGAGCCACCACCGCACGTCCGTGCTGTAGATGCGATCCGGGTCCACATAGGTCCCGGCGAGCTGTTGTGCGAACGGCGAAGTCGCGGCCGGCGGGAGGCCTGCGGTCGCAGCACGCCCCGGAACCTGGCCACCGTCGACCGTCGCCGCGCGGCCACTCGCTGCGGCAGGTGCGGCCTTGGCAGCCGACCTCGACGGCGACTCGGCGGCCGGCTCCTGCGCCATCGCCGACAGCGGGGCGAGCGCGGAGACGGACAATGCCGACGACAGCGCGAACGCCAGAACCCCCCTCGACATACCCGTCCGTGGACTCATCGTTCTGACCATTGTGCATCCTTCGTTTGGTGAACGTCCCACGGCATCACGCCGATATGAAACGTTTCAGGCCGACAACGTCTCCACTCTCCGTTCGCCCGTGTGACGCCCGCAACACCTTCGCGCCAATTGCCTGATCGGAGTGCTGATCCGCACTATCCGCGGATCGGATAACCGCAGGTCACGGTGTCTTCGTGGTTGCGCGCTCGCTCGCAGAGGATTCCCCGGCGCTGTCGGTCGTTGATACGTTCCGCTGCTGTACGCGATCACGTCTGGAGGGGCTGTGTCCGAGAGTCAGCGTCTTCGACGCCTCGATCTCAACCTGCTGCGCTCCCTCGACAGCCTGCTGCGCGAGCGCAACGTCTCGCGCGCCGCCGCTGCCGCCAACGTGAGCCAGCCCGCGATGAGCGCCGCCCTCGCCCGTCTGCGCCGTCACTTCGACGACGAGCTGCTCGTCCGCCACGACAACAACCGCTACGAGCTCACCTTCCTGGCTCAACAGCTCCGGCCGATCCTCACCGAGGCCTTGGAAGTGGTCGACCGGGTAGCCGGCAGCCACATGGCCTTCGACTCCGAGGCCGACTTCCAGATCTCGGTGATCTGCGGAGAGGTGGTCGCGGCGATGGCGCTCCCGACCATCCGCCGACGCAAGATCGAGAGCGCGCCGAACAGCACCCTTCGCGTCATCGAGCCCGGTCGGCTCACCAGCGCGGAGCTCGTGAACTCGTTGACCAACGACGTGGACGGCATCTTCCTGCCGCACGGTTGGATCCAAGGCCTGGAGAGCATCGACATCTTCGAGGACCGGTGGGTGTTCGCCGTCGCCGAGGACGACCCCACCCCAGCCCTGACGATGGCCGATCTCGAGACACGACCGTGGTTGGTGGCGCAG
>JBAZOW010000273.1:0-4614 GCA_041648495.1 Patulibacter sp.
GACGAAGAGTATCTCCGTGACGATCGGAGAAGGGCCACCCTCATTGCAGAGATGTGCGCGGCAAACCCGAGCGGTTTCGTATTCCGATCACCGCAGCGATATGCGCCACCGGTAACGATGGGGCTCTATGTCCGGGGCCTCAAGGACGTGGTCGAAAGCTGCTCGACTTCAGGGATACGGATCCACCTACCCAAGGCAGGCTGGCTCGGCTGGCTAGCGATGGGCTGGGGCGCATGGGGGTTCTCCGCTGGCCTCGGCGTGGGCACGTGGTGCGACCAGCTCGATCGCGCTGGCGGAAACTCGCCCGACGAGCCAACGAGATGGTACTTCGAGCCTCAATTGCTCCGGGCAGTGCCGTGGCGTGTGCACGAGGATCTTGCGAAGCGTGCCAACTACATCCCCTGCACGTGCGTGGACTGCGCGGGCGTTGCGTCGCGGGGCTGGGAGGACCTCAAGGCGAAGAGACACCAACTACGCCATGCCAACGCCGAAGCGGCATCGCTATCTGGGCGCACGACAGTCCAGCAGCGCGCAATCGCGATTCGGGCACGCATCGACGGTGCAATAGCGTTCCGCAATAGCTTGCCCGCTACGCTCGCGAAACAGGCTGATGCGAAATTCCTTACAAGTTGGGGAGCGCTCGTCTAGGCGAGCCCAAACTCGAAACATCATCCTCGGCGGCCGCCCAAGCCCTTTCTGCCATCATCGCGCGCAACCAAGGCTCGGGGCGACGACCGTAGGGTCGCTGGACGACCGTCAGCTCTCCGTCTGGCGCTAGCAGGGCGAGGCCGACTCCAAACTCGCCGAACAGTCCAGCTTGAGCTACGGCAGCTCTACTTCTAGACACGTCGAGCACCACCCACGCGCGGTCAGCACTACGCGCAAACTGGTCCGCCTGCCGTAGAGCAGACTGCCATTTCGCCAGCTTGAGTTCAACCGCCGTGATGTGCGCACCAACGGGCCGCCAAGCTCCGGTGGCTCGCACCTTGCTCAACGACATCTCCACAGCGCCCAGACTCACAAGGGGCTGAATCGTCGACCTAACGAACGAGCTCTCCGGTGATCCCACCTTCTGGGCCAGCGTGCTGACTTGGATCGCTCGGTCCGTCCGCAACAGCGACATCGTGCGAACTCGCATAGGTGAGCGGAGAGGTCCAAGGCCGCGTTCAAGTCGCATCCGGATAGCACTCGTGTCGAAGCGGATGGCCGCGAGGTCGGCGATTCCTCGCGCCGCCGGCACCTCACTGACAACGAAGTGAGCCGTGGCGCTGCGCGGCAACAGAACGGAGATTCGCGATTTCGCGAGTTCCGTCATCTCGGATTCCCACCGAAAGCCGGCAGCCTCACGCACGTCAGACGAGAAGGGAAGGTGGGAAGACCCAGGGGCGCGGCCCGGAGGGACGTCAAAAGGGTTAAGTACCTGACTGGACATGGGCGCACGCGGACACGGGTTCGGCAAAGTCGGTGCGGGTCCTCGTCACCTAGATAGCTCGCTCGACACTCCCCCAAGCCACTCAAGGCAACACCGTACTGAACCCGGGGCGTTCGGCCTCCTGGCCTAACGGTGGACGCCTCGCTGGCTAATCGATAGACCACTCGGTCGTTTCGAAATCCCCGATGTCAGAGTCGGCGCGAACCTTTGTAGGCAGGTACCGCGGATCGATCTGGAACGGGAACCAGCCACGAGCGACGTCGCCAGGCTCGAGTGTCGAAGGGCGATCCCCCCAGCTGATGCCGCAGCAATCACCCTGGCCCGAGTAGACGCGTTCCTTCACGATCGGGTATCGCCGCCCCTTGTCCGTCACGAGCGAGTAACGAAGCGCGTGCTGCTCGATTGACTCGCTACCCGTGTTCTCGATTCGGATTCGAGCACGGGCCATCCGATAGCCCTTCTTGATCGTGGGCCTGAGAAACTGGTCAGACGGCGGAGGTGCGTCTAGATCAACCTCGATCACTGAGAGCGCTGCCGTAGCCCGCTCTTCGCGTTCATTGCCCGTGTCCTGGTCAAAGAGGCGGATCGAGACCTCTTGCTCGGTCTTAAGCGGAGGAGCTTCGCCGGCCTTCGGCGCGGAAACACTCGCGGTGGTGCTTTTTGCGACGGGCTGACGAACCTCAGCTCCCCCGCATCCCGCCAGCGAGATAGAGCCCAGAAGAAGCGAGCAAGTCAGGACCGCTGGTTTACGCCGCATCGCGGAATCGTACAGCGCAAGCAGTTGATTCGGTCGTCGGCGCTGGCCTGGGTCGAAAACCGTCGATACCTCCCGAGCGGCCGCCTCTCACACCCTCGCCAGCAGCCGATCGAAGTTCTCCCCGTGCGACCGGTCGACGCGCTGCTCCAGCTGCGCGTAGACGTCCATCGTCATCCGCGAATCGGCGTGGCCGACCTGGCTCATCACCCACTTCACGTCGAACTGGTTGGCGCGTAGCGCGATCGAGATGTAGGTCCGGCGCAGGCTGTGCGGGCTGACCGACGGCATAGACGGCAAGCCCTCCGCTGATCGGCGTTCGGTGGCCCGTTCTGCGGCTTGCTTGACGATCGCGCCAACCCGCTCGCGTGAAATCCGGGTGCCAGTTCGGCTCTGCACCAAGTAGTTGTCTGGGCCGGTCGCGTGGCCGGCGCGCTGCAGACGGTCGAGGTGGTCCACGACCGCCTCGACCAGCGCCGGGGTCATCTGGACCTCGCGGATACCGGTCTCGGTCTTGGAGTCCGGGATACGGAAGCGGGCGCCGTCGGGGTCGTGCAGGCGCACGTGGCCGATCCGCATCGCACACAGCTCGCTCGCCCGCACCCCCGTCCGACCGAGGATCTCGCACACCACCCGCCGCCCCGCATACCCGCGACCGACCACCCGGGCACCGAGGCGCTGCGCGTGGAACGTCACCGTGGACCGCGACAGGCCCAGACGCTCCGCGATCTGCGCGGGACGCAGGCCGCGCCCCAAGAGGCCCGCTACCGCTCGCGCCGTCTCCCCCGCCCGCTCGTCCACCGGGACGCTCAGCAGACCGTCCTGTTCCGACGCGGCGGCGAGCAGCGCCGTCAGTTCGTCGACTTCGAGGAAGCTCCGTCGCGGCTTGGGAACATGGACCTTCATCCGACGACCACGCGCCGGGTTCGAGACGATATGGCCGTCCTCGATCGCCTCATCCAGCACCGCCGCGAGGACGGCGATCAGCCGGGCGATCGACCCAGGCCCGAGCGGCTTGGCCGGTCGGCCGCTGCGGTCACGGATGTCGGCGCCGGCCGCCAGCGCGTCGCGCAGCTCGCGGGCTTCTTGGAGCTTGAACCCCTTGAACGCCTGGCAGCGCGAACGGTCGATCTGGTCCAGCGGGAAGCGACCGAAGAACCGATCCAGCTGCCGCAGCTGCGCCCGGTACCCGCTCTCGGTACTCCGCGCGATCGGCCGCACACCGATCTCCCCCGTGATCTTCGCCTCCAGCCACCACGCCGCGTAGTCCCGGAACAGCGGCACCGGACCGCCATCCGCAAACGGCTCCGACGGCGCGGGTGCGAACGGCTGCCAGACACCGACCCGAATCTTCGCCTGGATGTTGCCCAGCTCGGTCCGGGCCGCGGGCGCGTCCCAGCTACCGCCACACCCGCACTGGCAGCCGTCCATCTCGTGCAGGACGATCCGCACCCGCTCGCCGCGGAACCGCACGCGCAGGTGAAACGCGCGCGTGCCGTCGGCGAGCGTGTGCGTGTGGATCGTGCCCTTCAGCGGCGGGGCCATTCAGACCCCTCCGTGCTGCGGTTCAGCTGCATCGTGCTCCGGGATCGCAGCCGGTCTGTCCGGCCGCTCGGTTGCTCTCGTGCTTCGAACGTAGGTGGTGCAGAGACGAAAGCCAAGGCCCGACAAAGGTCCAGAACGCCCCGGACCCGGAGCGGGAGCAGCTGGGACTGAATCTGGCTTGCCACCGCGCAAGGTCGTCAACGTCCGGCCCCGGATCACTCGCCGTCGCCGTCCTTCTCGCCGTGCTCGTCGTCTTCCCCGCGGCCGAGCCAGTCGACCGGCCGCTCCGGATCGCGCATCCCCCGAAAGATCCGCGCGAACGGCCCTTCCGCCTGCAGGTCCGACAGCAGACACGCCAGGACCTTCACGTTCGGTGCGTCCCGCATGTCCTGCTCCGTCCCCGCAAACCACAGCGCGTTCTCACGCCGATGACGCAGCTGCCGCGGCGTGCCGTTGTCGAGCACGAGCATCACGGTCGGGAAGACCCGGTAGCGCGTCTCCCAGAACCGCGGCCCCAACGACACCTTCTTCGACGGCGCCCGGTAGCCGAAGACCCGTGCGTAGCGCGCCAGCTTCATCCCGAGCGCGTGGACCGGCATCGTGTTGCGATCCAGTTCGAGGAACCGATAACGAAACGACATCGACCGACCCTCGTAGTGCTCATACACCAGCATCGCGTCCGCGATCACCTGCTCGTTGCGCCGCCCGCCCACCGGGGAGCCGATCGGGTGCGCGATCTCGTGCCGCCACGACAGCGGGCCGAATCCATCACCCCGCTCCCGCGCTGCCCGCAGGAACGCCACCCCGACATCGTTGACCGCCAACGTGTGCCGTTGCAGCGCGCCCGCGGCGTGCTCGGGCGTGATCAGCTTGCTCCGCGACT
>JBAZOW010000274.1:0-4603 GCA_041648495.1 Patulibacter sp.
GCCGCCACGCCCGTCGGGCGGTCGTCTCGCTCGCGATCGCCGCCACCGGTGTCGTCGCCGTACCGAGTGGTGCCGCCGCGAACACGGTCACGGTCACCCCGGCGCCGTTCGAGCAGGCGTTGCCGACCACGCAGACGTCCGTCCGCGTCGAGGTCAAGAACACGGGCAAGCGCGCGCTCCGCAACCTGACGGTGAACGTCCGGCCGACCATGGGCGTGCGCGTGCGGGTCGTGGGAGCCAAGAAGAAGAGCAGCACCACCCGCACGCTGAAGACGCTGCGCGCCGGCAAGAGCACGCGAGTCACCGTCCGGCTGCAGCGGTCGAAGGGTGGGCCGACGAAGGGCGCCGTGACCGTTCGCGTCCGAAGCGGCAAGCGCACCGTGGGCTCCGCGCCCCTGCGCTTCGGCGTCCCGCCGCTGACCGGTCGCTACTTCTGGGGCTCGACCTACACGCTCAACGGCATCCAGCAGGAGACCCTCTACTTCGCGACCGACGGGCTCGTCTACACCGACGACATGGAGGGCGCCTACGCCACCTGCCCGGCGGCCGACGAGAAGTGCCGTCCGTACCTGTACGACGGCGACACCGGCACGATCGTGATCGACGGCAAGCCGGCGGTCCTGAGCGGCGGCAAGATCGAGTTCGACGGCCAGACGTACTTCGAGTGGGGCGTGCCGCCGGCCGGGACACGCTTCGACGCCAATCTCACCTACGCCAACTCGTCCGGCCTCTGCCCGCTCTACTGCAACTACTTCCGCGAGGACCTGCGGTTCTTCGCGGACGGGAAGGTCGTGCGGGGCGCCGTCGCATCGGGCAGCGGCCCGGTCGTCGACTACGGCATCGTGCCGCCCGACAGCCTCGCGACCTACGAGGTCCGGGCCGACGGCACGATCCTGATGGCCTTCGCCGACGGCAAGCAGCGGGTCGAGACGATCGCCTTCTACAAGGACGAGGCCGGCAAGCTGAAGCCGCCGAGCGAGGGCGTATTGCTCGACGGCGACGGCTACTTCGACATCAGCAAGGACTGAGTCGGTTGTGCGTGGTCGCGAGCGACCGCGCACGACCCGCAGCGCTCACGGGGTCGGCGGTCTCTCGTCGGCGATCCGACGGGGTGCGGTCTTGCGCTGCGTGCGGCGGGATCGTACCCGCCTACGGGTGGGTAGCCAACGGGGTTACTCATGAGTAGGATGCCTGGGCAACGGGTGCTCCGGTGATTCGGGGGCGCTGAATCCACGGGGAGTCCACTCATGCAGCAGTTCGCCGGTCGCGTCGCGGCCATCACGGGAGCCGGGTCGGGAATCGGGCGGGCGCTGGCCCAGCGGCTCGCCGCCGACGGCTGCCACCTGGCGCTGTCGGACATCAACGCGGACGCGGTTGCCGCCACCGCGGCGGAGCTGGCGTCGAAGGGCGTCAAGATCACCACGACGACGCTCGACGTCGCCGACGAGGCCGCGGTCTACGCCTGGGCGGACGCGGTGGTCACCGATCACGGCAAGGTCAACCTGATCTTCAACAACGCCGGTGTCGCGCTGTCGGGCACAGTCGCGGAGCTGGACCTGGACGACTACCGCTGGATCGTCGACGTCAACTTCTGGGGCGTCGTCTACGGGACCAAGGCGTTCCTGCCGCACCTGGAAGCGTCGGGCGAAGGCCACGTGATCAACATCTCGAGCATCTTCGGGCTGGCGGCCCAGCCGCTGATGAGCGGCTACAACGCGACCAAGTTCGCGGTCCGCGGGTTCACCGAGTCGCTGCGCCAGGAGCTCGACATCTCGGCGTCGCCGGTCTCGTCGACCTGCGTCCACCCGGGCGGCATCAAGACGAACATCGCCAGGGCCGCGCGGATGCACCTGAGCTCGTCGACGCTGACCGGGCAGGACAACGCGAAGGCGACGAGCGAGTTCGAGAAGTCGTTCATCACGACCCCGGACAAGGCCGCCAAGACGATCCTCGACGGCGTCCGCAAGGACCGCCGCCGCGTGCTGATCGGTCCCGACGCCCGGATCTTCGACGGTCTCTCGCGCCTGAGCCCCGGCGGCTTCCAGCGCCTGACGACCGCGGTCTTCAAGTCACGCAGCGGGAAGTAGGGGCGTCGGGGGCGCTCACGCGGTGGGCAGGGCTGCTACCTGCCGCACGACCACGGTGCACGGGGTCGCACCGCCCGACGGGCTGCTACCTGCCGCACGACCACGGTGCACGGGGTCGCACCGCCCGACGGGCTGCTACCTGCCGCATGACCTTCGTGCCCGGGGTCGCAACCTCGCGGGGCCGATGATCCCTAGAGTCGTCGGCCTATGAGTGACGCCACGCCCGTCTGTCCCGAGTGCTCGAGCGACCTCACCTACGCGCTCGGCGGCTTCCAGGTCTGCTCGATGTGCGCCCACGAGTGGTCGCTCGAGGCGGCCGCCGACGCCGCGGGATCGGACGTCATCCGTGACGCCGTCGGCAACGTGCTCAGCGATGGCGACACGGTCACGGTGGCCAAGGCCCTGAAGGTCAAGGGCTCGGGCACGATCAAGGTCGGCACCAAGGTGCGCAACATCCGCCTGGTCAACGGCGTCGGCGACCACGACATCGACTGCAAGGTCGACGGCTTTGGCGCGATGCAGCTGAAGTCCAGCGTCGTCAAGAAGGCCTAGTCCGTGCCGCGAGGGGGACGGAACAGTCGCGGATCCGGACGCGGCCCGGGTGGCGCGGGACGCGGTCCGGGCGGTTCGGCGGGGCGGCCCGGGGGCGGCGGCGGTCGTGGGTCGGGCGGCGGCGCCGGCAGTCGCGGCCCGGGAGGATCGGGTGGCAAGGCCCGCGGCACGATGCTGAACGGCGGACCGCTCGACGGCCAGAAGGCTCAGGTCCCCCTGGAGGACGGCTGGTTCGACCTCTTTCCGCAGCCCGAGGACCCGTCCGCGCCGCCCGACCCCGACGAGCTCGGCCACCGCTACGTCGCCGAGGGCCACCGTTGGGTCTACGGTGGAACCGTCACCGCTGCGAAGTCCGAGGCAGACCGGCGGGAGCGGGACGACGCCGAGGGTGGCGACGCGGCGGGGGAGTAGCGGGCCGCCTCCGGCTCGGGCCCGTGCGAGAGTCTCCGCATGCTTCGTCGAACACTCCCTTGTGTGCTGGTCGCCTGCGGGCTGGTCCTGAGCGCTCCAACGAGCAGTGGCGCCCACATTCCCGGCGGTGATGGCGGTCCTGCGCAGCGCGGCTGCCAGCCGATAGCAAACAAGACGATCTACGTCGGCGCGACCCGGATCTCGTGCACGACCGCGCGGAAGATCGCGACCGGTGCGCGTCAGGGCAAGCGGTACCAGAACTGGTCCTGCGGCCGCGCGAAGGACACCGGGTTCGGGCACTGTCACGGCCGCGGCTACGCGCGCGGAGCGATCGTGCACTGGGCGGTGAACGACTGAATTCGAGCAGCTACATTCGTTCCATGAGCGAGCAGCGGCCGCGCGCAGGAATCGCCATTCGTGACATCGAGCGTGTGTTGGCCGGAGACGGCTCGTACGATTCTCTGGCCGAACGCGAGCAGGCGGTCGTTCGCTCGACTTGGGACGAGCGGATCGCCTACGGGATCTCCGGTCTCGACTTCGAGGCGGAGTTCGCTGCGGTCGGCGAAAGCTGGTCCGAGGTCGACGCGGCGGGGAATGTCGTGACGCGCCGTGCCGGTCGCTGACCCGGTCGAGTTCCGCCTGGACGGGTTGCGGAATCTCACTCCATAGCTCGGCCGGGGTATCGCACCTGTACAAGTCTCGCCAGGTTTTGTACGATTCACGGATGGCCACCGTCAAGATCAGCGAGGCGCGCGAGTCGCTGCCTGAGGTCGTGGGCCTCGCGCAATCGGAGGCGGTGGTGCTGGAGCGCTACGGCAAGCCGGCCGCGGTCCTGATCAGTCCCGAGCGTTACGCCGAGCTGCTCGACGCGTTGGAGGAGTCGCACGACGTGACGGCGTTCGACGCGGCGATGGCGGAGCCGGGGGACAACGTTCCCTGGGAGCAGGTCAAGGCCGACCTCGGCTGGGCGTGAGTCGGTATCGGATCGAGCTGCGCCCGGCCGCGACCCGGGCCCTTAAGCGGCTCGATCCTCCCGTCGCCAGTCGGATCCGTGGCGCGATCGAGCTGCTCGCGGTCGACCCACGACCCCCGGCGTCACGTCCGCTCCGCGGTCGCGACGGCTATCGCGTGCGTGTCGGCGACTACCGAATCATCTACTCGATTCAGGACGATGTGCTGCGGGTCGTCGTAGTGACATTGGGGCACCGGCGGGACGTGTACGAACGGTAGCCGCTCGTCGCGATCGGCCGAGCGACCGTTATCAGGGTCGGGCCCGCCGATGCGGCGGCTGACTACGCCGCCCCGGGCACCTCGAAGCCCTGGGAGCCGCGGAGCACCTCGAGCTGTCGGGCGTACATCAGCGACTTGATCGCGCCGAGGGTGGCGGGGTCCTTGGCGGCTCGCTGCTCGGCGAGGTCGACGGCGGTCGCCAGGACCTGGTCCTCGGCGACGGCGGCGACGACGAACCCGGCCTCGACGGCCTGCGGCCCGGAGTAGCGGCGACCGGTCGTCATCGCCTCGTTGGCGACCGCGGGGGTCAGGCGGGACTGCAG
>JBAZOW010000275.1:0-4595 GCA_041648495.1 Patulibacter sp.
CGCGGGACGTCGCCCCGTCGGTTGGCGCGGAAACGGTGAGCGCGGGGGCGGTACCTACCGGCGTCCCGTCCCGGCCGGGTCCCGGGTCGGCGCCGGCGAGCGGGACGCCGCCGAGCAGGATCAGGCCGGTCAGCAGCGTCACTCGGGCGCGGACGGACGGGCGGAGCAGACCAGATGGGGGAACGGTCATGGGCTCGACTCTAGTGACCGGCGTCACACAACAGTGGTGGATTGGGGTTTCGCGACCGGTCGGTACCTACCGGGTCAGCCAGGTCGCTCGCAGCGCGTCGCCCACCCGCTGGGTAGGCTGCCCGACAGCCCGATGCCCCCGACCACGAACTACCTGGCGATCGAGGCCGGACGCGACGTGGTCGCCGAGCTCGAGGTCAAGCGCAGCCGCTTCCTCTGCTTCCTGCGGCGGGTCGAGGACGAGTCCGAGGCCCGCAGCCTGCTCGCCGAGCTGCGCCGCAGCCACCACAACGCCCGCCACCACTGCTCGGCGTTCGTCGTCGGACCACGTCGCGACCTGCAGCGCTCCAACGATGACGGTGAGCCGGCCGGCACCGCCGGCATGCCGATGCTGCAGACGCTGCTCGGCGTCGACGCACCCCCGAACGGTGGCCGAGCCGCTGAGCAACCGCGCGACGCCCCGGCCCCCATCGGACCGCTGAGCGACGTGTCGGCGGTCGTCGTGCGGTACTTCGGCGGCACGCTCCTCGGAGCCGGCGGCTTGACCCGGGCCTACGCCGCATCGGTCAGCGCGGCCCTCGACCAGGCCCGCTTCGTCCACCGCGAGTACTGGCCGATGCGCCGCGTGACCCTGAACCACGACGTCGCGGGACGGTTGGAGCACGATCTGCACGGCACCGGAGCGGTCGTGCGCACCACCGACTACGTGATCGACGGGATCCAGCTGACCGTCGCGGTGCCCGGTGGCCCAGACGGCCTGGAGCGGTTCGACCGCTGGCTCGCCGAGCGGCAGCTGACCGCCGAGGACGTCGGCGCCGAGTGGATCGACGTGCCGCTCCGCTGACGCGGCCGGGGTGCGTGTCGACTTCTCCGCGTTAGTGGCGGACAACTCGACGCGCTTGCCGGTGGGCCATCGGCTCGGTTGCCGCCGGGGGCCGCCGGGCCGCCGGCTCGGACTGTCGCCGCGGCACCGCGGCGCAGCACCAGGCCGGGGCCTACCGCAGCGCCTGCACGCCCGCCCACGCGAAGGCGTGGGGGCGCAGCGACGTGCGCCCGTGGACCACGTCGAACTCGAGCTGCTCGACGCGGTCGAGGATCCGCACGTAGACCGTGCGCGCCAGGCGCACGCCCCGACGCATCGACGCGGGGACCAGCTGCTCGACCTCGGCGGTCTGGGCGAACAGGCGTCGGGCGCGGGCGACCTGGAGCGCGACGTGGTCGCGCAGCTCGTTGGTGACCTCGCCGGAGCGCAGGCAGTCCTCGTCGAGCCCGGGCAGGTAGACCCGGTCCATCGTCCAGTCCTCGTGGACGTCGCGGATGAAGTTCGTCAGCTGGAACGCGACACCGAGCCGGGCCAGCTCCTCGCGGCCGTCCTCGTCGTGGATCCCCATCACCGGGGCCATGATCCGGCCGACGGTCGCGGCGCTGCCCTCCATGTAGTGGTCCAGCGCGGCCCCACTATCGATCCGCACGCGGTCGTCGCAGTCGACTCGCATCGAGCGCATGTAGACGTCGAGCAGGTGCAGCGGCAACGTGCCGTCGCGGCCGGCGTGGGCCAGCGCGGCCAGCACCGGGTGGTCGCTGCGCCCCGACTCGAGACCGTCGCGCAGGGCGGCGTGCCAGCGATCGAGCTCGATCCGCCGTTGCGCGGCGTCGGTCCCGCCGCGGTCGCCGTCGACGATCTGGTCGGCGCCGCGGAAGAACCCGTAGAGCGCATGGACCACCGGACGGCGCTGCCGAGGGAGGCGCGACGTGGCGAGGAAGAAGGTCGGGTCGTACCGGACCTGCATCCGTCGACAGCGGGAGTACGCAGCGCGGACGGCGCGCGAGTGACTGGGGGAGTCGGGCGTGAGGATCCTAGATTCCTACCTGATCGCGACGCGCTTCAGGAGCTACGGGCGGTATCGAAGCTCCGCAGGCGCAGCGAATTGGTCAGCACGAACACGCTCGAGAGGGCCATCGCGGCGCCCGCGAGGATCGGATTGAGCAGGCCCGCCATCGCCACCGGGATCAGGACGACGTTGTAGGCGAAGGCCCAGAACAGGTTGCCGCGGATCGTGCCCAGCGTCCGTCGGGACAGCCGGATCGCGTCGCCCGCGCCGCGCAGGTCGCCCGAGACCAGGGTCAGATCGGACGCCTCGATCGCGACGTCGGTGCCGGTGCCGATCGCCAGACCCAGGTCGGCCTGGGCCAGCGCGGGGGCGTCGTTGACGCCGTCGCCGACCATCGCCACGACCCGGCCCTCGGACTGCAGGCGGCTGACGACGGCGGCCTTGTCGGCGGGCAGCACGTCGGCGATCACCTCGTCGATCCCGACCTCGCGGGCGATCGCCTCGGCGGTCGCCCGGTTGTCGCCGGTCAGCAGGATCGGCCGCAGCCCCAGGGCCTTCAGCCGGGAGACGGCCTCGACGCTGGTCGGCTTCGGCGTGTCCGCGACCGCGATCAACGCTCGGACCTCGCCGTCCCAACCGGCGACGACCACCGTCTTGCCGTCGGACTGCAACGCGCTCAGGCGCTCGCGGGCGCCGTCGTCGAGCGCGATCGACCACTCCTCGAGCAACGACGGCCGACCGACGATCACGGCGCGGCCGTCGACAGTGCCCTCGACGCCGAGGCCCTCGCGGTTGCGGAAGCCCTCGACCGCGGGCAGATCGGCGTCCAGCTCGGCCTGCGCGCCCCCGGTGATCGCCCGGGCGACCGGGTGCTCCGACGCGGCCTCCAGCGCGCCGACGATCCGCAGCAGCTCGTGACGATCGGTCCCGTCGAGCGCGACCACGTCGGTCAGCTCCATCGTCCCGGTGGTCACCGTGCCGGTCTTGTCGAGCACGATCGTGTCGACCTCGCGGGTCGACTCCAGGACCTCGGGTCCCTTGATCAGCAGCCCGAGCTGCGCGCCGCGACCGGTGCCGACCAGCAGCGCGGTCGGGGTGGCCAGGCCGAGCGCGCACGGGCAGGCGATGATCAGCACCGCCACGGCGGCACTGAAGGCGAAGGCGACGCTGTCGTCCTGCAGCAGCCAGAAGACCAGCGTCGCGACCGCCAGCACCAGCACGATCGGCACGAAGACGCCGGAGATCCGGTCGACCAGTCGCTGGACCGGGGCCTTGCCGGTCTGCGCGTCCTCGACCAGCCGGGCGATCTGGGCGAGCGCGGTGTCGGACCCGACCCGCGTCGCGCGCACCACCAGCCGCCCCTCGGCGTTGATGCTGGCGCCGACCACGTCGTCGCCGACGGCCTTCTCGACCGGCACCGACTCGCCGGTCAGCAGCGACTCGTCGACCGCGGAGCGGCCCTCGTCGACCGTGCCGTCGGTGGCGATCCGCTCGCCCGGCCGGACGACGAACCGCTGTCCGACCTCCAGCCGGTCGATCGGCACGCGCTGCTCCCGGCCGTCGTCGTCGAGCACGCTGACGTCCTTCGCGCCCAGATCGAGCAGCGCGCGCAGGGCCGCGCCGGCCCGCCGCTTGGCGCGGGCCTCGAAGTAGCGACCGGCCAGGATCAGCGTGGTCACCACGCCGGCGACCTCCAGGTAGATCTGCTCGGTCGCGGCGTCGCGGTCGGGAAGGATCTCGAACGGCATCCGCATCTCGGGCATCCCGGCGCCGAGGAAGAACAGCGCGACCACGCTCCACAGCCAGGCGGCGAGGGTGCCGACCGAGATCAGCGTGTCCATCGTGGCGCTGCCGTGGCGGAGGTTGATCCAGGCCGCGCGGTGGAACGGCCAACCGGCCCAGAGCACCACCGGGGTCGTCAGCTGCAGCGCCAGCCACTGCCAGTAGTCGAACTGGAGCGCCGCGATCATCGACATCAGCAGCACCGGGACCGACAGGACCGCCGCGCCGATCAGCCGCTGGCGCAGCGCGCGGGTCTCGGCGTCGAACGACGCGTCGTCCCCGGTCGCCTCGGCCCGCAGGTGGGCCGCATGATCGTTGCCGTCCGCATGGTGGTGGCCGTCGGTGTGCGCCGGCGGTGCGGCGGGCAGCCGCGCCTTGTAGCCCGCGGCCGCGACGGTGTCCAGCAGCACGTCGGGCGTGACGGTGCTCGGATCGAAGCGGACCCGCGCCTTCTCGGTCGCGTAGTTGACCGACGCCTCGACCGCGTCGAGCTTGTTCAGCTTGCGTTCGATCCGGGACGCGCAGGACGCGCAGGTCATCCCGTCGAGCGCGAGCTCCAGGTCCTGGGTGGCGTTGGGGGTGGTGGACATCGGAGGTCAGCCTTCGACGTGGTAGCCGGCCTCGGCCACCGCGGCGCGGACGGACTCGGCGTCGGCCGTGCCGTGGACGACGAGGGTCCCGGCGGCGTGGTCGACGATCGCCCGTTCGACGTCGGTCAGCTCCTCGACCTCCTCGCGGACGGACAGCGCGCAGTGGCCACAGGTCATCCCGGTCACGCGGTAGGTGGTCTCG
>JBAZOW010000276.1:0-4595 GCA_041648495.1 Patulibacter sp.
CGACGTCCTGCGGGCCCCGATCATCGAGGCGTTCGGGCACCTCGCGAGCAAGAGCGACCACGTGTCGGTCGATGGTGGCGAACTGCTCTCGGCCCTCGACGCCATCGCGATAGACGGCCTTCGGCATCGTCCCGGGCAACCGCTCGCGGTCCGTCAGCGCGAGCTGACGGAGTTCGTGCTCGCCGCGATCTCGGGCGGTGCGACGCACGACGACGTCGAGCTCCCTCCGCTCCCGTCCCGCCGCAACCAGAGGCGGGTCGAAGAGCTCCTTCAGCAGGGCGAGGACGTCGCTCGGGCCTTGGAGCTCCTGGTGCGAGCCGCTGCCGCCCGACGCGACGGGCCAACGCTCTGGCGCGTGATCGTCGCGCTCCATCGCCGACGTGTCGCGGGGCAATCGGTCGACGAGAAGCTGCTGAGGACGGCCCTCGAGGGTATTGGCGACGCGTGGTTCTTCGGCCTGCCGCTCGAGGAGATCCGGGTGTGAGCGAACGATCCGACACCAACCGACACCAAACCTGATCGGTTACGAAGTAATTGACATTGAGGGTTGCATACGTGACGTATGCTCAGGGCAGATGGACCCGACCCGATCCACGCAGGCCAGCCGATTGCCGCGTGGGCCGCATGCGCTAGAGCCTCACGAGGCGGCTGCGGCCTACCGTCCCCGGCTACAGGGCGCCGCAGTCGACCTGATCGGCGAGCACGGCTGCTCCGGGGTCACCGTCGAGGGAATCGCCCAAGCGGCAGGGGTTTCGACGGCGACCTTCTACACGCTCTACCCGGGCAAGCGCGCGCTGATCATCGAGACGAGCGACGCGCTACTGGATGCGCTGGGCGACCGGATCCAACCCCTCGAGCGGCCCGAGAAGGGTCTCGAGAGCTCGTTGGCGGGAGCGTTCGCGGCGGTCGTCGACGGCATGCTCGTCGCTCCGCGAGCCGCCCGACTGCTCACCAGTGACGTCCTGGAGCTTGGTTCCGAGGGATTGGTGCGACACCGGCGACTGGTGCGCGCCGTGCGCGCCGTGCTGACGTCCGCCGCGGTCCGTGACGACCGGAGGGTGATCGGTGAGGCGGCACTCACCGTCATGGCGGGAGGGGCGTTGCTCGTCATCGACCGCCATCTGCGGAGCGGGAAGCATCGCGCGCTGCGCGCCTCGGTCGGCGCGTTGGCCGCCTGGGGGGCGACCTACGAGACACGGATGCCGAAGGCGTTGCCGACCCGGCAAGCCCGGACCGAGCTGCCGCCGCCGGCCACGACCCTGAGTCGAATCAGCCTTCCAAAAGGCCGTCACGGGCTACCGACGGCGTTCGTCCGACGGCACCAGCGGGGCCGGATCCTGGAGGCGGTACGCGCGGTCTCGGCCGAGACCGGGTTCGCCAGCAGTTCGCTTCGCGATCTGATCGCGACGTCGGCGATCTCGCATCAGACCTTCTACCAGCACTTCTCGTCGAAGGAGGAGGCGTGGTCGGCGGCCTTCGACGAGGGGTTCGTCGGGCTGTTCGCGGCGGCGTGGTACGCCGTCGCCGAGCGAACCGACCCCGTGGCCCAGGTCACCGCGGCGGTCGAAGCATGCATCGGCTATCTCGAAGCGGATCCTGACCGGGCTCGGCTGCTCTTGATCGACGCGCGCTCGGCCGGTCGTCCCGGGCACCCGGCGATCGACGATGCGGTGAAGGCGTTCAACCGGTTGCTTGCCGATCGAGCGGAGCTGCGCGACCTGCCGGCCGTCGTCCCGCTCGCAATCGTCGGGGGAATCTCCAGCCTGGTCGCCGAGTGGGTGGCCGACGGTCGCGTCGACGAGCTCGGGACCCTCGCGCCGACGCTGATCGCCCTGATCCTGGCCCCGTCTCTCGGTGCTCCGGGGCTGGAGGCCGTGGACGCGACCAAGACCGATGCCGCGGGGGCCGAACGCGATCGTCTGATCGCGGCGTTCGTCGAAGCCGTCGGTCGGCAGGGCTTTCGGGCGACCCAGCTGTCGAACGTGGCTCAGACGGTCGGGGTGGAGCTCGACGTCGTGAACAGCCTGTTCGCCGACGAGATCGACTGCGCGACGCAGGCGCTCGACGCGTGGGGCAGTCAGCTCGTCGTGATCGCGGCGGGCGCGTTTCTCGCCGCGGCCGGTGACCCGCCGCTGGCGGCGTCCCGGGCGCTGGATGCCGCGCTGGAGTACGTCGCCCGCACGCCGTCGGTGACCGCGTTGACCGTCTCCGATGACCCGGATCTGGTGCCGGTGGTATCGGAGATGCGGACCCGATTCGTGTCGTTGTTCTTTCAGCTGATCGCCGGCCAGGTCTCGACCACCGAGCAACACGCACCCGAGCCGTTGGAGACGTTGCAGATCGTGATCGACGGAGTCATCGCCGTCATCCGGCGACTCACGCAGGACGGGCGCCTCTCGGAGTTGAGCGGTCAGCGTCGTGCCCTGACCGTTCAGTGCCTGACGCCGTTCTTCGGGGCGGACGAAGCGCAGCGCGCTTTCGACGCCGTCGCGCTCTCGTCGCGGTGAGCTCCGAGCGCATGTAGGCCGGGGCCCGGCTGCTTCCTCGTGGGCGCGAGACCGCTCGTGGCGGCGCCGTGCGCGCCGGTGCGGGGGAAGCCCGTACGTGTAACGCCACTGGTCGAGTAGCGTGCGCTGCATGCGCGCTCGAATATGCATGTCCGCCCTCGTCGCGCTACTGGCGGTCGCCCTCCCGGCGACCGCCTCCGCGTCGAGCGTCAACGTGGGGGGAAGCTCGGTGCTCAACCTGAGCAGCGGCGTCACCTCGTTCGGCCAGACGTTCACGGTGCCCGGCGGCACCGAGGGCTTCCTGCACACGCTGCGGTTGAACTTTCGCCCGGCCTCGGGCTCCTTCCACGTCTCCGTGAGCGCGATCGACGGCGGCGGCCTGCCGACCGGGACGCCGCTCTACACCAGCGCGGCGATCGCCAGCCCGTCGGCGGTCACGGTGCCGACCACCGTCTACCCGAACGTCAGCCTCACGCCGGGAACGCAATACGCGTTCTTCGTCGACAACACGGCGAGCGGGCAGCTGCTGGGCAACCTCACCAACGTGTACAACGCCGGCCGGGAGGTCGCCGTGGTCGGCGGGACGTGGGCGCTCGGCCCCACGTCGGACCTGAACTTCCGCGTCGACTTCAACACCGGGCAGCGGGCGAGCACCACGACGCTTGCCTGCACGGACACGACCGTGGAGGTCGACGCGACGACGACCTGCACGGCGACGGCCGTCGACAACGCCGGCGGGACCGCGCCGACCGGGACGGTGGCCTTCGCGGACGACTCGAGCGCGACGTTCACGCCGTCCTCGTGCACGCTGGTCGACGGCACCTGCACCACGACGTTCCAGCCGGGCCTCGTCGGGCCGCACGCGGTGAGCGCGAGCTACACCGGCACGACCCACCTGACGAGCAGCGGCGGGGCGACCGTGACGGCGACGGCCCACCCGACGTCGACGGCCGTGGACTGCGCGCCGGCCGCGCGACCGATCGCCGCGCCCTCGACCTGCACCGTGACCGTCACCAACACGGGGGAGGCGGGCTCGACCCCCAGCGGCAGCGTGAGCTTCGCCAGTGACGCTTCCGGCGCCTTCACGCCGGCGACGTGCACGCTGAGCGACGGCACCTGCGAGGTCGCCTACCTGCCGACCGCGGTCGGCACCGGCACCCACACGATCACCGGTACGTACGACGGGACCGCGAGCTATGTCACCAGCAGCGGCACGGACACCGTGGCGGTGAGCACGCGCTCGACCGAGACGACGACCACCTGCGCCCCGGCGGCGCTGCCGATCGGCGAGGCCACGACGTGCACCGCGACGGTGGTCGACACGGATACGGGCACGGCCTCCGCTCCTGACGGGACCGTTGCGTTCACCCACACCGAGGACGGTGACCTGAGCGCGCCGTCGTGCACGCTCGACGCCGGGTCTTGCAGCGTCACCTACACCGGCACGGCGGCGGGAGAGCACACGGTGACGGGGGACTACGCGGGAACCGCATCGTTCACGCCGAGCGGTGACGGCGACGTCGTGACCGTGCGCCTGCGCGAGACGGCGACGAGCGTGACCTGCACGCCGGAAGCGGTCGTCGCTGGGGCCGCCACGACGTGCACCGCGACGGTGGCCGACACGGATACGGGCACGGCATCCGTCCCCGGCGGCACCGTCGCGTTCGACCACACGGGAGCCGGTGCGCTGAGTGTCGACTCGTGCACGTTGAGCGACGGGGCGTGCAGCGTCACCTACACGCCGTCGGCCGCCGGCACCGGCGAGCATGAGGTCGAGGTCGGCCACGACGGCGACGCTCTGCATGCGGCAGGCACCGCGAGCACGACGGTCGCCGTCTCTGCGCCGCTTCCCGACCCGACGCCGCTTCCCGACCCGACGCCGCAGCCCGCCCCGCTCCTTCCGCCGACGCCCGCTCCGCTGCTGCTGCCGAGCCCGGGTCCGCCGCCGACCAGCCCGCCGGTCGTCCGTCCGAGGATCACCCGCCTGACGAGCGACGTCTCGTGCCTCGGAACGGGGTCCCGGGCCCGCCGGGACATCACCGTCCGGTACACCACGAGCGAGGCCGCGAAGACGACGTTCCGGCTGTA
>JBAZOW010000277.1:0-4540 GCA_041648495.1 Patulibacter sp.
CATCCGTTATCGAAGTTCCGTTGGCCCGCCGTCCGACCCGGGGAACACCGTGTCCACCACGCAGGATCCGCGCACGCCCAAGCGCCCCACCGACAACCTCTCCTACACCGACCTCTACCGGCGCTGGGAGAAGGGCAACTGGAGCGCGATGGATCTGGACTTCACCCAGGACGCGATCGACTGGCAGGAGAAGTTCACGCCGTTCGAGCGCGAGGCCGCGCTGTTCAACTACGCGCTGTTCTTCTGGGGCGAGGACGCGGTCGCCGACAACCTCTCGCCGTACATCGACGCCGCGCCGCTGGAGGAGCAGAAGTACTTCCTGACCACCCAGCAGGTCGACGAGGCCCGCCACGCGGTCTTCTTCAAGCGCTTCATGCACGAGGCGCTCGGGATCGGCCAGGGCGACGCGCGCTCGGGCCTGCAGGAGATCCGCCCGCTGCTCAGCTGGGGCTTCAACCAGATCTTCGACCGGCTCGACCGGATGGCCGACGAGCTGCGCGCCGACCGCTCGATCCCCAACCTCTGCCGCGCGGTCACGCTGTACCACCTGATCATCGAGGCGACGATGGCCCAGCCGGGCCAGCACATGATCACCACGTACCTGGCCGATCGCGACGTGATGCCGGGCTTCCGCACGGGCATGGCGTTCGTGTCGGCCGACGAGCTGCGCCACATCGCCTTCGGCGTCAAGCTGCTGGCCGACCTGGCCCCCGGCAACGCCGAGGCCGAAGCCGCCGTCGCCGACATGCTGCGCGAGGTCTCGCGTTGGCTCGGTCACGTCTTCGCCCCGCCGAACTGGGACGAGCGCTACCTGACGACCTTCGGCTGGTCCTTCGACAAGATCGGCGAGGAGTCGATCGGGTCGCTGGAGACCAAGCTGCGCAGCGCCGGCCTGCCGCTGGAGAGCCTGCCCGGTCCGCCCGTGATGCCGCTGGACCTCTCGGCGGTCGAGCGCAGCCGCGTCGGCCTGCAGATGGCGAAGTCGGGGATCTTCGGTCCCGGCCACAAGCCGCCGAAGAGCGATCCCGAGACCATGCGGGTCTTCTTCGACCTGGTCAAGCGGGGCGTCAACCCACGCCACGGCCTCGACGGCCCGACGACGATCGCCTGGGACTTCACCGACGCGCCGGCCTGGCACCTGCGGATCAACGGGTCCGACGTGACCGCGGCCGAGGGTCTCGGCGACGCGGATCTGCGCCTGCGGGTCGCGTACCGCGACTGGGTCGACGTGGTCGCCGACCGCGCCGACGCCCGCAAGCTGCTGCTGACCCGCCGCCTGCGGCCGAAGGGCTCGCTGCGCCTGTTCGCGCAGATGCCGAAGATCTTCGGCTAGCCGGTTCGCCGACGGGGAGGGACGGCGGTACTGGTCAGCCGCGGCCGAACACCGCAGCGAGTTCCCGTTCGTCGCCGCGGAGCTCACCGGCCGCGACCGCCTGCTCGACCGGCAACAGGCCGGTTGCCAGGCCCAGCACCACCATCGGCTCGGCGCGCAGCACGGTCTCCGACCCGCCGTCGACGTCGACCGCGACGTGAGCACCGGCCTCGTCGACGCGCACGCTGAGGGTCGTGCCGTCAACCTCGAGGCCGACGGTCGCCGGCACGTCGGCTCGCCTACCGCCCATCAGCGATTCGAGCGCGACCACCAGCCAATGGGCCTGGAAGCTGTCGCTGCTGCGCGGTCCGGTGACCATCAGCGGCGTGCTCCAGGTCACCAACCCCGAGATCGGACCCCGAAGCTCCCGGCCCCACGGCGTGAGCGCGTAGACGACCGCGTTGCTGTCGGCGTCGAGCTCGCGCCGGATCACGCCGGCGGCCTCCAGCTCCCGCAGGCGTTCGGCCAGCAGGTTGGTGGCGATCCCGGGCAGACCGGCCAGGAGCTGACCGTAGCGCGCGGGGCCGACCAGTAGCTCACGCACGATCAGCAGGCTCCAGCGGCCGCTCACGACGTCGAGCGCCCGCGCCAAGCCGCAGTACTGGTCGTAGGACTTGGTCATCGCTCGACCTCGACGTCGGACCGTCGGCACTCACCGCCACCGTGGGCCGCGAGGACCTCGTCGAGCAACTGGTTCATGTCGTCTTTCCGATCATCGACTTGAATTTTGCACGTAAACTTGAGAAAAACAAGTTGACATGAATACGGCAACGACGAACGAGGACCGAAACATGGCGGCGACGCAACCTGCAGGCGAGCGCCCGGCGTGGGTGGACGACGAGCTGTTCCCGTTCGAGAGCCGGTTCGTGGAGCTGGACGGCAACGTCGTGCACTACGTGGATGAGGACCCCGGCCCCTCCCACCCGATCCTGCTGATGCTGCACGGCAACCCGGTCTGGTCGTTCGTGTACCGCGAGGTGATCGTCGCCCTGCGGGACCGGTTCCGGTGCATCGCCCTGGACTTCCCGGGGTTCGGCCTGTCGACGGGCGCCCCCGGCTACGGGTACCGAGCCCAGGACCACGCCGATCTGCTCGTGGCCTTCCTCGACCGCCTGAACCTCTCCGGGCTGACGCTCGTCGGCCACAACTGGGGCGGCCCGCTCGGCCTCTACGCGGCGCTGGAGCGGCCCGGCACGTTCGACCATCTGGTCCTGAGCAACACCTGGTGCTGGCCGCTGAACGGCGACCCGTCCAGCGAGTTGTTCTCCCGTGGGATGGGAAACGCGGCCGGCCGCGCGCTGATCCGGCGGTTCAACCCGCTCGTCAACCAGTTCATCCCGTTCGTCCACAAGCGGCGAACGCTCTCCGCGGCGGAGATGGCGCACTACCGCGAGGCGACGTCGACGCCCGAGCGGCGTCGGGCCGGTGCGGTGCTTCCCGGCGAGCTCGTCGGCGCTCGCCCGTTCTTCGCCGATCTCGCGGACCGGGTCGGCGAGATCGCGCACCTACCGACGCTGATCGTCTGGGCGACCGAGGATCCGATCTTCACCGACAAGTACCGCGTGCGGCTGGAGGCGACCTTCCCCCACCACGTCACGACGGTGCTCCAGGGCGTCGGCCACTTCCCGCAGTCCGACGCGCCGGCCGAGTTCAGCGCGGCGATCGAGACGTGGTGGGACGGCCTCGGCGAGGGTGGTGACTCGACCTCGTAGGCGGCGCGGCCCCGACGGGCCCGGCTCCCCCGCTCAGTCCGCGTCGAGGTGCTCGCCCGGGTCGAGCGGCAGACGGGCGAGGCGCAGGTCGACCCGCTCGCCGCGAAAGGCGACGCCCTCGGCGAGCAGGCGCTCGCGCTGACGCACACCGCCCGCCAGCGAGCCGTCGGCCCGGACCACGCGATGCCACGGCACCTCCGCGGCGTCCGGGTGCGTGGCGAGCACCCGCCCGGGGAACCGCGGCGCACCGGGATCGAGGTCGCCGTAGGTGCGGACGTACCCCTCGGGGATCGCCCGCACCGCTCGCAGGACCGCGTCCGCTCGGGACCCGCTCGGCACGCTCATCGTCCGACGACCGGGGTGGCGGCGGGATGGAGGTCCCGCCGCGTCATGCCTGGTTCAGCTGCCCGGGTTCTTCTTCGGGACGAGCACGCGGCGCTTGAACTCGGCGACCAGCAGGCCGTCCTGGTTGTGGACGCGGGTGTGGACGATCACGACGCCGCGATCGGGCTTGGAGCGCGATTCCTTCTTCGACAGCACCTCGGTCTCGACGAACAGCGTGTCGCCGTGGAAGACCGGGTTGGGGTGCGAGAGCTCGTCGGTGGCGAGGTTGGCGATCGCCAGGCCGGAGATGTCCGAGACGCTGATGCCGAGCGCCAGCGAGTAGACGTACGGTCCGACGACGACGTTCTTGCCCTGCTGCGACCGCTTCGCGTACACGTCGTTGAGGTGCAGCGGGTGGTGGTTCATGGTCAGCAGGCAGAAGAGGTGGTCGTCCCCCTCCGTGACCGTCTTGGCGGGCCAGTGCTTGTAGACCGCGCCCTCCTCGAACTCCTCGAAGTAGCGGCCGTACTGGTGTGCGCCGGACGCGTGACGAACTTCGGGCAGGTCGTCGGTGCCGGGCGTGAAGGACGATTCGTCGGACATTGCTACTCCAGGTCAGAAGGACGGAATGCGGGAGTCTAGGGTTTCCTCATCGTTCGCATCCTGGCGTGCTCCGCGCGCATCCGTTCACGTTGCTCGGCGGCGGTCGTGGTGGTCGTCCGCGTACGCCCCCGCGGCGTGATCACCAGCAAGGACCGGGCCGCCGCGTCCAACGGTCGCCGTTCGTAGGACTCGAATCGCATCTCGGTGGCCCGGAGGCGGACGCCGGTCAAGCGCGACGAGCGCCCGACCCCCGTCCGCTCGGGGAAGGCGGACGTCTGCGACACGCGAACGGGAGCGAACGTCTGCTTGTCCACTTCGTAGACGGTGACCCGGTCGTAGGAGACCGAGCTCGACAGCTGGCGGAGTGTCACCACCTCGGAGGCGAAGAGGACCCGTACGCGGCGCCCATCGACCACCCGCTCACCGCGTTCCCGAAGCTCCCCGGCCTTCAGCATCCGTCGGATCGCCGTCAACGGCTCGTCCCCGTCGAGGACGCCGGGGGCCATCAGCGGGATTCGCGACGAGCTCT
>JBAZOW010000278.1:0-4496 GCA_041648495.1 Patulibacter sp.
GAGCGGGACCGACCCGCCCGCCCGGCCCGCGCTACCGGTCCAGCCGCCGCGCGCGCGTCCGCCACCTCGAGCCGGGGCTCAGGCCTCGGCGGCGAACCGCTCGACGGGGCGCAGCGCGATGTCGGTCCGCAGCTGACGACCGTCGAAGTCGATGCCCTCGGCGGCGGCGTAGGACGCGGCGCGGGCGTCGGCCGGGGCCGCCCCGAGCGCGGTCACGTTGAGCACCCGTCCGCCGGCGGTGACGATCCGGCCGTCGGCGTCGCGGGCGGTCCCGGCGTGGGTGATCTCGATCGCGTCGGCGACCGCGTCGAGCCCGGAGATCACGTCGCCCTTGGACGCCGACGCCGGGTAGCCGGCCGAGGCCAGCACCAGCGTGACCGCCCAGCGCTCGTCCCACTCCAGCGTCGCGTCGGCCAGGCCGTCGCGCGTCGCCGAGGCGACCATCAGCTCGTACAGATCGCTGCGCAGCCGGGGCAGCACCGCCTGCGTCTCCGGGTCGCCGAAGCGGGTGTTGTACTCGAGCACGCGCACGTCGTCGCCGTCGATCATCAGGCCGGCGTAGAGCACGCCGTGGAACGCGATCCCGCGCCGCTTCAGCTCGTCGACGATCGGCTGGTGGACCTGCGCCGAGATCTCGGCGACCCGGGCGGCGTCGATCCCGACGACCGGCGAGTACGAGCCCATCCCCCCGGTGTTCGGGCCCTCGTCGCCGTCGAAGATCCGCTTGTAGTCCTGGGCCGGGGCCAGCGGGATCGCGCGCTCGCCGTCGCAGATCGCCAGCAGCGAGACCTCCTCGCCCACCAGGAACTCCTCGACCACGACCGCGGCGTCGCCGAACTGGTGGTCCTCGAGCATGTCGACCAGCGTCGCCCGGGCGGTCTGCTCGTCCTCGGCGATCACGACGCCCTTGCCGGCGGCCAGTCCGTCGTACTTGAGCACGACCGGGTAGCCCGTGATCGCGGAGATCCCCGCGTCGACCGTGGTGACCGTCTCGTAGCCGGCGGTCGGGACGTTCGCGGCGATCATGATCTCCTTGGCGAACGCCTTGGAGCCCTCGAGCCGCGCGGCGGCGGCGGACGGACCGAAGGCCGCGATCCCGGCCTCGCCGAGCGCGTCGACCAGACCGGCGACCAGCGGGACCTCGGGTCCGACGGCGACCAGGTCGACCGCCAGCTCGCGGGCCAGCGCGACCAGGCCGGCGATGTCGTCGACCGCGACGTCGTGGACGGTCACGTCGTCCGCGATCCCCGGGTTGCCGGGCGTCACGTGGATCTGTCCCGCCGCGCCGCCGTCGGCACCGGCGAGCGTCGAGGAACGGAGCAGCGCACGGACGATCGCGTGCTCGCGACCCCCCGCACCGACGACGAGAACCTTGGGCATGCCCGCCAGCTTGACGGATTCACCCCGACGACGACCGGGCGGTGCGCCGCCCGGAGTCGGGACGTCCTAGCCCGCGGGCGGCACCACGTCAGGGCCGTCGCTGAAGTAGGTGGTGGACTGGAGCTTGCCCCGCTCGACCGTCGCCCGGGTCCAGGCGATCGTGAACCCGCCGGCCGGCAGTCCGGCGATCGCGGCCGCGCCGTAGGCGTTGCTGCGGTCCAACAGCTGGCTGTCGGTGAACTGGCTGACCGTCTCAGGCACGCCCATCAGACCGTCGGCCGGACGAATCCCAACCTGCAGCGCGGTGCCGCGGTCGGCGTTGGAGCCACCCAGCGGACGCTCCTGCTCGCGCACCAGCACCAGGCCGATCGTGGTTCCCGCGGCCGCGAGACCGTGGACCCGGCCGGCGGCGGCGATGTCGCGCGGCTGGTGCAGGCCGCCGGTGGCGCTCGCCTCGGAGACCCGCGGGATGTCGTGGGCGGTGCCGTCGGCGACGCTGCCGACGGTCTGGTTCCAGGCGATGGTGACCCGGCCGGCGTCGTCGATCGCCGAGACCAGCGCGCCGCCGGGCGGGCGGACCAGGCTGCCACCGGCGTCGAGCCGCTTCGGCGCGGAGAAGCGTCCGTCGCGGTCCCGGGTGGTGCCCCGGACGACGTACGGCTTGGTCCGCTCGTCGGCCTTGTCCTGCTCACCCCAGGCGATCACCGAGCGACCCTTCGGGCCAACCGTGACGGTCGCCGAGGAGAAGCCCGGACCGCCGCGGCGCAGGCTCTGGGCCGCGCCGACGGTGCCCTTACGGACGTCGATCGACCGGGTGTAGAGCCGGCGCGTCGCGTCCGTGGCGCCGGTCTCGTATACGACGACGGCGCGACCGCCGGAGCCGCTGCCGAGCGCCAGCAGGCGGCTCGACCGCGAGCCCGAGATCACCTTCGGCTCGCTGAGCGTCACCGTGCTGCCCTTGGCACGGGCGGAGCGCCAGGCCAGGTTGACCCGGACCACGCCGTCGTCGCCGACCGCGCTCCAGCCCAGCACGACGTCGCCGTTGGGGGTTCCGCTGAGTCGCACCGGCTGGTCCAGCACGGCGGTCGCGACGGTCCGCTGGGTGCCGAGCTTGACGCCGACGGCCTCGCCGACCGAGACGCCGAGCCGGTAGTTGGTCAGGTTGACCCGGCGGGTGCCGCCCTTGCCGTCGGGCACGGTGCGGCGGATGGTGCCGACGCTGGTCATCCGCGCGTAGAGCAGATCGTCCTTGGCCCACGGAATCGGATCGGGCATCACGCCCCGGACCGAGCGGATGCCCTCGGGCGTGCGGTCGCTCTTGACGCCGAGGATCCGGCTGTTCATCGCGCCCGCGGACGTGGCGGTCCGGGCGTTGACCAGCCGGCTGCCGGTCGGGTCGACGGAGAGGCCGGCGACGCCGACCCCGGTCTCCAGCTCGACCGGCTCGGTCCAGGCCGCCGAGGCGGCCCCGGGGGCCGCGCCGGCGACGCCGAGCAGGGCGACGACGGCGGCGAGCGACAGCGAACGTTGATGCGACTTCGGCACAGGCACTCCAGAACGGTGGGGATGCACTGCACCCCAAGGATCGTCCGACGGTACTCGACCATCGCGGACCTCCGCGTCGATTCGAGCGCCTGCAAGCCAGCCTGCATTCCGGGCGAGAGCCGAAGATCGCCGCGTAGCCCTGTACATCGGGCCATACGACCCCCTCCAACCGTCCAACTCCCGATCGGACAAGGGGCCGGTCCGATTCCCTCCCGCGGTCCAACAGCGGGGCGTACACCCCCACCTAGCCTCGTTAGTGCCGTTCGCCACGGCAGTCCCGACCGGCTCCCAGCCGCCGGTCCACCCCGACCGAAACGAGCGCCATGCGCCTCTCCGAGTTCCGCCGCGCGGGTCACACCCCGACGCTCGTGGCCAGCCTTCTGCACTTCGACGTCTCGTTCCTCTGCTGGGTCCTGCTCGGCGCGCTGTCGATCCCGATCAGCACCTCGCTCGGGCTCTCCGACGGCCAGACGGGCCTGATGGTCGCGATACCGGCGCTGTCGGCCGCGGTCTTCCGGGTGACGATCGGCCAGCTGGTCGACCGGATCGGCCCGCGCCGGATCGGAATCGGGATGCTGGCGTTCGGGTTCGTCCCGCTGCTCCTGGCGTGGCAGTGGGGCACGAGCTTCCCATCGGTCCTGCTGATCGGCGTGCTGCTGGGTCTCGCGGGCGCCAGCTTCGTGGTCTCGCTGCCGATGGCGAGCCGCTGGTACCCGCCGAAGTTCCAGGGGCTGGCGATGGGGATCGCCGGGGCCGGCAACTCCGGCACCGTGATCGCGACCTTCTTCGCGCCGCGGCTGGCGGAGCACTGCTCGGCGGTCGACGCGGGGACGGGCAAGCGCGTGCCGCTCGCCCAGTGCGCCCCGGCCGACGTCGCGGGCTGGTTCAGCTGGCACGAGGTCTTCGCCCTGGCGATGCTGCCCGTCGCGCTGGTCCTGTTGACGTTCATCGTCTTCGCCCGGGAGGCGCCGAAGCCGCCGGGGGCGTCAACGGCGGTGCCGTTCTCGCAGCTGATCCGCGACCGTGACGTCTGGCGACTCTGCGGCTTCTACGCGGTCACCTTCGGCTTCTTCCTCGGCCTGACGACCTTCGGTCCGAAGTACCTCAACTCGGAGTACGCGGTCTCGCAGGTCACGGCCGGCACCTGGATCGCGATCGGCGCCCTGGGCGGCAGCCTGATGCGCCCGTTCGGCGGGACCCTGGCCGACCGGATCGGCGGCACCCGGGTCCTGCTGATGGTCTATGCGATCGCGGCGCTGCTGTTCACCGGGCTCGCGCTGACCCGGACCGCGCTGGGGATCGAGCTGCTGCTGGTCCTGACGATCGCCACGCTCGGGTTCGGCAACGGCGCGGTCTTCCAGCTGGTCGGCCTGCGCTACTCCGGCCGTCACGTCGGGGCCGTCACCGGGCTGGTCGGCGCCTGCGGCGGACTCGGCGGGTTCCTGCTGCCGATCCTGCTCGGCTACGGCAAGGACCTGACCGGGTCGTTCGCCGCGCCGCTCGGCCTGGTCGCCGCGCTCGCGCTGGCCGCCCTGGCCGGCATGGTCGTCAGCCGCGCCCACTGGCGGCGC
>JBAZOW010000279.1:0-4475 GCA_041648495.1 Patulibacter sp.
CGAGGCGGCGCTGCGGGCGGCCGTCGACGCCGGGGCCGCGGTCGTGATCGCCAAGTCCGCGAACGAGACCGAAGCCGGCCGCCGCCAGTGGCGGGCCCGCGCGCACGTCACGCTCGACGCGGAGTGGCGGGAGGTGCCCGAGGGCACCGCGGGTCCGGGCAGCTCGATCTTCAACCGCTCCGGTCTGCAGCCGGACCCGTGGGAGGACTGGGTGGGGGCGCTCGCCCGCGCCGACGCCCACGCGGCCACCCAGGGCGCCTGGGTGGTGCCCAGCCTGATCCCCGCCGACCTCGACCGGCTCGCCGACATGGTCCGCGAGCTCGAGGCCGCCGGCCTGCGCTGGATCGAGCTGAACCTGTCCGCGCCGCACGCGGGGGAGGCCCAGCACGGAGTGATCCGCCGTCCGGCCGACCCGCAGGCGGTCGCGGAGATCGTGCGGCACGCCCGCGCCGCCACCCGCCTGCCGCTGACGGCGAAGCTCACGGCCGAGAGCGACGATCTCGTCGCGCTCGCCGCGGCCGCCCGCGAAGCGGGGGCCGACGTCGTGGCGATGACGGGCCGCTTCATGGGCTTCCTGCCCGACCCGGCGACCCGCCGGCCGGTGCTCGGAACGTTCGGGGCGATCAGCGGGACCTGGACGCTGCCGCTCGCCGCCCGCTGGCTCGCCAAGACCCGGATCGCGTCCGGCCCGGAGCTGCCGTTGATCGGCACCGGCGGAGCCCGCAGCGGGGAGGACGTCGCGCGTCTGATGCTCGCCGGCGCCACCGCGGTCCAGGTCGCGACCGCCCCGATGATCGAGGGCGTCGGCGCCCTGACCCGGATCCGCGACGAGCTGGCGACCTACCTCGCCGGTCAGGGGATCGGCGCGGCCGAGCTCGTCGGCGAGGCGGCGGACCACGTTCGCGGCTACGCCGACGTGATCGAGCAGCAGGGGGAGGAACGATGAACCCGTTGCGTGCCGCGATGGCCCGCGGTCCGGTCGTCGGCACCTTCCTCAAGCTGCCGCGCCCCGAGGTCGTCGACCTGCTGGCGCTCGCCGGCTTCGACTTCGTGATCTGCGACCTCGAGCACGCGCGGCTGAGCGAAGCCGACGCCCACGCGGTGCTGCAGGCCGCGCGCGTCCACGACCTGCCGGTCGTGGTGCGCGTCGAGGAGCTGACCCGCGGGCCGATCAACCGGCTGATCGAGCACGGCGCCGCCGGGATCCAGCTGCCGCGCACGCGGACGGCCGAGGACGTCCGGGCGCTGGTCGACCTGACGCGCTTCCCGCCCGTCGGATCGCGGTCCGTGGGCACGGCGCACCTGGCGGCCGGCTACGGCCGCCAGCCGCTTGCGGAGTACGTCGACGACGACGCGCGACGGCCGCTGCTGGTCGGCCAGTTCGAGACCCGCGGCGACGCCGCGCCGGTCGACGGCCTCGACGTCGCGTTCCTCGGCACGGTCGACCTGACCGTCGACCACGGCGTGCCCGGGCAGCTCGCGGACCCCGCCGTGGCGGCCCGCATCGTCCAGATCGAGACCGCGGCGCGAGCGGGGGACGTGGCGCTCGGCGCCTTCGCCTCCGGTCTCGATCAGATCCACCGATTTGCGACGGCGGGCTACCGCTACATCGCCGTCAGCGGTGACGTCTCGATGCTCGCCGCCGGCGCGCGTGACGCCATCGCCGAGACCCGCACGGCGCTGGCCGCCGCGGGCACCAACGACCAGAAGGAGCCGTCGTGACCATCATCGATCGGTTGCTGGAAGGCGCTATCGACCTTCACACGCATCCCTTCCCCTCGACGTTCGAGCGACAGGTCTCGATCGACGAGCTGGCGCGGCAGTACGCCGACGCCGGATTCCGCGCGTTCGTCGCCAAGTGCCATCACCATTCGACGGCCCCGGACGTGCTGGCGCTGCGCCGCTCGGGCGGGATCCCGGACGGGATCGAGGCGTACGGCGGCGTGGCCCTCAACGGAGCGCTCGGCGGGATGAACCCGCGGGCGCTCGACGCGACGATCCAGATGGGCGGCAGGATCGTCTGGCTGCCGACGACCGGGGCGCGCAACCACCTGCGCCACGCGGCGGAGGCCGCCGCCGGCGGCAAGGCGATGCGCTTCCCGGCGGCCGACCGCCGGCTGATGGCCGAGGAGCCGATCGACGCGCTCGACGGCGAGGGACGGGTGCGGCCCGAGGTCCACCGGATCATCGAGCTGGTCGCCGAGGCCGGGGACGTGATCCTCGCGTCCGGCCACATGTCGGCGGACGAGGTGATGGCGGTCTTCGGCGCGGCCCACGCCGCGGGGGTGCGCAAGCTGCTGGTGACCCACCCGAACTTCGTGATCGAGCTGAGTCAGGAGCAGTGCCGCACCCTCGCCGACTGGGGCGCGGTGATCGAGCACTCGCTCTGCATGTACGACGAGGACTCGACGTTCTGCAACTGGACGATCGACGTGCTCGTCGACTGGATCGAGGCGATCGGTCCCGAGCGCAGCTCGCTCGGCTCCGACCTGGGCCAGACGAACAACCCGCTGCCGATCGCCGCCTACCGCAAGATCGTCGGGCGCCTGCTCGAAGCCGGCGTCAGCGAGGAAGCGGTGCGGGCGATGGTCGCCGACAACCCCGCCCGGCTGCTCTACGACGAGCCGACGAGCACCGAACCGAGAGGAACCTGATGCGCCGCAACGTCTACCGCCACGACGAGCTCGAGCTGACCGAGATCCGCCCCGGCCTGTTCGGCGCGGTCTTCGAGGGCGACGAGAGCACGCTGGTCCGCTGGGAGTTCCCGGCCGGCCAGCCGCGGACCGGAGTCCACGTCCACGACGAGCACGAGCAGTACGGGTTCCTGCTGGAGGGCGCGATCGAGATCGAGATCGACGGCGAGACGTCCGTGCTCCGTCCCGGCGACGGCTACTGGGTGCCGGCCGGCGTCCCGCACGGCCGGACCCTGGTGCTCGGCGACGAGCGGGCCGTCGTGCTCGACGTCTTCGCGCCGCGGCGCGAGGAGTACGTCGCCGCCGCCAACGGCGGCGCCCCGACCTCCCCGGGCCGCGCTCCGACGAACTGAGGCGTGCGTCGGCCGCGGCCCGGGCCGCTAGGCCCGCGCGGCCAGGGCCTCGGCCGCCACGGCGGCGGCCACGGCGGGGGCCACGTCGCGGTCGAAGACCGACGGGATGATGTGGTCCTCGCGCAGATCCTCGGGGGCGACGAGGTTGGCGATCGCGTGCGCGGCGGCGATCTTCATCTCCTCGGTGATCTGCTTCGCGCGGGCGTCGAACGCCCCGCGGAAGATCCCCGGGAAGGCCAGCACGTTGTTGATCTGGTTCGGGTAGTCCGACCGGCCGGTGGCGATGATCCGCGCGTACGGGGCGGCCTCCTCGGGGGAGACCTCCGGGTTGGGGTTGGCCATTGCGAAGACCATCGCGTCGTCGTTCATCGCCGCCAGCTTGTCGGCGGTGAAGATCTTGGCGCCGGAGAGCCCGATGAACAGGTCGCGGCCCGCCAGGTGATCGCCCGGGTGGCCGGTCAGCTGGTCCGGGTTGGACATCTCGGCGTACCAGCGCTTGACGCTGTTCATCGTGCCGTCGACGTAGTCGGGGCGGGTGGTCGAGACGAGGCCCTTGGAGTCCGCGCCGATCACGTCGGTGACGCCCGCCGACAGCAGGATCTTGGTCACGGCGATTCCGGCGGCGCCGAGCCCGGTGACCAGCACCTTGACGTCCTTCAGCTCGCGGCCGGTGATCTTGCAGGCGTTGATCAGCGCCGCCAGCGTGACGATCGCGGTGCCGTGCTGGTCGTCGTGAAAGACCGGGATGTCGAGCTCGGCCTTCAGCCGGTCCTCGATGTCGAAGCAGCGCGGGGCGGAGATGTCCTCCAGGTTGATCCCGCCGAAGGTCGGGGCGATCGCCTTGCAGATCGAGACGATCTCGTCGGGGTCCTTGGTGTTCAGCGCGATCGGGAAGGCGTCGACGCCGGCGAACTCCTTGAACAGGACCGCCTTGCCCTCCATCACCGGCATCGCGGCCTCGGGACCGATGTCGCCCAGGCCGAGCACGGCGGTGCCGTCGGTGACGACGGCGACCATGTTCTTGCGCACGGTCAGGTCGTGCGAGAGCGAGACGTCCTCGGCGATCGCGGTGCAGACCCGGGCGACGCCCGGGGTGTAGGCCATCGCCAGGTCGTCGCGGGTCTTCAGCGGGTGCTTGAGGGCGATCTCGATCTTGCCGCCCTCGTGGACCTGGAACGTCCGGTCGGTGACCGAGACGACCCGCGCGGAGTCCTGCGTGGTGATCGCGGCGGTGATCTGCTCCCAGATCGACTGGTCCCCGGCGAACACCGTGATGTCGCGGACCAGCGTCGGGCCGGCGACTGATACCAGCGCCACGTCCCCGATCACGCCCCCGGCCTTGCCGATGGCGGAGGCTACGGCGCCGAGAGCGCCCGGGGTGTGGTCGATCTCGACGCGAATGACGATCGAGTACTGGGCGGACGGAGTG
>JBAZOW010000280.1:0-4467 GCA_041648495.1 Patulibacter sp.
TCCGGTGGACCTGCAGCCGCTCGCCGATCTTGCCCAGCGGCAGCGCGCCGGCGTGGGTGAACGAGAGCAGCATCAGCGCCTCGTAGCGCGGGAAGGTCAGGCCGTGGGGCCGCAGGATCGCGTTGAACCGCGACATCAGGATCTGCTGGACCCGCATCACGGCGGTCACGGCCGCCATCGGACGCGCCGGCTCGGGGCCCCAGCGGTCGGTCCAGTGGCGACGCGCCTCGGCGATCGGATCGGTCCGCAACGGCATCGTCACGCCCCGAAGGCTGACACACCGGTCAGCGGCACATCAGGCCGGCGGTCGCGGGGTACGCGTGCGACCCGCGGCCGCGACCCGCCCGAGACCGCCGAGCGCGGCCACGCCGGCCACCGCGGCGAGCGTCTTCAGGTACGACGTCAGACGCTCCAGGTGGATCACGTCCCAGCCCTCCGCGTCGGCGACCCGGGCCAACGTGCGGTCCGGGTTGACGGCCACCGGGTGCCCGACCGCGCGCAGCATCGGCAGGTCGGACTCGCTGTCGGAATAGGCCCACGAGCGCGCCAGGTCGAGCCCGTCGCGCTCGGCGAGCAGCTCGATCGCGGCGACCTTGCCCTCGCGGTAGGTCATCGGCCCGGAGAGCCGGCCGGTGTAGCGCCCGTCGACGATCTCCAGCGGCGCGCCGACGCCCCCGTCGAAGTGCAGCACCGACGCGATCATCTCGGCGGTCTCCTGCGACGACGCGGTGACGATGTAGATCGGCCGGCCGGCGTCCTGGTGCTCCCACGCCAGCGCGAGCATCCGCGGATAGACGCGCGGCAGCACCCCCGCGAGCACGCGCGGGGACAGTCGCTCGAAGTCGCGGACCCGCTGGCCGGCGATCATCTCGCCGACCCGGGTCCAGACCCGTTCGGTCGATTCGTCGGTCGACCCGTGCAGGCGGAACTTCAGGTTCTCCCAGAGGTCCGACGCCAGCTGCCGGCGGGACAGCAGCCCCTGCGCCGCCGCCGCACGCGCCCAGTAGATCCCGGACGACCCGGCGACGAGGGTCTTGTCGAGGTCGAAGAAGACCGCGGCGCGGCGCTCACGACCGTCCGTCGAGACGTCCGGAAGGTCCGGGATCGCGGGGACGGAGGTCGGAGCGCTGGCCACGGCTCCCAGGCTATCGAGCTAGGCGTCGACCTTGATCAGGATCGCGTCGCCCTGCCCGGTGCCGGAGCACGCGGTGGCGATGCCGTAGCCGCCGCCGCGACGGCGCAGCTCCAGCAGCATCGAGCCGATGATCCGCGCGCCGGACGCGCCGAGCGGGTGGCCGAGGGCGATCGCGCCGCCGTTGACGTTGACGCGGTCCTCGTCGATGCCGAGGTCCTTGATCGTGTTCAGGGCGACCGAGGCGAAGGCCTCGTTGATCTCCCAGATCGCGACGTCGGAGGCCTTGATCCCGGCCTTCTCGAGCGCCTGCGCGGAGGCCTTGCCGGGCGTCGTCAGCAGGTTCGGGAAGTCGCCCGCGGCCTGGCCGAAGGCGACGATCTCGCCGAGCACCGTCTTGCCGTTGGCGGCGGCCCACTCGTCGGACGACAGCACCAGGGCACCGGCGCCGTCGTTGACGCCCGGCGAGTTGCCGGCCGTGTGGCTGCCGCCCTTGACCAGCCCGGGCAGCTTGCCGAGCGCTTCGAGGTTGGAGCCGCGGCGCGGGCCCTCGTCGGTGTCGACGATCGTGTCGCCCTTGCGGCCCTTGACCGTCACCGGGACGATCTCCTCGCCCAGGCGGCCGGCGTCGATCGCGGCGAGCGCGTTCTCGTGCGAGCGCAGCGCCCAGCGGTCGAGGTCCTCGCGCTTCCAGCCGTGCGCGTCGGCGACCTCGGTCGTCTCGTCGAACATCTGGCGGCCGGTGAACGAGTTGGTCAGGCCGTCGAGGACCATCGAGTCGAGCATCGTGCCCTGGCCCATGCGGTAGCCGAAGCGCGCGTCGGGCAGCAGGTACGGGGCGCGTGACATCGACTCCATGCCGCCGGCGACGGCGACGTCGTACTCGCCGGCGCGGATGTGCAGGTCGACGGTCGCGGCCGAGCGGATGCTCGACGTGCAGACCTTGTTGATCGTCTCCGACGGGACCGTGTTGGGGATCCCGGCCGCGATCTGCGCCTGGCGGGCGGTGATCTGGCCCTGTCCGGCCTGGATCACGTGGCCCATCACGACGTGCTGGATCTGGTCGGCGTCGACGCCGGCCCGCTCCAGGGCGCCGGCGATCGCGATGCCGCCGAGATCGACGGGCTTGACGGTGGAGAGTCCTCCACCGAGCTTGCCAACGGGTGTACGGGCAGACGACAGGATGACGGTCTTGGCCATGGTGTCCCTCTTCTCTTCTCGAAACCGGTTCGGAGGATAGTCGGCCGACGAGCCCCACCCGGGAACGAGAAATTTCTACGGTTGGTAGGAGTGTAGAACGCTCGGTGCCCCGCCCCCGCCCGGCCGGGCGATCGGGCCGCGGAACCGACGGCTTCCGGCGCGGTTCTGCGACGCTCTGGCGGTGCCCGATCCCGCAGCCGCACTGACCGTCGTCCCGTTCTCGGGGGTCCCGACCCCGGTCGATGCCGTGATCGTCGGCGTGACCGACGCCGGGATGTCCGAGGCCCCGGACGACGCACCGGCGGCGGCGCAGCGCCTGTTCGACCGGGGCGAGGCGCGGTCGAAGCTCGCGCACGTGGCGCACACCCACGACGCCGACGGGACGCGCTGGGTGCTGGTGGGCCTCGGCCCCGACGGCCCCCGCAACGCCGAGGACGGCCGCAACGCCGCGGGGGCCGCGATCGCGCACCTGCGCAAGCTGCCGGTGGCGACGGCCCGGATCGTGCTCGACGGCCACGACGCCGCGGGTCCCGTGACCGAAGCGGTGCTGCTGGCCGCGCACCAGCCGCAGAAGGTGACGTCCAAGGACGACGCCGCGGGCTCCGAGGTCGAGCTGAAGACGGTCGAGCTGACCGGCCCGCGCGGGACCGCGCTCGCGGACGAGTTCCACGGGGCGATCGCCGAGGCGACGATCGTCGCCCGCGCCCAGAACGAGGCGCGGCGGCTGCAGCAGCTGCCCGCCAACCTGCTGACGCCGCGGGCGCTGGCCGCCGAGGCGCTCGCGTTGGGCGAGCAGATCGACGCACTCGACGTGACCGTCGAGGAGGGCATCGGCGCGCTGGAAGCCCGCGGGATGGGCCTGTTCGCCGCCGTGGCGAAGGGCAGCGACGAGCCGCCCGCGCTGATCGTCGCCCGCTACGAGCCGGCCGACGCCCGCGGCCCGGTGGTCGGCCTGGTCGGCAAGGCGGTCACCCACGACACCGGCGGCTACTCGCTGAAGCCGCCGCTGGGCATGGTCAAGATGAAGCTCGACATGTCGGGCGGCGCCGCGGTGCTGCAGGCGGTCGCGGCGATCGCGCGGCTCGGCCTGCCGGTGCGCGTGATCGCGGTGATCGTGGCGACCGAGAACATGGTCAACGGCACGGCGATGAAGCCGGGGGACGTCTTCGTCGCCGCCAACGGCGTCTCGGTCGAGGTCACCAACACCGACGCCGAGGGCCGGCTGGTGCTGGCCGACGGGATGCACCACGCACTGGAGCTCGGCGCGGAGCGGCTGATCGACGTCGCGACGCTGACCGGCGGGGTCGTGACCGCGCTCGGCACGTCGCACGCCGGGCTGATGGGCCGCGACGAGTCGTGGCTGCAGCTGGTCCGCGACGCGGGCGAGCAGAGCGGCGAGCGCGTCTGGCCGCTGCCGCTGGAGGACGACCACCGCGACCTGATGAAGAGCACGTCGGCCGACCTCGTCAACAGCGGCGGCCGCTCGGCGCACCCGCTGCAGGGCGCGGCGTTCCTCGAGCGGTTCAGCGGCGACGTGCCGTGGGCCCACGTCGACATGGCGGGACTGTTCGCCGACCTACCGCGCAAGTACCTGGCGAAGGGTCCGAGCGGCTGGGGCGTGCGGCTGCTCGTCGATGCGGTCCGGCGGGTCGCGGACTGAGTTCCGCTCGGTCGGCGGCGCGGCGCCGCTGACCGGATCCTGGAATACCCTGAGCCCCGTGCCGGCCCGTCGACCTGCCCTCCTGCGCGCGGTCGCGACGTGGGCGGCCCTCGTCGCCCTCTACGCCGCGGGCCTGCTGCTGCCCGCCGCGCCGGGGCACCAGCTGACGTCGAACGAGGCGCACCGCCTGATGGTGGCGCACTCGATCGTCACCGACGGCGACGTCGACCTGCTGGACGACTACCTGGCTCGGGCCTGGACGGCCTGGGGCGGCGTCGTCGACGTGACCGAGCAGGTCCCGCTGACCCCGAACGTCAGCGTGCGGCAGAGCACCGACGCGCCGGATGGTCAACCGGTCGCTCCGGGCGGGTTCCTCGAGCCGAGCGGGATCGGGCTCGGCGCCGCGCTCGCTCCCGCCTACTGGGTCGGCCACCACACGGGCATCGGCGGTCGCCTGGCGGTCCAGCTGTGGGGC
>JBAZOW010000281.1:0-4458 GCA_041648495.1 Patulibacter sp.
GCTGCGCACCGGCGGCTCGTTCGCGATCGCCGTGGCGATGATCCAACTCGGCGAGCAGACGCTGGTCAACGCCGGCACGCTGCTGACCGCCGACAAGGCCGCCGCCGGGCTGATCTTCAGCGCGCTGCTCGTGACCCGCGCGCCGCTGCAGCTGTTCCAGGCGGTCCAGACCACGCTGCTCCCCCACTTCGCGACCCTGGTCGCCACCGGGTCGCCGCACGAGATCGGGGCGGCGATCCGCAAGGCCGTTGGCCTGATCGTCGCGTTCGCGGCGATCGTCGTGGTCGGCCTGCTCGTGCTCGGCGGCTGGGTGATGCCGCTGCTGTTCGACGGTCAGCAGCCACCCGTGCTGGGCCTGGCCGTCGTCGCCGTCGGGATGGGCGCGCACCTGACCGCCGGCACGCTCAACCAGGCCGCACTGGCCCGCGGCAACGCCTGGGCCGCCGCGATCTCGTGGCTGATCGCCGGCGCGCTCTATGCGGTCTGGGTCGTCGTCGGTCCGATCGACGACGCGCTGCTCAACGCCGAGGTCGGCTACTGCGCCGCGGCGATGCTGCTCTGCGCCCAGCTGTACGTGGTGTACCGGCGAGGGTTGCGGGGCGCTGACCTCCCAGCCTGACCGCGGCTGATGCGGATCTGGCCCGAACGGTGGGCCAGATCCGCATCAGCTTCGGTGACCGACTACTCGTCGCTGATCGCCTTCAGCACGTCGAGCTTGGCCGCGCGGCGGGCCGGGCGGATCGCGGCGACCACGCCGAGCGCCGCGGCGAGCGCGACCAGACCGATGATCTGGCCGATCGGAACGCTGACCGTGAACCCGTCGAGGGTCGCCACCACGCCCGCCGCCAGGACGAAGCCGAGCACGGCGCCCAGCACCGCGCCGAGCAGGGCCGTGATCACCGCCTCCAACAGCACCATCCGCCGCACCTGCTTGCGGGTCGCTCCGACGGCGCGCAGCAGGCCGAGCTCGCGGACCCGCTCCTGGATCGAGAGCGTCAGGGTGTTGACGATCCCGAACAGCGCGACCACGATCGACAGCGCGAGCAGCGCGTAGATCAGCCCGAGCAGCTGGTTGACCTGCGCGGTCTGGTTGTCGATCCAGCCGCTCTTGCTGAGCACGTCGACCGCCGGGTAGTCCTCGGCCAGCGCCGACGCCACCGTGGCCCGGTCGCCGTCGACCACCACGAAGAACGGCTGGGCGATCCCGAACGGCGCGGCCGTCCTCTCGGTCATCACCACGCCGCTGATCGCCGCGGCGGTGCCCTCGACGATCCCGACCACCTCGAGCGACCCGCGGTGGCCGTTGGCGCCGAGCGCCTCGAACCGGTCGCCGGCCTTCAGTCCCAGGTCGCCGGCGACCGCATCGGTCAGGTAGACCCGACCCGCACCGGGATCGCGGACCGGCTGACCATCGTCCACGCGGTCGACGCGGACCAGGTCGTCGTTCAGCAGCACCGCGTCCGGGGCCGTCACCGGCACCGTCTGCCTGCCGACCCGCAGCTCGCCGAAGCTGATCCCCCCGGCGGCCGCCGTCCCGTTGGTTCGCGCCGCGTCGGCGATCACGGTCCGCGGCAGCGCCGAGAGCCCGCCGTCGCTGCCCTGGAGCACCACCGGAGCGGTGACGACCTGCTCCAGGTCGCCGCGCAACGTGTCGCGCAACCCCGCGGCGAAGACCGTGGCGAAGACGACCAGCGCCAGGCCGATCATCAACGCGCCCGAGGTCACCGCGGTGCGCCCCGGCTGACGGGCCGCGTTATCGCGCGCCAGCCGTCCGGGCAGCCCGAAGATCCGCTCCAGCGGCCGGCCGACGACCACCGACAGCGGTCCGACCAGCGCCGGGGAGATCAGCGTCGCCGCGACGAACAGCAGCGCCGCGCCGCCGCCCGCCAGTGCCGTACCGGTGTCCCCGTCGATCACGCCGAGCGCCCCGAGCAGCAGCCCGATCACGCCGACCACGCCGAAGCCGACCCCGACGTAGATCGGCCGACGCGCGATCGCGCCACGGCCGGGCGGGGCCGCCGCGTCGCGCAGCGCCTCGACCGGCGCGACCTTGGTCGCCCTCCGGGCCGGCAGGAAGCTCGCCAGCATCGTCACGACGACACCGACGAGCAGGCTGACCAGCAGGGTGCGACCGGAGAAGACCGTGGCGGTCGCGGGCATGTCGGCGCCGAAGGCCTTGATCATCGCCCGCAGTCCCGGAGCGACGACGAAGCCCGCCAGCATGCCGAGCACCGCCCCGACCAGGCCGACGGCAAGCGCCTCGCCGCTGACCAGCAGCCGCACCTGGCGGCGGCTCGCGCCGAGCGCCCGCAGCAACGCGAACTCGCGCTGACGCTGGGCGACGGTGATCGAGAAGGTGTTGAAGATCAGGAACGCGCCGACGAAGGTCGCGATCCCGGCGAAGATCAGCAGCATCGTCGGCAGGAACGAGATCGCGTCCTTGATGTCGTCGGCCTGCTTGGCGCCCTGCGCCTGACCGGTCCGCACCGTGCCCGCGTCGCCGATCGCGGCCTGGATCCGCTGCTTCAGCTCGTCGTCGGAGACGCCCGACCGACTCAGCGCCATGATCTCGGAGTAGTACCGCTCGGGGGTCCGGCCGGACAGCTTCGCGGCCTGATCGGCCGTGGTGAACGCGACCGTCGCCCCGCCGAACGAGGTGTCGCCCTCGCCGAGCTGGGCCAGGCCGACGAGCGTCATCGGCCGGCGCGGACCCTCACCCTGGATCGAGACGGTGTCGCCGACCTGGACGCCGGCCTTCTCGGCCGTGGCCGGATCGAACGAGACCTCGCCGTCCGCCCGCGGGGGACGTCCTTCGGTGTACCGGACGGCGCCGTAGCCCTCGGGCGCGACGCTGATCAGCAGCGACGGTGGTCCCTGACCGCCCAGGCGGGTCTTGCCGTCCCGCTTGAAGACGATCGCCTGGCCGGTGATCTGCCCGGCGGCGTCCTCCACCCCGTCGACCGCGGCGACCCGGTCGCGCAGGGCCTTCGGCAGCGTCGGGACGTTGACCCCGGCCTCGTCGGTCGGCGTCCCGTCGGCCTGCTTCGGCGTGACGACCGCGGCGACGCCGCTGTAGCTGCTCGCGCCGATCTGGTCGAAGCTCTTGTTGATCGTGTCGCTGAAGATCAGCGTGCCGGCGATCAACGCGACGCCGATCACCACGGCGATCGACGTCATCACCGTCCGGCGGACGTGACTGCGCAGCGTGCGCAGGAAGACGCTCAGCATCAGCCGAGGTCCCGCAACCGGGCGTGGACGTCGTCCGAGCCGCCGGCCGGGCCGTCGTGGACGATCCGGCCGTCCTTGAGCACCACGAGCCGGTCGGCGAACGAGGCCGAGTACGGATCGTGGGTCACCATCACGACGGTCTGGTCGAACTCGTCGACCGCGCGGCGCAGCAGCCGCAGGACCTCGTCGGAGGACTTCGAGTCGAGGTTGCCGGTCGGCTCGTCGGCGAAGATCACCGTCGGACGGCTGGCCAGCGCCCGTGCGACCGCCACCCGCTGCTGCTGACCGCCGGACAACTCGCTCGGACGGTGGTCGCGACGGTCGCCGAGGCCGAACGTGCCGATCAGCTGGTCGATCCACTCGCGGTCGATCGGCGCGCCCGCGATCGTCAGCGGCAGGGTGATGTTCTCCTCCGCGGTCAGCACCGGCAACAGGTTGAAGGCCTGGAAGACGAAGCCGATCCGGTCACGGCGCAGCTCGGTCAACCGCCGGTCGTCGAGCGTCGTCAGGTCGACGTCGTCGATCCAGACGGACCCCTCGTTGGGCGTGTCGAGCCCGGCGACGCAGTGCATCAGGGTCGACTTGCCCGACCCGGACGGTCCCATGATCGCCGTCAGCTCGCCGGCCCGGAAGTCGATCGAGACCCCGTCGAGCGCGACGACGGCGGTGTCCCCCGCTCCGTAGCGCTTGGTCAGATCGGTGGCGCGCACGATCGGGCTCGTTCGCGGCTCCTGCAACGGTGTACTCATGGACCCCATACAAGCAGAGCCGACCGCCGTTCTCCGGTGATCCGAGGGCAATCCCCAGGGGACCCGGGGGTATCCCCCAGGGCGCAACGGGGCGGGCCGCGGCCCGCCCCACGACTACCGACCCGCGATCGCCTGGAGCATGTCGAGCCGCGCCGCACGACGGGCAGGACGAACCGCCGCCAGGACGCCGAGGCCGACGGCCACCAGCACCAGCAACAGGATCCGGCCCACGGGGACGCTGATCGTGACCCCGTCGAGGGTCGCTACGACCCCGGCTCCGAGGACGAAGCCGAGCACCGCGCCCAGCCCCGCCCCGAGCAGGGCGGTGATCGCCGCCTCCAGCAGCACCATCCGCCGCACCTGCCCCTGCGTCGCCCCGACGGCCCGCAACAGGCCGATCTCGCGGCCCCGCTCCTTGATCGACAGCGTCAGGGTGTTGACGATCCCGAACAGCGCGACGATCACCGACAGCCCGCGCAGC
>JBAZOW010000282.1:0-4402 GCA_041648495.1 Patulibacter sp.
GTCCCCGACGCCCGCGCCTGCCCCCACGCCGCCGGGCACGACCACCACCACGACCACGGAGCGGGACAAGCCCCCGCCGGTCGAGACCGACGGGCAGCAGGAGTTCGGGCTCGAGCCCGACGCGGAGCCGATCGACCCCTAGCGGGCCGGGTCGCGCGTCGACGTCCGTACCCTCGCGGTTCGGAGCTCGACGCGCCGTGGTCCGCGCGGAACTACTCCGTGCCCGTGCCCGTGCCCGTCGCCGGGTGCGGGAACCCGGCCATCACGAACAGCGCGAGCGCGTGCCCGGTCGCGACGACCAGGTGCGGTGCCGCGTGCAGCGCCTCGTCGCGGTCGAACGCCAGGGCCGCGGCCAGGTTGTCGGCGATCTCGCCGGGCAGGCGGGCGGCGGCCGTGTCGGGGTCGAACGTCGCCTCGACCAACGCGACGTTGGCGGGCGAGAGGATCACGTCGTGCCACGACGACTCGCGGACCCCCGGCTCGCTGATCGACGCGAGCGCGGCGACGCTGCGGCAGACGACGGCGGTCGACAGGGCCTGGACCCGTCCGTTGATCGCCGAGATCACCGCGGTGTCGTCGTCGACGAACGCGTCGCCGAAGATCCGGCGCTGGATCGTCAGCTCGTGGGCGGTCGTCGCCAGGCGGACCACGTGGGCGATGCCCTCGCGGACGAGCGTGGGCTCGCCGGGCTCCCCGCAGGGCTGCAGCCGCTGGTTGGCCTCGGACGCCAGGCTGACCGTCAGGGCGGTCCGGCTGTTCCCCGCCTGCCACGGCGCGAAGCGCGTGGGACCCATCGGTGTCGACGGAAGTTCGTCGAGTGCTCCGATCGATGTGTCGTTGGGAACCGTCATCTGCCCTGTAGTCGGGGGCGCGGTGGCGCTCCCCCTCCCCGAGTCGCCCGGAGCCGGCGTCGTCAGAGGGCCGGAGGGGCGGGCGGGACGATACCCCGTGTCGGGTCGGCGGCGGACGGACGGATCGCAGGATCTTCCTGCTCAGCGGCCTCTCCGGCCCGTTCGGCGGGTTCGTCGACGTCGAAGCGCCAGGCGATCGCCGCGGCGAGCAGGCCGAAGCCGGCCGAGACGCCGAACGCGGCCGCGTAGGCGCCCGAGACCGGCTGGCCGCTCGCGCCGAAGATGTAGAGCAGCGAGACCGCCAGCCCGCTTCCGACGGTGTATCCGACGTAGCGGGTCACCTGGTAGAGGCTCATCGCGCTGCTGGTCTCGCCGGGCGGCACGCTGACCAGGATCCGGTTGGGGAACGACGAGAGCGAGAGCCCGAGGCCGCTGCCGAGCAACCCCATCGTCACGAACGTCTGCCAGAGCGCATCGCCCGTCAACGCGCTGAAGGTTGCCGCCCCCGCGATCCCGATCGCCCCGACGGGCACGATCTCCCGGGACCCGATCGCTCGCTCGATCCGCGGCATCGCGGCGCTGACCAGCAGGCTGGCGACCGACATCGGGACGAGGGTCAGGCTCGCGTCGAGCACGGTGCGGCCGAGGCCGGCGTCGAGCTGCACGAACTGGATCGAGAGCGCGATCATCAGGTAGGTCGAGATCCCGAGCAGGAACGCCGACAGGTTGAGGCTGGCCGCGCTGCGGTGCTGCAGCAGCCGCAGGTCGACCAGCGGCTCGGCGGTGCGCAGCGAGTGCCCGACCCAGGCGGCCAGCAGCAGGATCGAGCCGATCCCGAGGCCGAGCGTCGGCAGCGTCAGCCAGCCCCACGCGGTCCCGTTCTCGAACGCCAGCAGGAAGCCCGCGAGACCGGCCATCACGAGCACCGCCCCGCCCGCGTCGATCCGGCGGGTGGAGGCGGTGGCGCGGACGGACGGGACGATCCACCACGCGATCAGCAGGGCGGCCGTGCTGGTGACGACCCCGAACCAGAACGCGGCGGACAGGTCGAGGTAGCGGGCGATCACGCCGGTGACCGGGTAGCCGATCCCGATCCCGATCGCGCCGATCACCGACAGCGCGGCGATCGCGCGCCGGGCCTCACGGGGGCCGAGCGCGTCGCGGGCGGCCGCCATGCTCAGCGGCATGATCGCCAGTCCCAGCCCCTGAAGTGCTCGTCCGATCAGCAGCAACGGCAGTGACGGCGCGGTGGCGGCCAACACACCGCCGAACGACACCGCGGCGAGGCAGGCGATCAACACCGTGCGCCGGTGCGGTCCGTCACCGAGCCGGCCGACGACGGGCGAGCTGATCGCGCCGAGCAGCAGGGTCAGGGTCAACGACCACTGCGCGCTGCCGACCGAGGTCCCGTACGTCGCGGCGATCCCGGGGATCAGCGGGGCCCCGAGGCTGCTGATCACCGACACGACCATGCCGATCACGAGCAGGCCGGGGACGAAGGCGCGGTGTTGAAAGTTGCTCAGGCCAACTAATTCTACGGGTCCGGTTCGTCCGAGCTGTTCGTGGCGAAGTGCATCCGGTCTTCGCTCACCGGCGTAACGTCGAATTGCATCCGATCCGCAGGGCCAGACGTATCACTGTACGCATCTGGGTATAGCGTCGGGGAATGGGTGGCGTTTGCCGTGGCGAAAGACAGGGGGGGGAGAGCGTCAGCCCGGTCCGACTCCTGGATGTGCGAGGCGCGTGCCCCGGGGTCGTCCCGGGCGTGGCCGACGGGTTCTCCCTCGAAAGGTGAAACACATGACCGAATTGATCGACACACTGAGAAGCGAGCTGGTGGGACGGATCGAGGAGCTCGAGCCGCAGATCCGCGAGCTCGAGCGCCTGAAGGAAGCACTCGATGCGCTCAACGGCGTGCCGCCGCGACGATCGTCCTCCGTTCCCCTGGTCTCGACGGGGCCGGACGAGGGCTCGGCGACCTACGTGCGGGGCGTCCGGCAGCGCCAGGCGCTGACCGCGATCGGTCGCCGGCCGGGGATGTACACCCAGGAGCTGGCCGACGAGTTGGGCCTCGAGCCCGGGTTGATCTACGCCCCGGTGCGTCGGTTGGTCAACGCCGGACTGGTCGTCAAGCGCGATTTTCGGCTCTACCCGGCCTAGCGCGGAGAACCACGGGGACGCGTGAATCCCCGGTCCGCACGGGCGATGCACGGGTGGGGGCGGCCACCCGGGAGTACGCCGGCGAACCACGCGTCACGCCGATAGTCGGAAGTCCGCGTATATTTGGGTCGTACGTGTCGCGCGTCACGCGAGGCCGTCGTCCTGCGTGCCGCGCAGGAGTCTGCGCAGCACCCGTTACCGGAAGGGCTTCCCATGAGTTCCAGCGTTCCTGTCATCCCCCACTTCATCGGCGGCAAGCGCGTCGAGGGCACGTCGGGCAACTTCGCCGACGTCTTCGATCCGAGCACCGGTCAGGTGCAGGCGCAGGTCGCCCTCGCGACCACCGAGGAGGTCCGCGCCGCGGTCGAGAACGCCAAGGCCGCGCAGCCCGGTTGGGCGAAGACCAACCCGCAGAAGCGGGCCCGGGTGCTGGCGAAGTTCGTCGCGCTGATCAACGAGAACATGCAGGAGCTCGCCGAGCTGCTCTCCAGCGAGCACGGCAAGACCGTCCCGGACGCCAAGGGCGACATCCAGCGCGGCCTCGAGGTCGCCGAGTTCGCGACCGGCATCCCGCACCTGCTCAAGGGCGAGTACACGGACAACGCCGGTACCGGCATCGACGTCTACTCGATGCGCCAGCCGCTCGGCGTCGTCGCGGGCATCACCCCCTTCAACTTCCCGGCGATGATCCCGCTGTGGAAGATCTCCCCGGCGATCGCCTCGGGCAACGCGTTCATCCTCAAGCCGTCCGAGCGCGACCCCTCGGTGCCGCTGCGCCTGGCCGAGCTGGCGATCGAGGCGGGCCTGCCGGCCGGCATCCTCAACGTCGTCCAGGGCGACAAGGTCGCCGTCGACGCGATCCTCCACGACGAGGACATCCGCGCCGTCGGCTTCGTCGGCTCGACCCCGATCGCGCAGTACATCTACGAGACCGCCGCCCAGACGGGCAAGCGCGCGCAGTGCTTCGGCGGCGCGAAGAACCACGCGATCATCATGCCCGACGCCGACCTCGAGGAGGTCGCGGACGCGCTGGTCGGGGCCGCCTACGGCTCGGCCGGCGAGCGCTGCATGGCGATCTCGGTCGCCGTCCCGGTCGGCAAGGACACCGCCGATCGCCTGATCGAGATCCTCAAGCCGAAGGTCGAGGCGCTGAAGATCGGCGCGCCGACCGATCCGCAGGTCGACTACGGCCCGCTGGTCACGCAGGCCGCCAAGGACCGCGTGCTGGAGTACATCCAGATCGGCGTCGACGAGGGCGCGACCCTGGTGGTCGACGGTCGCGAGGGCAACGTCGTCGGCGACCCGAACGGCTTCTACGTCGCCGGCACCCTGTTCGACAACGTCAAGCGCGAGCACCGGATCTACCAGGAGGAGATCTTCGGGCCGGCGCT
>JBAZOW010000283.1:0-4357 GCA_041648495.1 Patulibacter sp.
CCGAGGAGCCCGCGTCATGACCGACATGCTGGAAGTGATCATCGTCGGCCTGATCGCCGGCGTCGGTCTGAGCGTCGCGTTCGCCTGGGCGATCCGCGAGGTCATGAGCGCCGGCACCGCCCGCCGCGAAGGCGAGAGCCTGACGTTCGCCCGCCATGCCGCGGCCGCAACGGTCTGCCTGCTGATCTGCGCAGGTGCCGTCGCCTTTGCGATCTACTCGATGATCCACCACTAGCCTCGCGGGCCGGCGGGTCCGCGAAGCACTCGTCGCGCCAGTTCCAGCCGTCTCCCCGCATCCGCACGCGTCGCATCCCGGATGACCTAGAACGGGGTCAGCGCCGAGCGGCGCTCGGGGATCCGCGACCCCGGATCGATCTCGACCACCCGCAGCGCCCCTTCGGGACCCGCCACCTCACGCACCTGGGCGACGGCCTCCATCAGCCGTGCGCGCCGGATCGCCCGATCCTCCTCCAGCAACGGCCGGTCGCCGGGAACCGCCGCGCCGAGCCCGTCGACCCGCAGCGCCAGCCGCTCCGCGGGCGCCGGCAGCTGCGCGATCCGCAGGCCGAGCGCCATCGTGATCCGCGCCGCATCCACGGTCGCCTCACGCAGGACCACCCGGTCCTGCCAGGTCCCGCGCTCGACCAGCGTCGCCTGCAGCAGCAGCGAGCGCAGTGGCCGGTGCCGTCGCTGCGGGTCGGCCAGCACCCGGTCGACCAGCAGTCCGACCGCCTGCCGCAGGTGCTCACCCGACGCCGCCTCGGGCAGCAGCAGGTCCGCCTCGATCCGCCCCACCTGCTCGCGGGGGCGCAGCGGTGCCTCCTGTCCACGGAGCAGGTCGTAGGCCCGCAGTCCGGACGCCCCGAACCGCTCGCCGACGGTGCCGCGGGGCAGCGCAAGGAACGCGCCGAACGTCCCCACCCCCAGCCGATCGAGCGAGACGCTCAGCGCCCGGTGCTCGGCCCAGATCCCGAGGGTCTCGATCGACTCGTCCCGCAGCACGCCGAGCCCGTCCTCCCCGGACAGCACCACCGGCCGACGGGTACGGGAGCGACGAGCCGCAACCAGCGCCAGGAACCGGCTCGGCGCCGCTCCGATCCGCACCGGCATCCGCAGGGCGTCGCGGATCGCCCGCACGATTCCGTCCAGCGAGCCGCCGTGCAGGCGGCGGATGCCGTAGGTCGCCAGCCACGCCACGCCCGGGTCGCCGCCCGTCCCCCCGTTGCCACTGGGGTCGGTCTCGACCGCCGCGCCGATCCCCTCCAGCCGTTCCAGCAGAGCGTCCCAGCGCAGCTGGACGCCGACGGGATCCGGCGTCAGCAGCCGCAGTCCGGGACAGCGGGCCAGCGCCTCGCCCAGCGGCAGGCCGCGACGCACGCCGAGCGCCTCGGCCGCGGGCGTGACCTCGCCGATCAACGGGGTCCGGCCCGCCTCGGGAGCGAGCGCCAGGGGCTGAGTGAACAGCTCGCGACGGCCATCCGCCGCCACCACCAGGGGGAAGCGCGGGAGCACGATGCAGAGCACGGACGACACGAACGTATGTTCGCATCCGGGGCGGACGAGATCAAGTCGGCGGCCGCGCTTCAGCTCCCTGCCACCCCGCCTCCGACCGCCCAAATAGAAGACCCCCGCCGAGGCGAGGGTCTTCCGTAGCAGGCCGGTAAGCCGGATTCTGTCGTTGCGCAGTCATCCATCTCTGCGACCTACCTGGACCTTGGCGGGCCGCCTACGAACGGTCCTGCTCGGTCTTGCACCGGGTGGGGTTTACCTGGCCGCCGCGTCGCCGCGACGCCGGTGCGCTCTTACCGCACCTTTTCAACCTTGCCTGTGCGGCGGGCGGGATTGCTCCTACTCGCCGCCATCGGCGGTGTATTTCTGTGGCACTTTCCCGCGGGTTTCCCCGGGTCGGCTTCCCGACCACCCTGCCCTACGGTGTCCGGACTTTCCTCGAGCGGATCATGTCCGCCCGCGACTGCGTGGCCTGCCCCCGGAACGGTAGACGAGTCGGGGCCCCGAAGGGCTCCCGACTCGTGCCTGGCAGACCGAGTGATACCGGCCCGCGCTTCCGTCCGAGGTCGACAAGGACGGCGCGCCTCCCGCGCACCGCGCCGCCACCGGCGAACAGCTCACCCCCACCCGAATCCAGGGCACCCCTTGCGGGAGCCCTTCCGAGCACGAGTGATTCAGAGCCTGCTTGCAGCGGGACACCGACTCATGACGAGCCGCCCGCCGAGCGAAGCGACGGCCCTATCCCACCTTCCGCAACACGCCGACGACCTTGCCGAGCACGCGCGCCTCCCGCGAGCGGATCGGCTCCATGTCGGGGTTCTCGGGCTGCAACCGGATGTGGTCGGCCTCGCGGAAGAATCGTTTGACCGTGGCGTCCTCGCCGACGAGCGCGACGACGATCTCGCCGTCCCGCGCGGTCTCCTGCTGGTGCACTACGACGAGATCGCCCGCGAGGATGCCCGCGCCGATCATCGAGTCGCCACGCACGCGCAGCACGTACTCACCCTGATCGCCACCGGCCAGGTCGGGCACGGGAACGTGCTCCTCGACCTGCTCCTCGGCCGCGATCGGCACGCCGGCCGCGACCTGGCCGACCAGCGGCAGCCGGTGCGACTGGCCGACGACGTTGCGCACGCCCTCGACAGCCTGCTCGACCCCGCGCCCCAACAGCTCGATCGCGCGGGGCTTGGACGGATCCCGGCGCAGCAGGCCGAGCTTCTCCAGGTTCGCCAGGTGCGCGTGCACCGTGGACGAACTGGCCAACCCCACGGCGGTGCCGATGTCCCGCACTGTCGGCGGGTAGCCGTTGCCGGACGTGTAGGTCCGGATGAAGTCGAAGATCTCTTGCTGGCGCTTGGTCAGGTCCATGCCGTCATACCCGTATCGAACGTGTGTTCGCCACACTAGCGGGCCGACCGGCGGCACGCAAGCTTCCCCCTGCAATCGGCGAGATTCACCGGCCGTGCGAGCCGCCGAGATCGGCCCGCGAAGCAGCGATCCCGCCGCCCCTGCCCGCGCAAGGCGAACACGCGAGCGCCTCCGATCCGCGCCCGACGAGCCCCCGCTCGACCAGCCGTCACGCGAACGGGGAACCGTCTAGACTGCACCGTCCTGCGCCAGTGGCGGAATTGGTAGACGCGCAAGGTTGAGGGCCTTGTGGGGGATAACCCCGTGGAGGTTCGAGTCCTCTCTGGCGCACCTCGCAGGACCTCCGAAGCCCCGTGGATCACGACGATCGCGGGGCTTCGGTCGTTGTGGGCAGCGCCGGTCCGCACCGCTCCCGAACGCGCCCCGCTACCCCACCCCCAACCCCGCCAGCTCGTCCGCGAAGACCGGGGCCCGGAGCCGCTCGATCTGCGCGCGAGCCGACGCCGCCAGACGACCGGCCGCGTCGTCGTCTCCGGTCACCGCTGCGAGCAGCGCCAGCGTCGTGTCGACCGGGCCGTAGGAGCACGTTCCCTGCCAGCTGATCAGGCCTGACCACGGCTCCAGGCGCTCGCGGTACGCCTCGAGCAGGCCGTCGTCGGATGCTCCGGCCCGCACCGCGAGCGCGACCGCGCGAGCGCCGACCAGGTGCGCCGCCAGCCAGCTGAAGTCGCGTTGGACGAGCTCCAGCGCCTGTCGCGCCACCGCAACCGCCCGCTGCGGATCCGCGTCGACCAGGCTCAGCGCGAGCGCGGCGTTCCACGCCGGAACGCCCGGCTGATCGGCGACGAGCTGCTCCAGCACGGGATGCAGCTCGGCCACCCGCCCCTGGACGAGCCGCAGTCCGAACGTCTGCCCGAGCAGGACGGACGTCGCGCGGGACTCCGACACCGGCGCGAACTGCGCGAACGCGGCACCACTCAACCGCTCCGCCTCGTCCAGATCGCCGTCGAGGTGCGCCAGCGCCGCGGCGGAGTAGTGCAGGGCCCAGCGTCGCCCGACGTCGCCGACCCGGTCGACCAGCACGGTCATCCGATCGTGAACGTGACGCAGCTCGCTGCCGTCCCCCTCCTGCAGACGCACCGTGAAAGCCAGGTGCAGTCCCTCGTACTCCGCGACCAGATCGTCGTGCGCCGCGCCGAGCGCAAGCAGCTCCTCCGCGTACCGCCGTCGGACGGCCAGCTCGCCCGGCATACCCAGCGCCATGTACGTGAAGGGCAGGATCCGCATGCGCACCGCGGGCGGCGTCGGCGTCGCCTCCGCGTCGAGGAACAGCCGACGGCTGCGGTCGGCACTGCCCGTCATCGAGCAGGCCAGGCTGCCGGCCGCCTTGACCAGCGCGACCCGTCGCGGATCGCGGATCCGAACGATCGCCCGCGACAGCAGCGCCTCGACGCCCGGGTCGGTGGCGGTGCTGACGGAG
>JBAZOW010000284.1:0-4319 GCA_041648495.1 Patulibacter sp.
TGTAGATGACGTTGACGCCGGAGCCGGCCGTGATCTCGGCCGGACCGCTGCCGAAGAAGATCGTGTTGTTGCCGTTGCCGACGCGGTAGACGCCGCCTCCGCTGCCGGTGTGGAGCACGTTGTTGCCGTCTCCCGCGACCACGTTGTCGGGTCCGCCGCCGACGTCGATGTAGTTGCTGCCGTTGCCGACCTCGATCCGGTCGTGGCCGCTGCCGGTGTGGATCGTGTTGGCGCCGTTGCCCGCCGTGACGGTGTCGTCGCCCGAGCCGCCCTCGACCACGTTGTTGCCGACGCCGGCGCGGATCGTGTTGCCCGATCGCACGCCGTAGAACTGGTCGTTGCCCGGTCCGCCGATCATCGTGTCGGCGCCGCCCCCGCCGACCAGCACGTCTCCGCCGGGAGACGTGGCGACGAGCCGGTCTCGACCGGGGGTACCCACGATCGTCGCGGCCGCGGCGGTGTCGACGGCCACCAGGCCGACGGCGATCACCAGGGGAACGGCCATCCGTCCCCATCGCCGGCCTTGTTGGTTCGGTCGGCGGTTCGTCGTGCCCGCCCGATGCGCCCGATGGTCTCTGCTCACCAGATGAATATATGGGATACAGCGTCTGGCCGACCCCGTATCCCCTCTTATTCCCGCGTGTGAGGGCCGGAGGTCGAGATCCGCGATGCTTCCCCTTCGCGGTTCGCACTGCCCGTGCCGGCCCGCATCGATCATTCGTCCGTTCGACCCAGGTGAGGCCCATGCCGCTCGACGCCACCTTCTACATCGATCCCACCTGCCCGTTCGGGTATAACGCCACCCCGGACCTCACGGCCCTCCGGTGGCGCTACGGGAGCGACCTGCGGTGGCGGATCGTGGTGATCGGGCTGTCGGAGGACACCGGCGAGCCGCGCCCGTCGTCCGGCTTCACGCCGACGATGGCGGCCCAGTTCTCGGCGAAGCTCAGCGCGCGGTTCGGGATGCCCGCCAGCGTCGCACCGCGTGATCGTCATGCGACGTCCGGGCGCGCCTGCCGGGCGATCGTGGCGGTTCGCCGGACCCAGCCCGAGCTCGATTTCGCCGCGTTGCGCGCGCTGCAGTTCGCGGTCTTCTGCGTCGGCGCGCAGGCCGACCGCGACGAGGACATCCGTGACGCCCTGGCGCACGTCCCCGGTCTCGATGTCGACACGGTGATGCACCAGCTCGACGATTCCGAGAACGAGGCGGCCTACCAGCACGACAAGGCCGAGGCGCGCACCGCCGCTGGCTCGCCGACCGACGCCCAGGGCAAGGCCGGCAAGGACGGCGACGTGGTCCGCTACTCGGCTCCGAGCATCCAGTTGGCCAACGCGGACGGACGGATGCTCGAGGCGGGAGGCTTCCAGAGCCTCGCCGCCTACGACGTGCTCGTCGCCAACCTCGACCCGACGCTGCGCAAGGCCGAGGTTCCCGAGGACCTGCGCGAGTTGCTGGTCACGTTCGACCACGGGCTGACCACCCAGGAGGTCGCGATGATCATCGCCCCGTCGCTGGGCGAGCCCGACATCGACGACGCTCGTAGCCGGCTGCTGGCCCTGGCCGGCGAGGGCCGGGCGTCCCGCGAGCCGCTCGGCGGCGACGGGCTCTGGCGCGCCGCCTGATTCGCTGAAGCGGATTTTGAGTTCGCCGCCCTGAGCGGCCGACGGACCGGCCCTCGTCCATCCCGCGTCGTTTGCGACGATCGCGGGGTGGTTGAACCCGATCCGATTCACGCCAAGTTCGTCGGCGGCCCGCTCGACGGCGAGACGCATCTGCTCGCCCACCGGCTGCCCTACGTCCAGATGCCCGGCCCCGACGAGACGTTCTTCGCCCGGCTGCTGATCGACCCGCCGGACGCGCCGGATCATCTGGTCTACGAGATCGACGCCGAGGCGACCAAGGCCAAGCAGGGCGGCGAGGACACCCTCGTCTATCGCTGTCGCGCCGACGCGCCGTAGCAACTCCCCGCAGCGTCGTTCCACGCCGTAGCCTTGGCCGGCAGGTACACGGTCGAGGGTGGAGAGCACGAGCGATGGCGACGGACGGCAGCTGGCGGAACTGGTCGGGGGAGCAGCGCTGCACTCCCGTGCGGACCGTGCGAGCGCGCTCGACCGCCGACGTCCAGGACGCGGTCGTGTCCGCCGCCGCCGACGGCCTCGCGATCAAGGCGGTCGGCAGCGGACACTCGTTCACCTCGATCGCCCTGACCGACGGCGTCCTGCTGGACATCTCGGCGATGGACCGCGTGCTCGCCGCCGACGTCGAGAGCGGACTGGTCCGCGTCCAGGCGGGGATCTCGATCAACCGCCTCTCGGACCTGTTGGGCGCGCTGGGGCTGGGGATGGAGAACCTCGGCGACATCGACGTGCAGACCGTCGCCGGCGCGATCGCCACCGGCACCCACGGCACCGGCGCCTCGCTCGCCAACATCTCATCGCAGATCCGTGCGATCGAGCTGGTCACCGGCGACGGCAGCGTCGTCGAGCTGACCGCCGAGGACGATCCCGACGGCCTCCGGGCGGCGCGGATCTCGTTGGGGGCGCTCGGCATCGTCACCGCCGTCACGCTGCAATGCGTGCCGGCTTACGTGATGCGCGGCGTCGACACCACGGAGTCGCTCGACGCGGTGCTCGCCACGCTCGACGAGCGGAACGCCGAGCACCGGCACTTCGAGATGTACGCCTTCCCCTACGCGCAGCGGGCGCTGACCCGGACCAACGACGTGGTAGACGGGCCCGCCGCCCCGCCGAGCCGCCTGCAGACGGCGGTGCGCCAGGGTCTGCTGGAGACGGGGGTGCTCGGTGCGCTCAGCGAGATCGGTCGGCGGGCGCCCCGCTCGATCCCGCGGCTCAACCGCAGCATCGTCCGGATGGCCGGGACCAGCGTCCGCACGGATCGCTCCGACCGGATCTTCGCCAGCCCGCGTCACGTCCGGTTCGTCGAGATGGAGTACGCCTACCCGCGGGAGGCGGCCGAGCCGGCGCTGCGCGAGATCCTCGCCACGATCGAACGCCGGCGGCTGCCGATCAACTTCCCGATCGAGATGCGGTTCGTGGCCGGCGACGACGCGCTGCTCTCTCCCGCCTACCGCCGCGACACCGCGTACCTGGCGGTCCACGTCTACCGCGACATGCCGTGGGATCCGTACTTCCGCGCGGTCGAGGAGATCGCCAACGCCTACGGCGGACGGCCCCATTGGGGCAAGCGCCATTTCCAGACCGCCGAGACGCTGGCCGAGCGGTACCCCGAGTGGGACCGGTTCCAGGCCGTGCGTCAACGGTTCGACCCGGACGGCCGGTTCGCCAACGCCTACACCGATCAGGTGCTCGGACCGGTCGAAGCGGTCAGGTCGGCCGCATGAGCAACGGACGACGCCGGACGCCGAGGACGGCGCGATGACCGGGGCGGCCGCTCCCGACGGCGCGCCGTCCGCGGACCAGCACCGGCGGCTGCAACGGGCGACCGAGCACCTCGACGCGCCGTTCGCGGCGGTCGACCTGGACGCCTTCGACCGCAACCGCGCCGACATGGTGCGGCGGGTCGTGCTCTCGGACCATCCGCCGCGCCGCAGCTCGTTGGGGGCCGGAGCACCCGCGCGAACCACGATCCGCGTCGCCAGCAAGTCGGTCCGCTGCCGCGCCCTGCTGCACCGGACCTTCGCGGGTCCGAACGACGACGCGTTCCACGGGATCCTCGCGCTGACCCTGCCCGAGGCGCTGTGGCTGGCCGAGGACAGCTTCGACGACATCGTGGTCGCCTACCCCAGCGTCGATCGGCAGGCGCTGCTGGAGCTGGCCGAGTGGACGGTCCGCGAGCACGTGACCGGATCGGGACGCTCGATCGCGGTGATGGTCGACGACGTGGCCCAGCTCGACGCGATCCGCGTCGCCGGGGCGGGCCGCCACCATCCGGTCGCGGTCTGCCTGGAGCTCGACGCGGGCCTACGGATGCTCGGCGGACGGGTCCGGATCGGGGCACGACGCAGTCCGCTGCACACGGTCGAGCAGGTCGAAGCCCTGGCCCGCGAGGTGGTGCGACGGCCCGAAGTCCGGCTGGTCGGGCTGATGGCCTACGAGTCGCAGATCGCCGGAGTCGGTGATCGCCCTCTCGGACGGCAGGCGTACGGACGGGTGATCCAGGCGATGCAGAGCGTCTCGGCGATCGAGCTGCGCCGTCGGCGGTCGCGGGCCGTGGCGGCCGTCGAGCGGATCGCAGGCCCGCTCGCCTTCGTCAACGCGGGCGGGACCGGCAGCCTGGAGTCGTCGGCGAGCGAGCCGGCGGTGACCGAGGTCGCGGCCGGTTCGGGCCTGCTCGCAGA
>JBAZOW010000285.1:0-4286 GCA_041648495.1 Patulibacter sp.
CGCGCCCGTCGACGAGACCGCGCACCACGTGCGGGACTACCACCGCGGGATCCGGGGCGGCGACGGCGAGGGTGGTGACCGCTACGCGGCGCTCGACCCCGAGCCCTACTACTGGGCCCACGCGACGTTCTTCGAGGGCCAGATCGCGGCCCAGCGGATGTTCGGGACCCCGCTGACGGAGGAGCAGCAGGAGCAGCTCTACCGCGAGTCGATCACCTGGTACGCCCGCTACGGACTGAGCCTGCGACCGGTGCCCCGCGACTACGCGGCGTTTCGGCGCTACTGGTCGTGGATGTTCGCCACCCAGCTGCGCAACACCCCGGTCGGCCTGTTCGGCACCCGCACGCTGCAGCACCTGCCGTCGCCGAGCCCGTCGCTGCCGTGGCCGGTCTGGATGGGGATGCGGCCGGTCGCGTCGCGGGCCCTGCCGTGGATGGCGCGGGTGACGCTGCCTCGCGAGGCGCGGGAGATCCTCGGGATCACGCTGACCCCGGTCGACCGGGCGGCGTTCGCGACCATCGCGACCACCGTCCGCACCACCTGGCCGGTGACCCCGCAGCCCCTGCGCCGGATGCCACGGGCACGCAACGGGGACCGGCGGGTCGCCCGCGAGACCGCCGCCTGAGCAGGCCGGATTGCGCGCCCGCTGCGGGGATCCGTGCCCCGGTAGCGTTGGCGGCGTGAGCATCGTGCCCGGTCCCGTTCCCCCAGCCTCCGAAGCGCCGCTGCGCGTCGGCACCCATTCCGGGTCGTTCCACGCCGACGAGGTCTTCGCGCTCGCCACGTTGCGGATCGCCCACGGCGCGCTGGAGATCGTCCGCAGCCGCGATCCGAAGGTGCTGGCGGAGTGCGCGATGCGGATCGACGTCGGGCGCCGCTACGACCCGTCGACCGGTGACTTCGACCACCACCAGGGCGGCGTCGGCGAGCGGCTCAACGGCGTGCGCTACGCCTCGTTCGGCCTGATCTGGCAGCACGTCGGAGTCGAGCTGGCCGGCAGTCCGGAGATCGCGCACCGGATCGACGCCTCGATCGTCACCCCGATCGACGCCGGCGACAACGGCCAGGAGGTCTACGACCCGGTCATCGAGGGCGTCACGCCGTTCATGGTCAGCGGGATGATCGCCGGGATGAACCCGCCGTGGGACGCCGAGAACGGCGCTGCGGCCGAGCGCAAGGCGTTCGACGAGGCCGTCGACATCGCCGAGGGGATCGTCCGCCGCGAGCTGGCTTCTGCGCAGGCCCGCGCTCGCGCGGCGGACCTGGTGCGCGCCGCGCTGGACGCGTCGCCCGACCCGCGGATCCTCGAGCTCGACCAGGGCATGCCGTGGAAGAGCATCGTGGTCGACGAGGCGCCCGACGTGCTGTTCGCGATCTCGCCGCGCAGTCGCGACTGGAGCCTGCACGCGGTGCCCGCCGCCTCGCACGGATTCGCCAACCGCCTGGCGCTGCCCGAGGCGTGGGCGGGCCTGGAGGGCGACGAGCTGCGCGCCGTCACCGGGGTTGAGGATGCGGTCTTCTGCCACGCCGCGCGGTTCCTCGCCGTCGCCGGGAGTCGCGAAGGCGTCCTGGCCCTCGCGCACAAGGCCCTCGCAACGTCTGTGGACACCACGGCGTCGACGGCTAGCGTGTCGGCGGACCCCGTCGAGAGCTGAAGCCCGTGGAACCCCGTCCCGATCCAACCGTCACGAGCCCCGTGACCGCACCGCCGACGCCGGACGTCGCACGGCTGCTCGTGCGCTGTCCCGACGGACCCGGGATCGTGGCGGCCGTCTCTGGGCTGCTCCACGAGTACGGCGCGAACATCGCGCAGTCGGATCAGTACTCGACGAGCATCGCGGGCGGGACGTTCCTGATGCGGGTGGTCTTCCTGCTGCCCGACCTGGAGCGTCGCCGCGCCGCGTTCGAGGCGGAGTTCCAGCAGCGCGTCGCCGACGCGTACGGGATGGAGTGGTCGCTGCACGACACCGCCGTCCCCAAGCGCGCGGCGGTCCTGGTGTCCCGCGAGGACCACTGCCTGCTCGACCTGCTGTGGCGGGGGCGTCGCGGCGAGCTCGGCCTGGACGTCGGGCTGGTCGCGTCCAACCACACCGACCTGGCCGACGACGTCACGGGCTTCGGCGTGCCGTTCGAGCACGTGCCGGTCGCCCCGGACACCAAGCCGCAGTCCGAGGCGCGGCTGCTGGAGCTGCTGCAGGGCTACGACGTGGTGATCCTCGCGCGCTACATGCAGATCCTCTCGGGGGAGTTCCTGCGCAAGCTCGGCGTGCCGGTGATCAACATCCATCACTCGTTCCTGCCCGCGTTCGTCGGCGCGCAGCCTTACGAGCGGGCCCGCGTGCGCGGGGTCAAGCTGGTCGGCGCGACCGCGCACTACGTGACCGAGGAGCTCGACGCCGGCCCGATCATCGAGCAGGACGTCGCCCGGGTCTCGCACAACGACGACGTCGAGGCGCTGAAGGCGGTCGGTCGTGACATCGAGCGGACGGTCCTCGCTCGCGCGGTGATGTGGCACGCCGAGGACCGCGTGATCGTGCACGACGGCACGACGGTGGTGCTCTAGCGGGTCGACGGGCCACGAGACGGGCCACGGCTCGACGGGCTGTGGGGCGGCGCACCGACCTGCGGCCCCGACCGGTGCACCGTGCTTCGGCCGGGTTCGGCGGTCAGCGTCGACGCACGTCGAACCGCAGGCCGCCGGCGGGACCGAGGGTCGGCGTGGTGGTGATCCGCAGCGTGTCGCTCGCGGCGGGGGCGAAGCGGAACCGGCGCAGCAGCACCGCCGCCAGCGCTCGCAGCTCGTACTGGCCGAACCGCATCCCCAGGCACATCCGCGAACCGCCGCCGAACGGGATGTAGGCGCCCTTGGGTCGGGCCGCGACCGCCTCGGGCAGGAACCGGTCCGGGCGGAAGGCCAGCGGGTCCTCCCAGTACTCGGGCAGGTGGTGCGTCGCCCACGAGCTGTAGTGGACCGCGATCCCGGCGGGGACCTCGACGCCGTCGAGGGTGACCGGGCGGACGGTCCGCCGCGGGCCGACCCAGGCCGGGGGATAGCGCCGAATCGTCTCGCTGATCGTTCGCTCCAACACCGGCAGGCCGGTGCCGCCGAGGTGCGCGACGGTGGGCTCCTCGTTGCCGAGCACCTCGTCGAGCTCGGCCTCGACCGCGTCCCGGGCGTCGAGCGAGCGGCCGAGCTCGTAGAACAGGAAGGTCAGCGTCGCCGTGGTCGTGTCGTGCCCGGCGAACAGCAGCGTCACGGCCTGGTCACGGACGGCCCGCAGCGGCAGCGGCTCGCCGTCGGCGTCGGTCGCGGCGAGCAGCATCCCGAGCGCGCCGGCCCCGGGATCCCCCGAGTCGCGGCGCTCCTGGATCTCGCCGATGATCAGCGCGTCGAGCGCCTTGCGTCCGGCCTGGGCGTGGGAGTAGGGAGAACCCGGCCCGCGCAGCATCTGGACCGGCAGCGGCAGGCCGTAGAGGTCGAGGCCCTGCGAGAACGCGACGGCCATCTGGTGCGCGCGATCGCTGTCGGCCCGCATGCCGAGCAGACCGCGCAGGGCGATCCGCAGCGCGACGTCGCGGATCCAGCCGTAGACGTCGATCCGGCCCGGCTGCAGCTCGTCGGCGGCGCGTATGGCCTCTTCCAGCATCACCGTGGTCGACGCCTCAACCTGCTCGCGGTGGAACGCGGGCAGCAATAGCTTGCGCATCTCGCGGTGGTAATCGCCGTCGATGTTGAGCATGCCGTCGCCGAGCAGCGGCTCGAGGTCGCGGAACCGTCCGCGGCGCCAGGAGAACGCGTCGAACTCGCTGACCAGGATCTGCTGGTTGGCGGTCGGACTGATCGCCCAGACCACGGGCTCGTGCAGGCTGCGAACGGTGAAGACCGGTCCGTACTGCTCGTAGTGCGAGAGCAGGAAGCGCAGCGGGTCGGTCAGCCCGATCCAGGTGTTGGAGAGGCTGGGCCAGTGGTTACCCGCGGGGATCCGGCCGTTGCGACGGATCCTCAGCTCCCGCAGCACGTCGCGTCCGGTGCGGATCGCGATGCGGTTCTCGATCGGCCCCGGAGGCGGGGCGGTCACGGTGGGACGGGGGCGGTCGGAGGTACGGCGGTCGGCTACGGGCATGGCGTGGGCACTCGCTTCGACGGGTGGCGGATGCGCTGTCCACCGCACTGTCCCATCTGACAGGGCATCCTGTCAACACGCCGTACGGGTACGATCGGCGCGATGCCTGCCGAGCGGACCTTCCGCGGGAAAACCCCCGACGAGCGCCGGAGCGAGCGGCGC
>JBAZOW010000286.1:0-4285 GCA_041648495.1 Patulibacter sp.
CGGCTGGCCGCGCTCTGCGCCACCGGCGACGAGCGCACCTACCTGGCGCGACGGCTCGCCCGGCTGGCGCTGCAGGAGCAGGAGGTGATCGCCGGCAGCCGGCGGATCGACCGTGAGCTCCCCGAGCAGGTCGACGAGCTCGCCGACTGCCTGCGCGCGGTGCTCCGCGACAGCGTCTGCGGTCACCTGTCCGGGGACCTGGTCGAGATCGCCGAGGAGATCCTCGACGGCCTGGCCGACGAGCCCGTGAGCCCGCGGGACGCCTGGCGCGAGGAGCAGGTCGAGCGGGAGCGGCGTCGCCGCGCCGACGCCGCGGTGCTCGACGCCAACGCGGCGGACGACGATCTGGGGATCGCGCGGCGCGGCAGCGGGCGTGGTGTCCGAGACCGCGACCGGGCGCCGGGGATCGACGGCGACGACGTCCGCGAGCTCGACCTGGAGATCGAGGCCGAGCGCCTGCCCCCGGCGATCGAGCCGTTCGACCCGGTCGGCGTGATCGACGCCGCGCGGATCTCGAAGCTCGCCCCCGACGACGTCTGGCTCGACCAGACCTGGATCGAGCCCCAGGTCCACGAGCCGACCGTCCAGCCCGACGACGACGCGACGGGTCCCTGGCCGACGGCGGGGTAGACCTCGCGGGCCCCGCTCCGCTCGGGTTGTTACGTCCGGCAGGCACTCCGTGCAGGTCGTAGCAGCCTTCCCCTAGCGGAGGAGTAGCGCGGCCGCGGGCTTTGTCGTCAGGGTCGAGGCGGAGGAGTCTGGTCGACTCCGCGGTCGATGTCCTGGTGGAAACGGTCCGGGTCGATCAGGGTGTCATCGACCAGCGCCTGAATCGCGGTGTCCGCGTTCACGAATCGCCGCGGGTGCACCGACGTCAGCTCGCCCGTCGGGATTCCGTCCCGGGTGATCGTGAAGCGTTCACCGCGCTCCAGTCTGCGGAGCGTCTCGTCGGTGACATCGCGCAACTCCAGATGGCTGACCGTCCGGCTCATACGGGCAACGTAGCGCGTCTGACTATCGAGATTCGCTCAACCGCTCCGCGATTCGCGCCAGCGCGGCAAGGTCCGCGACGTCCCCCGGCAGGGTGGCGAGGACGGTGGGGGAGTGGTCGCCGGTGGCCACGGTCAGCTCGGCGATCGCCTGGCGGTCGGCGGCGGCGTGCTGCTGGTCCTCTTCCCAGGCGGCGGCGACCATCGCGGCCAGGGCGGGATCGAGGGCGGCCCGCAGCGCCACGGCGACCTCGCCGCCGTGCGGTCCCTCGGGCTTCATCGCCGCGGGGGTGACCCGGTTGACGACCAGCGCGCGGAACGGCATGTCGACCTGGTCGAGGTGCCGCCGCAGCGCCAGCGCCTCGGCGGCCGGGACCGGCTCCGGCGAGGTGATCACCACGAAGTGCGTGTCGGCGTCGCGCAGCAGCGCCCGGACCGCGGTGGCGCGCGCGACGAAGCCGTCGCTGAGCGGTCCGATCGCGTCGAAGAACGCCTGCATGTCGCGGAGCACGTCGATCCCCGTCAACCGCTGCAAGGCGGCCATCCCGACCCCGATCGCCTTCTGCGCCAGTCGCGCGGCGAAGCCCGTCTTACCCGCGCCGAGGAGCGCGCGGATCGCCCGCCCCTCGAGCACGGCGCTGATCCGGTCCGGCGCGTCGAGGAAGTCCAGCGCGTTGCGCGACGGCGGGGTGTCGAGCACCACGACGTCGAACCGCGGATCGGCGGCCAGGTCGTGCAGCCGGGCGACCGCCGTGAACTCGTGGCCACCGCCCGCCGCCGACGAGACATGACGGTAGAGCGGGTTGGCCAGCAGCCGGTCGCGGGTCTCGGCATCGGGACTGAGCTCGTTGATCAGCCCGTCGAAGGTTCGCTGCGGGTCGAGCATCATCGCCCACAGCGCGCCGCCGTCCGGCAACCCGAGCATCGGTCCGTCGACCGGGGTCGGGTCGTTGGTCAGCGCGCCGATCCCCAGCGCCTCGGCCAATCGGCGCGCCGGGTCGATCGTGACCACGCAGACCCGCCGCCCGGTCCGCGCCAGCGCCACGCCGAGCGCGGCGGCCGTCGTCGTCTTGCCGACGCCGCCCGGTCCGGCGCAGACGACGACCTTCGCGTCCGCCAGGCGCGTGACCAGCGACCCGCTCATCGGTGACCTCCGGACCCGGTGCCGGCGTCCCGCGCGTCGTCATCTCGCCGCGGAACGGCGGAGGCCCCGTCCGTGGGCAGGCCGAGCTCGTGCCCGAGCGCCTCGACCAGCACGTCGATCCCGCCGCGCCCCACGCCCCGTCCCGGGATCCGCGGCAGCGATGCGACGGACGCATCGAGGCGGCGCGCGAGCCGCGCGGCGTGGGCGGACTCGTGGACGGACCGATCGGCTTCGGCCAACGCGATCGCGATCGCGTCGGAGGCCACCCCGCTCACCCCGTTCAGCGCGTCGCTGCCGACCGCGGCGAACGCGGCCAGCCGGTCGCGGTCGCTCTCCGAGAACCGTGGCGGGGTCACGCCGTTGACGATCCCCAGCCGGGTCGTCAGCCTGCCGGCCTCGGCGAGCTGCGGGGCGAGCGCCAGCGCCTCGGTCACCGCGAGCTGGGCGGGGGCGGCGACGATCACCGCGGCGGCGAAGGTGTCGTCCGCGATCGACGCGGCGATCGTCGTACCCTGGCGGGCGACCGGACCGACCTTGGCCGTTGCGGCGAACTGACCCGGCGCGCGCAGCAGGGTGATCGCGTGGCCGCTGGCCGGTGCGTCAACGATGCAGAGGTCGTACGGCTCGGCACCAGGCGTGCGGCGGGTCGGCTGGGCCAGCTCCCAGAGCTTGCCCATCGCCAGCAGCTCGCGCAGGCCCGGGGTGGCGGCGGTCAGCCCCGCGAACAACCGGTCGGAGCGCAGCAGCTCGGCCAGCGGTCCGAGCGGCAGCTGGTCGCGCAGGTACTCGCGCAGCGCGGCCTCGGGGGAGATCGACGCGTGCCAGACCGATCCCGTCGGTCCCTCGACGAGCAGGCGCTCGGAGAACCCGTCGTCGCGGGACGGCGGGGCGCCGACGGTGGCCGCGGTCGGGTGCTCGCGCAGCGCGGCGGGGACGTCCGCCGCGCGTCCGACCTCGGCCACGACCACCCGCTTGCCCTGACGGGAGGCCAGCACGCCGAGCGCGGTGGCCACGGTCGTCTTGCCCACGCCGCCCTTGCCGGTGACGACGAGCAGGCGACGGTCGAGCAGGGACGCGGGCACGGAGAGGGATCCTACGGTCTGCCGCGTCATGCGGTTCGTCGCGCCACGGTGCGCCGGTCGGTCGAGCACGACCTCCGGCACGCAATGCGTGCGCTGGGTCGACGCGGACGGCGCCGCGCCCGGCGACTCGACGTCCGGCAGGTCGGCACTCGTCCGTACCGAGAAGGAGGAACGCCCGCGTATCCGGCGAATTCCCCGCCCAGGCCCCGGAGGACGCGCATCCTGCGTGCCTCACGTCCGACTCCCTGGAACGACCGTGTCGCAGACCGAGCACTCACCGACCGTCATCGTGATGGCGAACCAGAAGGGCGGCGTGGCGAAGACGACCACGACGCTGAACCTGGCGGTCGCGCTCAAGGAGCGAGGCCACCGCGTGCTGGCCGTCGACCTGGATCCGCAGGGCAACCTGACGATGTCCCAGGGCCTGGACCCCGATCACGTCGATCCGTCGATGTACCACGTGCTGGTCCAGGGGCACCCGATCGAGGACGTCACCCACACGGCCGAGATCGACGTCGCCGCCGCCTCGATCGACCTGGCGTCGGCCGAGGTCGCGATGGCCGCGATGATCGGCCGCGAGCGGGCCTTGGAGCGCGCGTTCCGCGCCGTCGCCGACCGCTACGACTACATCTGCATCGACACGCCGCCCAGCCTCGGGCTGCTGACGATCAACGCGCTCTGCGCCGCCGACAAGGTGATCGTCCCGGTGCAGGCCGAGTACTTGTCCCTCCGGGGACTGGCGCAGTTGCGCCAGACCGTTGACATGGTTCGTGAGCAGCTCAATCCGCGGCTCGTGATCCAGGGGATCCTCCCGACCCTGCTCGACACCAGGACCGTGCACGCGAAGGAGGCGCTGGAGATGCTCGAGGAGCACTTCGGCGACCAGCTCTTCACGACCCGCGTCCGCAAGACCATCCGCTTCGCCGAGGCCCCCGTCAAGGGGATGTCGGTGCTGCGGTACGACCCTGACAGTACGGCCGCCCAGGCCTACCGCGACCTTGCCCAAGAGGTGCTCCGCTGATGACCCCGAACAACAACCGCTCCAGCCTGCGTGAAGGTCCGCTCGCCGA
>JBAZOW010000287.1:0-4280 GCA_041648495.1 Patulibacter sp.
GTGATCCACGGCAACGACGACCACCTGGTCGCCGCCGAGCACGGCCGCCGCGCCGCCGCCGAGCTCCCAAACGCGAGTTACGTCCCGGTCTCCGGAGGCCATATGGTCCCGCTCGTGCACCCGGACGCCGTCGCGCAGGCGGCGACGGCTTGTACGAGGCGCTGCGGCGCGAAGCGCTGATCAACCTGACGACGACGGCACGGCCGGCACGCCTGAAGAACTACCAGCGGGCACGCAGAAGCAGCAAATCACTGCTCTTGGGTTGTTTCCAAAGAGATCTATGCCGCTCGCCGTAGCCTGCGTACTCTGCCGACGTGAACAACAGCTACTCGCCCAGACCACCCCTGCGAACACGGTCTCGATTCCGTCGGATCGCGGTCGCATCGGCCACGGCCATCGCCATCGCCACCGCGGGCGCCGCCGCGGGCGCCGCCGCAGCGCCCGCCAACGCCCTGAGCCTCGACAACGACATCCGTCCCCCGAGGGATGGGACGCCAGTGCTGCCGGGACCGGCTCCCGGGGACTACCCGACGTACATGGGCTACACGCCGCTGTTCAGCAAACCTCAACTCCGCAGGAACTACACCATCCGGCTGGTCGGCACGGACTCCGAGCCGTTCAGGAGCGCGGCGGCCTTCGCGGCGCAACAGTTCCAGATGGAGACCGTCGCGGACGTCGCCATCACCGTCGCGCCCGGAACCATCGCGGAACCATCGCCCTCAAGCACCCCGAACACCGGCGAGATCCTGCTCGACGTGGCCGCCGCCCCCAAATGCGGGAATCTGACGGCATGCACGCAATACCCGACACTCACGCCGTGGCCTGATGGCCTGTTCAGGATCGACGGCGGGCATATCTGGCTCGCTCCCGCGGTCGCCACCTATTCAACCGCCCTCATCCGAACGATCGTCTCCCACCAACTCGGACATGCCCTCGGACTCGACCACAACAACACCGTCTTCGACGGGACCCTCCAGGTGATGAACACGGTCGCCCAAACCTGGACGGCCGGCGCGTACCAAGAGGGAGACAAGTTCGGCCAGTCCATCGTGAGCCCTTACGGGATTCTGCAGCGAAACGACACCCCACCCGTTGCCCTTGGGCCCTGGCGCGGCGTCCCCGAGCGGGCATTCGGCGGAGCTTGGACAGATGTCGCGTTGCGGGGCGATTGGAACGGCGACGGGATCGATACGCTCGCGTTCTGGGGCGACCGGCTCACGGGAGTCGGAGCCGAACAGAGCCCCAGGTTCCATCTCAATGAGGAAGAATCCAGCATCTGGATCAGGTACGGAAATGCCGGAGACATCCCGATCGCCGGAGACTGGAACGGCGACGGAATCGACACGATCGGCGTTCTCCGCGGAGATACGTTCCATCTTCGCAACAGCAACGCGCCAGTATCGAGTTTTACCACGTTCTCGCTCGCCGAGCTCACCACCAATCCCCTCGGCCCGCATGACAAGGTATTGACAGGAGACTGGAACGGCGACGGCATCGACACCATCGGCATCTACCGCTCGCACGCCGGCAGCGGCGCCTGGTACCTTGCGAATAGCAACACGCAGAACACCACCTACCACATCTTCAGTTTCGGCTTTGGGTCCGCGGGGTCCGACAAGCCGGTCGTTGGAGATTGGGATGGCAACGGCACCGACACAGTCGGAGTCAAGCGTGGAGAGCAGTGGACCCTTCGCAACGCTCGGACGTCCCAGGAGTTCAACCTCCCCCAATTTGCCGACGTGAACACGACATTCGGCGAAGCCGACGATACGCCGCTAGCCGGCGATTGGGACGGCGACGGCGACGACACCGTCGGAGTGAGCCGCAACAAGCGCTTCTAACGGCCAGCCGGTCGACAACGGCGGTCTGGCAAGCCGCAGTTAACCCGGCCCCCCGCAGGACCCCGCGACCGCCTGGAACTCAACCAGGCGGTTGCGAACTCGGGGCCGCTAGAGCGCCTGCCGAATCACCGGCGTCTTCGCGGCCTTCGCCTCATCCAACCGCCGCACCGGCGTGGAATAAGGCGCATTCTGGGCGATCGTGGGGTCTTCCTCGGCCTCGCGCAGGATCTCGGCGAGCGCCTCAGCGAAGGCGTCGAGCGTCTCGCGGGCCTCGGTCTCGACCGGCTCGATCAGCAGGGCCTCGTCGACCAGGAGCGGGAAGTAGACCGTCGGCGGGTGGAAGCCGTGGTCGAGCAGGCGCTTGGCCAGGTCCAGGGTCTTGATGCCCAGCTCGCGCTTCATCGGACCACCGGAGATCACGAACTCGTGCATGCAGCGGGTGCCGAAGGCCAGCGGCAGGTGCTCCCGCACTCCCAGCTCCTGGAGCTTGGCCAGCAGGTAGTTCGCGTTCAGGACCGCGGTCTCGGACGCATCGCGCAGGCCCGATCCACCGAGGCTCTTGATGTAGGCGTAGCAGCGCACGAACACGCCGTAGTTGCCCTGGAACCCGCGCAGCTTGCCGATGGTCTTCGAGCCCGGCTGGCCCTCGGGAATACGTGCCGGGTCCGACACCAGGTCGAACCGCTCGGTCCCGACCTCGGGATCGGTCGGATCGTCGACGATCGTCGAGCGGATCACCGGCACCGGCACGTACGGCGCGATCCGGTCCGAGACCGCGATCGGACCCGAGCCCGGTCCCCCGCCGCCGTGCGGCTGGGTGAACGACTTGTGCAGGTTGAAGTGCACGATGTCGAAGCCCATGTCGCCCGGACGCGTGATCCCCATGATCGCGTTCAGGTTGGCGCCGTCGTAGTAGAGGACGCCGCCGACACCATGGACGATCTCGGCGATCTGCTCGATGTTCGGATCGAAGATCCCCAGCGTGTTGGGATTCGTCAGCATGATCAGGGCGGTGTCCTGATCGGCCTTCGCCCGCAGGTCGTCGATGTCGACGCCGCCGTCGGGGTTGGTCGCGACCTTCACGACCTCCAGCCCGGCCATCGTCACCGTCGCCGGGTTCGTCCCGTGCGCGGTGTCGGGGGTCAGGACCTTGGTCCGCGTCTCGCCCCGCGCCTCGTGGTACGCCCGGGCGAGCAGCACGCCGGCCAGCTCGCCGTGCGACCCCGCCGACGGCTGCAGGCAGACGTGCGGCAGGCCCGAGACCTCGGCCAGCTGACGCTCCAGCCCGTGCATCAGCTTGAGCGCGCCCTGGGCGTGCTCCGGCGTCTGGAACGGATGCAGGCGCGCGTGGCCCGGCAGCCCACCGACGCGCTCGTGCAGGCGCGGGTTGTACTTCATCGTGCACGACCCGAGCGGGTAGAAGCCCGTGTCCAGGTCGAAGTTGCGACGCGAGACCCGCACGTAGTGGCGAACCAGCTCCGGCTCGGTGACCTCGGGCAGGCGCGCCGGGGTCGAACGGCGCAGCCGCTCGGGCAGGATCTCGTCGAGACCGACCTCGGGCACGCCCGACTCGGGCGCGACGAACGCGCGGCGCCCGGGAGCGCCCTTCTCGAAGATCGTCGTCGCGTGATCGCGCTGGATCGGGTTGACCGACGTGGTCGGCGCGGCGAGCGGCCGCGGGTCGGAGCCGCCGGCGGCGGGCAGGATCGCCTCGGTCTGGACGGTGCTCATGCGGTCACCTCGGCGGGGTCGATGGTCGACGGCGTTCGGCCGGACTTCTGGGACGCGATCGCCGCGTCGAGCAGCTGGGCCAGACGGTCGATCTGGTCCTTGGTGCGCTGCTCGGTGATCGCCACCAGCAGGCCGTCGGCGTATTCGTCGCCGTGCGTGCGCGTCAGGGCCAGGCCCGGGTTGACGCCGTGGTCCTGGCAGTACGCCACGACCTGCTCGACGTCGACTCCCGGCAGGCGCAGCGCGAACTCGCGGACGACCGGCTGGTCGTGCAACGGCTCGACGCCCTCGATCGCCGACAGCACCGTCCGCGCGTAGTGGGTGCGCTGGACCAGCAACTCGGCCAGCTCGGGCAGGCCGTGCTTGCCGAGCCAGCCCAGGTAGACGACGCCCGCCAGCGCGTTCAGCGCCTGCGAGGTGCAGATGTTCGACGTCGCCTTCTCGCGACGGATGTGCTGCTCGCGCGTCTGCAGCGTCAGGACGAAGCCGCGGCGGCCGTCGACGTCGCTGGTCTCCCCCGCGATCCGGCCCGGCATCCGCCGCAGGAACGCGTCCCGCGCCGCGAAGAAGCCGAACGACGGACCGCCGAAGTCCAGGCGGTTGCCGAGGGTCTGGCCCTCGCCGACCGCGACGTCGACGCCGACCTCGCCCGGAGGCGCCAGCACGCCGAGCGTGATCGGGTCGTAGGCGCCGACCAGCACGAGCTTG
>JBAZOW010000288.1:0-4262 GCA_041648495.1 Patulibacter sp.
GGCCACGTCGCAGTCGGCGATCGCCAGGCTCGAGGGGTTGGACGACGCCAAGGAATCGGTGATCGACCGGTACGCGGCGGCGATCGGCGTCCGGGTCGAGCGAACCGTGGTCGATACCGCGCTGTAGCGACCCATGGACTCGCTCTTCCCCCGCACCCGCACCGAGGTCGCTCCCGGCGCCATGCACGTTCCCGACTGGTTGAGCATCGAGCGGCAGCGCGAGCTGGTGATCGCCTGCCGCGAGTGGGCGGCCGGGCCGGCGCCGATGCGGCACACGCGGATGCCCGGGGGCAAGGAGATGTCGGTGCAGACGGTCTGCCTGGGCTGGCACTGGACGCCCTACCGCTACACGCGGACCGCGGTCGATCAGGACGACGCACCGGTCGAACCGTTCCCCGACTGGCTCGCCGAGCTGGGGCGCAGCGCGGTCGCGGACGCCTACGACGACCCTGCAGCCGGCGCCGCCTACGCACCCGACGCGGCGCTGATCAACTTCTACGACGAGCACGCCAAGATGGGGATGCACCAGGACAAGGACGAGCGCAGCGACGCGCCGGTCGTGTCGCTGAGCATCGGCGACACGTGCACGTTCCGGTTCGGCAACCCCGAGAGCCGCAACCAGCCCTACACGGACATCGAACTGCGCTCCGGCGATCTGTTCGTCTTCGGCGGCCCGTCGCGGTTCGCGTACCACGGCGTCGTCCGCGGCACGCAACCCGGGACCGCCGACCCGGCGACCGGCATGACGACGGGACGGCTCAACCTGACGCTGCGTGAGACCGGGCTCTGACGGTCAGTGCACCACTCGGTGGCGGTGGTAGACGACGCCCGACGCGAGGGGCCGGGCCTCGACCAGCTCGAGATCCACCCGGCGCTCACCCGGGGGAAAGAACGGGACGCCGCCCCCGACCAGCACGGGCAGGACCCGGGCCCGGTACTCGTCGATCAGGTCCAGTCCGGCGGCCTCGGCAGCGAGCGTCGCGCCGCCGAGGGCGATGTCGCCGTGGCCCGGCTCCGCGCGGAGCCGGGCGATCTCGTCGGCCAGGCCGCCGGAGGCCAGACGGGCGTTGCCCTCCACCGCCGTGAGCGTCGTCGAGAAGACGACCTTCGGGAGCGCCCTCCAGATCGCGGCGAACTCGCGGGTCGAGAAGTCGAGCGCCGGGCTCTGGTCGACGCCCTCCCAGTAGAGCATCGCCTCGTACAGCCGCCGTCCCAGCAGATGGGCGTCGAGACCGCGCACCTCGTCGGTGGCGATCCCGAAGACCTCTTCGTCGGGCAGCATCCAGTTGAAGGTGCCGTCCGGCCCGATGACGTAGCCGTCCAACGTCACGGTCATCGAATAGGTCACCTTGCGCATCGGGCTCAGTCCGCCGTCTCGCGGGTGAACGTCAGGTGCGTGACACCGCTCGGCGACGAGACGGACTCGACGTCGTAGCCCTGCTGCAGACCCTCGAGTCCGTCCCACAACCGGACCCCGCGGCCGAGCAGGATCGGAACCACCACCACGTGCAGGTGGTCGATCAGCCCGGCGGCGAGGAAGTCGCGGACCACCGTGACCCCGCCGCCGATCCGCACGTCCTGGCCGTCGGCGGCCTGGCGGGCCTGGTCGAGGGCCTCGGCCGGCGACGCGTCGAGGAAGTGGAACGTCGTGCCGCCCTCCATCTCGATCGCAGGGCGCGGACGGTGGGTCAGGACGAAGGTCGGCGTGTGGAACGGCGGGTTGGGACCCCACCAGCCCTTCCAGTCGGCGTCGTCCTGCCAGCCCGGGGGACCGAACTTGTTGGCGCCCATGATCTCGGCCCCGATCCCCGGCGCGAACTGCCGGGCGAAGACCTCGTCGACCCCACCGCTGCCGCCGGTCCGGTCGAACATCGCGCTGCCCCATCGGGTGGCGAACATCCACTCGTGCAGGCGGTGGCCGGCGTGACCGAACGGGGCGTCGGCCGACTGCCCCTCACCGGTGCCGAACCCGTCGAGCGAGATCGAGAAGTTGTGGACGCGGACGAGTGACACGGGGATGGGCTCCTTGGAGGTCGGCGGCGCGGCACAGCGAGGACGCGCGCGACGTGTACGTCTTATAGACGTTCTCGCCGCGGCGAACTCATCGCCAGCCGGAACCTCGAGGGCCCGACCGGCGCGGCCGCTCTTCCCGAGACCGCGCGAGCGGCGCCGCCCTACGGCTTCCTGTCCTTCGCCCGCAGCACCCAGAAGTACGCGGGCTTCTGGACCTTGGCCCCGTCGGTGCCGACCGCCTGCACGAGCACCCGGTAGCGGCCCGGCTGGAGCGTGGTCGTGCCGAGCAGCGTCTTCAGGTCGAGCTTGTGCGATCCCGCCGGGACCGAGACGGTCCTGGCCAAGACGCCTGCCCCGGACGCCACCTTCGACGCCGCCCGGGGGGCCGCGGCCGACCGCCCCCGGACGTTCACGTAGTCGGTCGGAACGCCCGAGCGGCCGGGGGCCAGCTTCGCCGGACACCGGCTGCCGACCGCGTTCGGCAGCTTGACCCGCCGCTGCACCACGAACGTGACGCGCGACGGCAGGTTGACCGTGTAGCCGATGGCCCCGGTCCTGCGAGCGCCCGTCGCGGTGACCGGGCAGCGCGGCGCGAACGTCAGCCTCGTGAGCTTCAGGGCCGGCGACGGCTGCGGGATCGCCGGGCCGACGGGCGGGCCCGTGGTCGGCGGAACGACCGCGGGCGGGGCGACGGCGGGGGGCACGACCTCGGGCGGCACCACGGCGCGCGGGACGACGACGACCGTCCGGGGCGCGCTCGCGGACGACGGCGCGTAGCGGTTCGCGGTGCCGTCACCGGAGTAGGTCGCGGTGACCGGGTAACTCCCGACGCTCGGGTACGAGACCGTGCAGGTCGCCGTGCCGCCCGAGACCGGTTGGGCCGCGCAGTCGCTGGTGGCGGGGTTGCCCGGTCCGTCGTCGAACGCGACCGTCCCCCCGTCCGCCGCGGGCGTCACGGTCGCCGTGTAGGTCACCGGCGCGTCCTGCTCGACGCTCTCCGCCGACGTGGCCGCCGCGATGCTCGTCGCCTGCAACCGGTAGGCGCCGATCGCGCAGTCGGCACCGGCCACCGCGGACACGCCGCGCTGGTCGGGCACCGCGCACGCCGCGGACTCACCGTCGACCGGGACCGGCAGCGCGAAGCTCGGCGGCACGACGTCGAAGGCCGGGTTCGCCTGGGTCGTCAGTGGGCTCGGGCTGTTCAGCAACGCGAGCGTCCGGCTCGGGCCGCCGTTGTCGGCCAGCGTGTCCGCGAGGTACGCGTCGAGCACCGCGCCGTAGGTCGAGGACCCGTACGCCTCGGTTCCGCTGTGGCTGCCCGGCGCCGACGACGTCTCCGAGACGCAGGTCCCGTCGCTGTCGAGGTTGTACCCACCGTCGACGATCGTGTCGGCGGGATCGCACGCGGGACCGGACGACGACTGCGCCGCGACGATGCTGGCCGCCAGCGTCACGTTCGCGTTGCCGGAGGCGATCGCCGAGCCGGCGGTCCCGGAGTTGCCCGCGATCGTCGAGCTCTGGACGTTGAGCGTCCCGAGGTTCGACACCGCTCCGCCCTGACCCCCGGACGTGTTGCCCATGATCGTCGAGCTGTTGATCGTGACCGTTCCGGCCGGTTGGACGTTGACGGCGCCGCCGTTGATCGGCGCCTCGTTGTCGGCGATCAGCGTGCGGGTGAGCGTGGCGGTCCCGTTGGCGATGATCGCGCCGCCACCGACACCGGTGGCGACGTTGTCCGACAGCGTCGAATCCTCGACGGTGAGCGTCGCGTCGACGGCGTTCGAGATCGCCCCGCCGTTGTTTGCGGAGTTGTCCGAGAACCTCGCGTTGCGGACGGCGAGGGTGCCGAAGTTCTCGACTGCGCCCCCGAGCCCGATCACCGTGCCGCGCTCGAACGCGAGGCCATCGACCGTCACGTTCGAGGTCGCGCCGACCGACAGCAGCCGCGTGGCTCCCTGCCCGTCGAGGGTCGCGGTCCCGCTCTGGGCCTCGAGCGTCAGGCTCGGACCCGCGAACGTGATCACCAAGGCGGCCGGGTCCCCTACGGGCAGCGGGTAGTTGCCCGCGGCTAGCGCGATCCGCACATCGTCCGCGACAGAGGCCGCGTTGGCGGTCGTCACCGCGGTCTCGATCGTGCAGGCGTTGGCCGCCGAGCCGCAGTCTGCGGCACCGGCCGCTACCGGGGCGGCATGCAGGTTGGTCGTCGCGGCTTGCGCCGAACCCGCCAGGCCGGCGAACAGCCCGAAGCC
>JBAZOW010000289.1:0-4251 GCA_041648495.1 Patulibacter sp.
CGCCGCGCCGGGCACGGCCGGAATCGTCGTCGCCGCGCTCGCCGGGAGCGGGCGCGACGCCGGGGCGCGGATCGCCGGCGTCCGCCGCGACGAGCTCGACGCCACGGCCGCGCCCACGCTGGTCACGGTCTCGGCACGGTCGGCCGCGGTGCTCGCCGGGACGATCGGCACCAACATCGCGCCGTCCGGAGCGGTCGACCCGGCCGTGCTGGACGCGTCCGAGCTCGCCGACACGATCGCGGGCCTCCCCGACGGCCTCGACCATCCGACCTCGGTGCTCGGCGACAACCTGTCCGGTGGGCAGCGACAGCGCGTCGCGCTCGCCCGGGCCCTGGCCTCGTTCGCGCCCGTGATCGTGCTCGAGGAGCCGACCAGCGCGGTCGACGCGGTCACCGAGCTGCGGATCGCGGCCGGCCTGCGGCGCCTGCACGACGCGCGGGCCGCCGCCGGCCGCGAGCAGACCTTCGTGCTGGTGACCACCAGCGCCCCGCTGCTCGACGTCGCCGACGACGTCGTCTTCGTCCGCGCCGACGGCGGAGTCGACCGGGGTCGCCACGCCGAGCTGCTCGCGGACGACGCCTACGCGACCGTGGTCGACCGATGACCGGGTCTCCCGCCGGCTTCCCCGTCGCCGGCGAGCGCCGGGCGTGGTCGCAACTGGCCGCCCACGTCGGCGCACGGCGAACGGCGCTGCTCGCCGGGATGCTGTGCACGCTCGGCGCCAGCTTGCTCGCGGTCGTCCCCGCGTTCGCCGTCGGGGCGCTGATCGACGCCGCGCGCGAGGGCGCATCCACCTCCGTCGCCCTCCGTCTGGGCGGGGTGATCGCAGGGGCGGCGCTCGTCGGGGCGCTGCTGACGCTGCTCGGCCGACGGTTCGTGGCGGACGCCGCCGAGCCCGCGGTCGGCGCGCTGCGCGAGCAGGTGATCGACCACGTGCTCGGGCTCGACACGGTCGACGTCGAGCGCCGCGACCCGGGCGACCTGGTGAGCCGGGTCGCCGACGACGCACGGCTCGTCGCCGGCTCGTTCGCCGACGTCGTGCCGACGGTGCTCGCCGCCGCGACCGCGGTCGTGGTGACCCTGCCGGGCCTGTTCGCGGTCGACTGGCGCCTGGGCCTCGCCGGGCTCGTGGCCGTGCCGATGTACGCGCAGTCGCTGCGCTGGTACCTGCCGCGCTCCGCACCGCTCTACGCCGCGCAGCGCACCGCGATCGGCGCGCAGGCGTCGCGGCTGCTCGAGGCCGCGCAGGCCGAGCCGACGGTGCGCGCGTTCGGCCGGTGGGACGCTAGCCGGGACCGGGTCGGCAGCGCCTCGCGCGAGGCGCGCGACCACGCGAACGTCGTCTACCGCGTCCTGACCGGGCTGTTCGCCCGCAACAACCGCGCCGAGTTCGTCGTGATGGCGGCGATCCTCGCGGTCGGATTCGTGCTTGTCGACCGCGACGCCGTGACGCTCGGTGGGGTGGCGACGGCGGCCCTGCTCTACCACCGGCTGTTCAACCCGCTCAACGCCCTGGTCGGCAGCTTCGACGACGTGCAGGAGGCCTCCGCGGCGCTCGCCCGCCTGGTCGGCGTGCTCGACGCTCCGCGGACCCGGCGCTCCGGGGCGCTGCCGGCCGACCGCTCGGCGTTGGTCGCCCACGACGTCAGCCACCGCTACGGTCCCGGCCCGCTGGTGGTCGACGACGTGACGCTGCGCGTGGCCGCCGGGGAGCGGGTCGCGCTGGTCGGGGCGAGCGGTGCGGGCAAGTCGACGCTGGCGGCGGCGATGGCCGGCAATCTCGATCCGGTCACGGGCCGGGTCCAGATCGGCGGCGTCGCGGTCCGGACGGTGGCCGACGCCGCGCTCCGCGGCGCCGTCTGCCTGATCACGCAGGACGCCCACGTCTTCGCAGGGACGATCGCGTCGAACCTGCGGCTCGCCCGGCCCGCGGCCGACGACGACGCGCTGCACCGGGCACTGTCCGCCGTCGGTGCCGACGGGTGGGTCCGCGCGCTGCCGGACGGGATCGGCACGCCGGTCGGGTCGGGCGAGCCGCCGCTCGGGCCGGTCGAGGCGCAGCAGCTCGCGCTCGCCCGGGTGCTGCTCGTCGACCCTGCGTTCGTGATCCTCGACGAGGCCGCCGCGGAGCGCGACGTCGACGGCGCGCGCACGCTCGAGCGGGCCGTGGAGCAGGTGGTCCGGGGACGGGGCGCGCTGGTCGTCGCCCACCGGCTGAGCCAGGCCCGCGACGCGGACCGGATCGTGGTGATGGAGCGCGGGCGGATCGTCGAGACCGGCACGCACGAGCGGCTCGTGACCGCGGACGGCCCCTACGCACGGATGTGGCGGGCGTGGGGCGCCGCGCCCGCTCGGCACCGGACGCCGAGCCCGACGGCGAACGAGGAGGCGGACGCGTGAGCGTCGCTGCGGCTCCGGCGGCGCCCCGCGGACTCGCCACCACCCAGCGGCGACGCCAGTTGGCCTGGCTCGGGGCGCTCGGGGCGCTGCTCGTGGTCTGCGTGCTGAGCCTCTGCGTCGGAACCGAGTCGGTCTCGCCGGCCACGGTCTTCCGGGCCCTGTTCGAGGGCAGCGACCGTGGCAACGCGTGGATCGTCCGGGACCTGCGGGTCCCGCGCACGGTGCTCGGGCTGACCGTCGGCGCGGCGCTGGGGCTCTCCGGGGCGCTGATCCAGGCGGTCTCGCGCAACCCGCTGGCCGACACCCAGGTGCTCGGCATCAACGCCGGCGCGGGCCTGGCCGTCGTCGCCGCGATCGCCTTCCTCGGCCTGCACGGGATCTGGACCTACCTCTGGTTCGCGTTCGCCGGCGCGGCGGCCGCGATGGTGCTGGTGCAGGTCGTCGGGTCGGCGGGTCGCAGCCCCGCCACCCCGGTCCGCCTGCTGCTCGCCGGGGTGGCGATCGGCGCGGTGATGGACGGGATCTCGTTCACGATCCGCATCGGCTCGCCCCGGACCTTCGACTCGACGCGGTTCTGGGAGGCCGGAGCACTCGACGAGCGGTCGCTCTCGGTCGCCGCCACGGTCGCCCCGTTCGTGCTGGTGGGCGCGCTGCTCGCCCTGCTGGTCAGCCGGAACCTGAACGCCGTCGCGCTCGGCGACGACCTGGCGACGAGCGTCGGCGGGAACCCGCTGCGCACCCAGCTCGTGAGCTTCCTGGCGGTGACGCTGCTGGCCGGTGCGGCGGTCGCCGGCGCCGGTCCGATCGGCTTCGTCGGCCTGATGGTCCCGCATGCGGTGCGGTGGGTCGTCGGACCGGACTGGCGCTGGATCCTCGCCTTCTCGCCGGTCGTCGGGGCGACGATCCTGCTGCTCGCCGACGTGCTCGGACGGGTGGTGGTCCCGCCGGCCGAGCTGCCGGCCGGGATCGTCACCGCGTTCGTCGGCGCGCCGCTGCTGATCTGGCTGATCCGCCGCGACCGAGGAGCCGGCGCATGACCGCCACGTCGCCCCCGCCGCCGCGCGAGCCGATCCACTGGCGCCGCCGGCCGCTCGTGGTCCGAGTCGGTCCCTGGTCGGTCCGGAGCTCCGTGCGGGTGGCGCTCGTGCTCGGAGCGCTCGGCGTGCTCGCGGTCGCGCTGGCGATCCTCGCCGTCGGCGTCGGCAAGTACGAGGTGTCGCCGGCGGCGGTGGTCGATGTCCTGCTGGGCCGCGACCACAGCTTCAACCGCGTGGTGGTCCTGGAGTGGCGGGCGCCGCGGGCCCTGCTGGCCCTGCTGATCGGCGCCGCGCTCGGGACCTCGGGAGCGATCTTCCAGGCGCTGACGCGCAATCCGCTCGGCAGCCCCGACATCATCGGGTTCACGACCGGGGCGTACACCGGGGCGCTGGTGGTGATCGGCGTGATCGGCGCCGCCGACTACTACCTGACCGCGGGCGGCGCGCTCGTCGGTGGCCTGGCGACGGCGGGCATCGTCTACGGCTTCGCGCGGAAGGACGGTGGCGTCCAGGGGTTCCGACTGATCGTCGTCGGCATCGCGGTCGGGGCCACGTTGACCGCCGTCAACCAGTGGATCATCATCCGGGTCGACCTCCAGACCGCCCGCGCCGCCGACGTCTGGAGCCAGGGGACGCTGAACGGCCTCGAGTGGGCGCAGGCGGTGCCGGTCGCGCTCTGCCTGGCGGTGCTGGTCGGCCTGCTCGCGCGGCTCGGGCCCCGGCTCGCGGTGATGCAGATGGGCGACGACGCCGCCGGCGCGCTCGGGATCCGGCCGGATCGGACGCGGGTGGCGCTGCTCGCCCTCGGCGTCGC
>JBAZOW010000290.1:0-4221 GCA_041648495.1 Patulibacter sp.
ACTACGGCGCGGACCGCAGGCCGAAGCCCTCGACCAGCTCCGCGCCGAAGCGGTCGACCGCGTCCCAGTCGGTCAGCTCGACGTTGTGGCTGGTGTCGTCCGGCAGGCCCTTGCGGCGGGCCAGCCGACGCATCATCCAGCGGATCAGCGGGTTGTAGTCGCGGTAGGCGAGCGCCCCGGCGATCACCGCGGTCCGGTCGGTCTCGACGCCGGTCCGGGACAGCAGCTCGGTCAGGTACTTGGTGGCGGTGACCCGACCGTCGCCGTCCTCGTCGGTCGCGCTCAACGAGACCGAGAAGACCGCGGTCGGACGCGCATTGAGCGCTCCTGCGTGGGACCGCATCCAGCGCTCGAGCGCCCGTTGGTGGTTGCCGGCGTGGATCGAGCCGCCCACCACCACCAGGTCGTAGGCGGTGGCGTCGGGGGACTCACCGATCGCGGAGACCTCGACGTCGGCCGGAGCCTCACGCAACCGGTCCGCGATCCGCAGCGCGACCTTGCGTGTCTGGCCGTAGTTGCTGGCGTAGAGGACGAGCACGCGCCGGTCGGTCATGGGACAAGAGTGCCGCAACGCGGACTGCGGTTGCCGGGCGCATCGGCCCTATCGGCGGAGATTCCGACCCGGCCGCGGCGCCGTGGCACGATGCGGGCATGTCGCGATCCCTTGTTCACACCTGCCTGCGCGTCGTCGACGTCGATGCTTCGGTCCGCTTCTACGGCCTGCTCGGGTTCGAGCCCCGAGGCCGACTCAACTTCGACACGGCCTTCAACGTCTACCTCGGGCTCCCGGGTCACGGAGACCAGCTCGAGCTGACGGTCAACGTCGGGAGGACCGAGCCGTACGACCTGGGCGGGGGCTTCAACCACCTGGCCTTGACGGTCCCCGACCTGGACGGCCTGCTGGCCGAGCTGGCGCAGGCGGGGATCGAGCCCGAGAAGCCCGCGTACCGCCCCGGGGGTCGTGACGACCTGCCGCGGATCGCGTTCGTCGCGGACCCCGACGGCTACCGCTGGGAGTTGATCGAGGGGGAGACCTTCGAGACGCCGCAGGATCCCGCGGCGTCGCAGATCAGCCGGTGATCACTGGCCGGCGAGCGGCACGACGGGCGGGTTCGGCACCGTGATGTCGAACGAGCCGAAGGTGTTCGGCGACCGGTCGGGGCCGGAGCCGGCCGGGTAGTTGGCCGGGAACGTGTAGGCGGTCGTGGCGACCGACGGTGCGGCGCCGCGCAGCGTGGTGGTGTTGTCGGCGTTCGGCTGGACGATCGCGTTGGTCAGGTCCAGGTTGAAGACCGGCTGGCTCTCGTCGTAGGGCTCCTGCGCGGAGGGCCCGCCGCCGACGCCGCCCGCGGTCCGCAGGCCGGTCGCGTAGAGCTTCGCGGTGTTGGTCCCGTCGAAGGCGATCCGGGGGTTCTGGACCGTGACGGTGAAGTTGTGCGCCTCGGACCGGTACGTGACCAGGCCGGCGTACTGGATCGTCCCGGTCTTGGTCGCCACGTGGGCGGACGAGGAGACCATCGGGAAGGTCGTGTTGTAGACCACGCTCGCGCCGCGCGGGCTGGCCGGGGTCACGGTGTCGCCGACGGCGCCCGCGCTCGGGGCGAAGGTGCCGAGGGTCGAGAAGGCGCCCAGGTCGGAGGTCGTGACGTAGCCGAGCCAGGTGCGGTCACCGCCGGTCGGGGGAGCCGGCACCGCGTAGGTGTTGGCCTGGCCCCAGACGAGACGACCGGGCGTCGAGACGGGAGCCGGTTGCACCGACGGGGCGGGCCCCGTCCCGGGAGCCGGTGAGCTCGTCGCCGCCGTGAACTTGCCGTAGGCCTTGGTCAGCGTCCCGCGGCCGAGGCGGTCCAGACGCAGACCGCGCCGGATCTCGCCGGCCCCGGCGCTGGTCAGCCGCAGCTTGGTGGCGTGGAGCTCACCGAGGGTGGTGCCGACGAAGGTGACGCGGGTCTTCTTGCGGTCCGCGGTCAGCACCGTCTTGGTCTCGCCGTTGATGCTGGCGCGGATCCGGATCTTGCTGCCCAGGTGGGTGCTGAGCGTCGAGAAGCGGACGCTGCGCGAGCCCTTCCGGAAGACGATGCTGCCGTCGTTGGTGGTCAGCACCTTGTTGCGGCCGAAGCGGACGGTCGCGGCGGGGGCGGACAGCAGGTCGTCGGCGCGCTTCGCGGGGCTGGTCGCCGAGATCGTGACGTTCTGGCGCTCCAACGATGCGGCGGCGCCGCCGGTCAGCTCCAGGTTGAGGTCACCACCGGCCTTGGTGGGGGCGGGGAGGGACAGCGCCGACGCCGTGGCCGGAACGGCCACGATCGCGCTGGTGGTCAGGACCGCACCCAGCAGGGCACGCGTACGGAACTTCGACATGGGACCTCGAGACTCGGGTACTTCGATGCCAGGGGTTCTACTGGATTAGGCGGCCCTGGGTCGCGGTTCAGCGGGGGCTGAAGGCCGTGACGTTGCGAGGACCTGCGTACGCGGATCGAGGCCGCCTGGTTCGGCGGAGCACGTCAGCGAGAAGGAACTGGAACTTCGGGACGCTCGCGGGAGCGTCAGAGGCACCGACCGGAATCGAACCGGTGTGGACGGCTTTGCAGGCCGCTGCGTAGCCACTCCGCCACGGTGCCAGGACTCCGCAATGTATCGCCTGGCGAGCTTCCGCGCACCTACGGGTCACGACGCGTCATTCTGCGCCCTGCTGGTAGTCTTCCGCATCGCTGCGAAGCACTAGCGCGATTAGCTCAGTTGGTTAGAGCGCACGCTTGACATGCGTGAGGTCACAAGTTCGAGTCTTGTATCGCGCACCTCTGAAAGGCCCCGCAAATCGCGGGGTCTTTTGCTTTCTACGGGAGCGTAGGAAGCGAGCGTCTACGCGCCAGTAGCGGTCTCGTGGCCTTTTCGTGGCCCAAACGAGGCGGAGTCGGACCCGTCGCGGGTCATCCAGCGGCGAATCGGTGAACCGGTTGGAGTGACGAACTCCCAGGGGTCGGATGCGCGGCTTGCGACCGGTGCGTCTCGCCTGATGATTGAAAAGTTCTGGTGGGGGATCGGCGTCTAGACTCGCTGCATGAACCGCGATACGGCGTCCACTTCGCATGCGGACAGTGGTGCTAGGGAAATCGCTGTCGCGCTTCTCGATGCGAAAGCGCGCAGCCTAGGCAGGGTTCCGAGTGAGCAAAGATGGTTTCGGCGGCCGAGTTTCGTCCTTGCTGTCCCGACGGTGGCAAGCGTTCTTGCGCTAGCGGTCGGGTGTGCCGCCGTTGGTATTGAATCGGACGAATGGCCTATCGGGGTCGCGCTTCTGCTCCCGTTCGCCTTTCTGATTCTCGGCGTTCTCGCGCGTATCTCACCAGCGCAGGAGGCTCTGCTGCTCGCTCAGCGTGAGCGGCTATCCCTCGAAAGTCAGCGGATCGTTGCAAGGGCTGAAGATGGCGGTACCGGGTTCCCGGGAAGTGGGCAGCTGGCGCTTCGCCGGGCTGAGAACCTTCTCACCTACGTTGATCTGGAGCGCCGCATCGACATCCAGGTTCACCTCCGCAACGTGCTCTCCGCACTTCTTGCGGCAATACCGGTCGCGGGGGCGGTGTTCTATACGGGGGTATTTCGCGCCCATACCGCGGATTACAGGGCGGCTGTCGTCGCGCTGACGGTCGCATTCGGGCTGGCAGCATTGGCGGGTTTCCAGGCCAGTCGGGGCCGCTTGCGGTCTCTGGAGGCCGAAAAGGGCCAGGCCACGTATGAGCGCAATCTTCTCTATGGCTCGGAGTCTCCGCTGGAGCGGGCAGAGATGTTCTTTCTGAAGCAGGAGTTTGAAGCCAAGCGATACTACGATGAGCAGCTTCGGCAAAGCTCAATGCTGGCGTATCTTGGAGTGGTGTGCATTGGGGCGGGACTCGTGGTAATCGGGGCAGTGCTCTACGCATTGACGGACGGACATGACACGCCAACGACGGTGGTTCTTGGTGTGGTTGGGGTTGCGGCGGGAATACTGACGAACTTCGTGGCCTTTATTCTCGTGCGGATGCATGCGGCAACCGTGGAAACGTTGCAGCGATTTCATTCGCGGATGACCGATATGCAGACCGCGCACCTGAAAGCGCTGGAGAAGGCAAGGCGTGGACAGCGCCAAGCCATGTCCCCAGAGTAGGTAGCAGCGGCTTCCTGGTCGCCGTGTCGAGATTGCTTCGAGTTCTGGCGAGCGTTGGCCGGTTGCGATGGCGAAGCTCA
>JBAZOW010000291.1:0-4172 GCA_041648495.1 Patulibacter sp.
GACCCGGGCCGAGGAGGACTCCGTCCTGCTCGAGTTCTACGACGGCCCCCACTACCCCACGCAACCGGACTGGTACTCCAGTCCCGAGGACGCACGCTGATGCCGAAGACCAAGATCACCTCCCCCCAGCTGGCGCCGCCGAACGGGCACTTCGCCCAGGCGACGACGGCGAAGGCCACGGGCCGACTCGTCTTCATCTCCGGGATGACCGCCCGCAACGTCGACGGCGGCGTGACGGGGGTCGGCGACGTGTCGGCCCAGACCCACCAGGTCTGCCAGAACCTGCAGGCCGCGGTCGAGACCGCCGGCGGCACGCTGGACGACATCGCCCGGGTCGACGTCTACGTGCGCAACATGGAGGACTTCGCCGCGATCCACGCGGTCCGCGAGCAGTACTTCACCGGCGACGCGCCGGCGTCCACGATGGTCGAGGTCTCGAAGTTCGTCAACAAGGACTACCTGATCGAGATCAACGCGATCGCGGTCCTGGAGGACTGAGCGGCGTGAAGCTCGCACGCGGATTCCTCGACGGTCGCTGGCGGACCGGGGCGATCGTCGCCGACGACACGGCCTTCGCCGCGCTGCCGGACGACGTCGGGACGGTCGACGAGATCGTCCGCGGGGGACCGGAGGCGCTCGCCGCCGCGAGCGCCGCGGTCGACCCGTCCGGCGCGGTGCCGCTCGACGGCGTCCGGCTCGGCGCTCCGTTGACCCGGTTCAACCGCGACATCCTCTGCTCGGGCTGGAACTACTGGGACCACTTCGAGGAGTCGCACGGCAAGCGCGAGGGCCAGGACCCCGAGGACCGTCCGGAGCACCCGACGTTCTTCACCAAGGGCCCCGACACCGTGATCGGTCCCTACGACGACATCGCCTGGGACGACCGGCTGTCGCAGAAGTGGGACTACGAGGCGGAGGTGGCGCTCGTGATCGGGCGCGACGGACGCTCGATCCCCGAGGACCGCGCGCTGGAACACGTCTTCGGCTACTTCGTGGCCAATGACGTGTCCCAGCGCGATCTGCAACGGGCGCACGGCGGCCAGTGGCTGAAGGGCAAGAGCATCGACGACACGATGCCGATCGGCCCGTGGGTGACGACGGCCGACGAGGTCGACGATCCCCACGACCTGGCGATCTCGTTCGAACTGAACGGGACGCGGCTGCAGGACGCGTCCACGCGCCAGGTCGCGTTCCGCTTCGAGACGCTGATCGCGGAGCTCAGTCGCGGCATGACGTTGCGCGCGGGGGACGTCCTGCTGACGGGGACCCCGAGCGGGATCGGCAACGCTCGGGAACCTCAGGTGTTCCTGACCGAGGATGACGCGTTGATCACACGCGTCAGTACGCTAGGCGAGCTGCGCAACCGCGTGGTGCGGGTCCAGCTGACGTGAGGTGAGAGAGCGGTGACGAAGGAGATGGGGGTCGATCGCCCGCTGCGGGCCACGGCCGGCGACCAGGCCGAAGCTGCCCTGTTCGACGCGATCATGGCCGGACGGATCTCTCCGGGGGCGCCGCTGCGCCTGCAGGAGCTCGCGTCCCAGCTGGGGATGAGCATCATGCCGGTGCGCGAGGCGCTGCGCCGGCTCGAAGGGCTCGGCCTGGTCGAGATCGTCGCGCACAAGGGCGCCTGGGTCCGCGCGCTCACGCTGTCGGACCTGCACGACACCTACTTCACGCGGATCAACCTGGAGTGCCTGGCGATCCGCGCCGCCGCCGAGCGGTTCGGTCCCGAGCAGGCCGAGGCCGCGCACGAGGCGCTGAACGCGCACCTCGAGGCCCGCGCCCGCGGGGACCAGGTCGAGGCGCGGAACGCGCACGAGCGGTTCCACTTCGTGCTCTACGAGGCTTCGGGCTCGGAGTGGCTGCTGCGCAGCATCGGGCCGGCCTGGCGCAACAGCGAGCGGTACCGGGTCGCCTCGATGCGCGACGCGGCGAACCTCGAGCGCCGGGCGCGCGAGCACCTCGGGATGCTCGAGGCGCTCGAGGCGGGCGACGGGGAGGCGGCGGCCACGCTGCTGGCCGAGCACCTGCGGGCGTCGGCCGACCTGGTCGCCGACGGCCTCGAGGTCGACGAGAACGAGGCGACGCCGCCGTTGCCGATGGTCGAGCTGGCGGGCCGCGCGAAGGCGTAGCCCGGGCCGGCGGGTCCTTCCGGGGCTTGTCGGGGCTCCGAAGATTTGATATAAGATCACAAGGGCGACCGGCGAGGGCTCCGCGTCGCCGCCGAGATGCGCCCGATCGCGGTCGGGCCGAAGGGACGACGATGCAGCAGGCAGGCGCAGGCGCGGGGACCGGGACGCGACGCGGAGTCGTGCGCGACGAGGTCTACCCACTGGTGATCGGGGGCGAGTCGGTGGCCACCACGGCGACCTTCGCGGCGACCGACCCCAGCGTCGGACGCGAGTGGGCCCGGCTTTCCGAGGGCTCGCCCGAGGACGTCGACCGGGCCGTGCGGGCGGCACGCACCGCCGGCCGCGAGTGGCGGCGGACCGGTCCGACCGAGCGCCAGGCGGTGCTCTCGCGGATCGCGGACCGGCTCGAGCAGGATCCGGACTGGCCGCTGCTGCTGGCGACCGAGAACGGCCGGCCGGTCCGCGAGGCGCGGATGGCGGACGTCCCCACGGCGGTCGCGATCTTCCGCTACTACGCCGGCCTCGTGCGCGGCACCGCCGGGGTCAACGTGACCCCCGACGACCCGGCGATGCGGGTCTGGACCACGCGGGTGCCGGTCGGCGTCGTCGCCGCGTTGATCCCCTGGAACTCGCCGTTGATCTCGACCGCCCTGAAGGTCGCCCCGGCGCTCGCCGCCGGCAACACCGTCGTGCTCAAGCCGTCGGAGTTCGCCGCCGTCAGCGTCGTCGAGTTCGGCCTGCGGACCCGCGACCTGCTGCCGCCCGGCGTCGTCAACATCGTCACCGGGCTCGGCCCGGCCACCGGCGCCGCCCTCGTCGCCCACCCCGGGGTCGACAAGATCTCGTTCACGGGCGGGGTGCCGACGGCGCGCCACATCCTGCGCGCGGCCGCCGACACGATCACCCCGGCGATCATGGAGCTCGGCGGCAAGAGCGCGTTCGTGATCTGCCCGGACGCCGACCTCGACCTGGCCGTCGCCGACGCGATGATGGGCACGGTCTTCCAGAACGGCCAGGTCTGCTTCGCGGCCTCGCGGCTGTTCGTCCACGAGTCGGTCCGCGACGGCTTCGTCGAGCGGTTCGTGGCGGCCCTCCGCAGCGTGCGGATCGGCGACGCCACCGACGACGCGACCCAGATGGGCCCGCTGGTCTCCGCGGAGCACCGCGACCGCGTGCTGGACCACGTCGCGCGCGCCGTGGCGGCGGGCGGCACGCTGCTGACCGGCGGCGTCGTCCGCGAGCTGCCCGGCGAGCAGGCCGGCGGCTTCTACGTCGAGCCGGCGATCGTCGAGGACCCGCAGGGACGGACCGCGCTGGTCCGCGAGGAGGTCTTCGGACCGGTCACCAGCCTGCAGACCTGGACCGACGAGGAGGACGTGATCGCCCGCGCCAACGACAGCGAGTTCGGCCTCGCCGCCGGCGTCTGGACGCGTGACCTGCAGCGGGCGCACCGCTTCGCGGAGCGCCTCGAGGCGGGCACGGTGTGGGTCAACACCTGGTTCGACGTGAGCCCCGGCCAGCCGCTCGGCGGCATCAAGGCCAGCGGCTACGGTCGCGAGATGTCGGCCGAGACCCTGCTGGAGTACAGCGAGCCGAAGGCGATCTCGATGCGGTTGTCCGACGAGCGGCCGGAGCTGTGGGGATGAGCGCCGAGGCGCTGGGCCTGCGCCCGTCCGCCCTGCGCGGCCTGCCGGTCGTCGAGCAGACCTTCCCCGCGCTGCTGGAGCGCCAGGCCGCGGCCTACGGCGACAAGCCGCTGCTGCGCGTCGGTGACGACGAGCGCTCGTACGTCGCGGTCCGCGACGGCGCGGCGCGCGCGGGCGCGGTGCTGACCGACGCCGGGGTCGCGCCCGGGGATCGCGTCGCGATCATGGCCGGCAACCGGGTCGAGTTCCTCGAGCTGCTGCTCGGCCTGGCCTGGATCGGCGCCGTCGCGGTGCCGCTCAACACGGCGATGCGCGGCACGTCGTTCGCCCACGCGATCGAGAACTCCGGCGCGCGTCTGCTCGCGATCGAGTCCGAGCTGCTGGAGCGGCTGGA
>JBAZOW010000292.1:0-4137 GCA_041648495.1 Patulibacter sp.
TCGATCCGCGGCCGATCCGCGGCGTCTACCGGCCGAACGGTCCCACGCTGATGGCGACGGTGCGGACCTTCGCGGCCGACGGTCGCCGCTGGCGCGACCTCGGGTACCACGTGATCCAGTTCCCGGTCTCCGTCGCGGGCTTTTGCATCGCGGTGACGACGTGGGCGGTCGCGCTCGCGATGACGCTCTATCCGGTCTACTACTGGGCGCTGCCCAACGACGGCGACGACCAGTTCCAGTGGATGGGGCTGCACGTCGACACGCTGCCCGAGGCGTTGGGCGCGATGGTGATCGGCCTGGCGCTGATCCCGGTCGCCTACCTGGTCTGCCGCGGTACGACGCGAGTGGCGGTCGAGCTGACCCGACTGCTGCTCGGTGACGACCAGGAGCGGCTCGAGGCGCGGGTCTCGCATCTGGAGCAGACGCGCAGCGGCGCGGTCGACGCCTCGGCCGCCGAGCTGCGGCGGATCGAGCGCGACCTGCACGACGGCGCGCAGGCGCGGATGGTCGCGGTCGCGATGGACCTGGGGATGGCCGAGGAGCGGATGGCCGACGACCCCGAGGGCGCCCGCGAGCTGGTTCAGGGCGCCCGGGACGAGGCGCGGCGGGCGCTGGCCGAGATGCGCTCGTTGGTCCGCGGGATCGCCCCGTCGGTGCTCGCCGACCGCGGGCTCGAGGCGGCGCTGACGTCGCTGACCGCTCGGGCTCCGGTCGATGTGACGCTCGACGTCGAGCTGGCGCAGCGGCCGCCCGCCTCGGTCGAGACCGCGGCCTACTTCGTCGTCGCCGAGGCGCTGACCAACGTCGGCAAGCACGCCGGCGCGAGCCGTTGCCTGATCCGCGTCGACGCGACCGACGACGCGGTCCGGGTCCGGGTCGAGGACGACGGGGCCGGCGACGCGACGGTCGGGGCGGACGGCGGACTGCGCGGCCTGCACGACCGGGTCGCGGCGCTCGACGGCACCCTGGACGTAACGAGTCCGTCCGGCGGACCGACGATCCTCGAGGCGAGGATTCCGTGCGCGTACTGATCGCCGAGGACAACGCGCTGCTGCGCGACGGGCTGACCCGCCTGATGCGCGACCACGGCCACGAGGTGGTGGCCGCGGTCGAGACGCCGGACGAGATCGTCCGGCGCGGTCGCGCGCTGCGACCGGATCTGGCGCTGCTCGACGTGCGCCTGCCGCCGACGTTCACCGACGAGGGCGTGCGGGCCGCGCTCGACCTGCGCACCGCGATCCCCGGCCAGGCGGTGCTGGTGCTGTCGCAGTACGTCGAACGGACCTACGCCGGCGAGCTGCTGGCCGACGGGGGCGGCGGGGTCGGCTACCTGCTGAAGGACCAGGTCGCGGAGCCGTCGGAGTTCGTCCGGGCCTGCGAGCGGGTCGCCGCGGGTGGGACCGCGCTCGATCCCGAGGTCGTCGCCCAGCTGCTGGCGCAGGGCCAGCGGCGTCGCTCGGGCCTGCTCGACGACCTGACGCCGCGCGAGCGTGAGGTCCTGGCGCTGATGACCGAGGGGCGCTCCAACCGCGGGATCGCCGCGTCGATGGTGGTCAGCCCCGGCGCCGTCGAGAAGCACATCACCAGCATCCTCGGCAAGCTCGACCTGCCGGCCGGTCCCGAGGACCACCGCCGGGTGCTCGCGGTGCTCAAGGTGCTGCGCGACGCGGCCGACGACGTCCCGCCGCGCTAGCCGTCACGTCTCGGAACGGCGGCGACCCGACGCCCATCCTGTCGACCCGGCATGCTCCAAGGACGTGCCGCGTTCCGTCCGTCCGTCGCCCTCCCGTGCCGTCGCCACGCTGTTGGCGGGCGCCGCCGTGCTGGCCGGCGCGGTCGTGGCCTGGCCCGGAGCGACCCCCGCGACGACCTCCACCGCGGCGGTGGAGGCCAAGCCGCCCAAGCGCCTGACCGCCGGCTGCCACGAGAGCCCGGTGCGCCTGGGCATGGTGCTGCCCGCCGCCGACGCGGAGGGCCGCCGGGCCGCCGACGCGATCGCCGACGAGCTCGGTCGCCAGATCGGCTGCCGGGTCGGCGTGGTGACCCGCGAGACCCAGCCGGAGATGCTCGCCGCGCTGGCGCTGCACCAGATCGACATGGCCCAGGTCGACCCGGCGACGCTGGTCGTCGGCGAGCGGACCGTGGCCCTGACCGTAATGGGTGCCTACAGCGCCGCTCCGGACACCGCCGCGCGGGTCAGCGACCCCCCGCGGCTGTGGGCCCGCCGCAGCGGACCGGTGCGGACGATCGAGGACGTCCGGGGCCGTCGGGTCACGCTCGGTCCCGAGCTGACCGTGGCCGGGGACCTGGCACCGCGCGCGGCGCTGCTGGCGGCCGGCGTGCCGACCACCCCGGTGATCGGCCGGGTCGAGGAGACCGCGACCGAGATCACCCGCAGCGACGACGACCGTCGCGCGTTGGCGCGGTTGCGCGACGGCGCGACCGACGTCGCGCTGACCCGCGGTCCGGTGACGGACGCGCAGGCCCGCGGGCTGCGCGCGGTCTGGACGGGCGAGGCCCCGCTGGCCGACCTGTTCGTGATCCGTCCGGGCGTCCCCAACGACGTGCGCCGGCTGCTGCTCTCGGCGGTCCGGGACGTGCCGGGCGCGCTGCTGGCGCCGCTGGCCGCCCACCAGGGGATCGACGTCCCGACCCCGCTGCTGCCGGTGCCGACCGAGCTCTACGACCCGGTGACCGACCAGCTCGACGAGCTGACCGCCGCCGGGCTGCTGCCTTAGGGCCTCTCCCTATCGGTCCGCGGTCCGTGGCGGCCGCTGACCGGCGGATCTCGCCACCGGGTCCCGCAGTCAGGCAACCAGCCTGGCTCTCGGGACCCGTCGGCGATCTCCTTGGCCTTCGACCACCACGACTCCACGCCCCAATACGGAGAGACCCTTAGCGGCGGTCTCGCGTTCGGATCAGGCGGCGACCGCGCCGACCACCGAGGTCGACCAGTCGATCACGGCCGTCGGCTTGACGACGTGCTTGCCCATGCCGAGCTGCTTAGGATCGAGCCCGAGCGCCAGGCCGACCATCTGCGGCAGGTGCAGGACGGGCATCTCGAGGTTGCGCCCGATCGTCCGGTCGATCACCGGCTGCTGCATGTCCAGGTTGAGGTGGCAGAGCGGGCAGGGGGTGACGAGGCAGTCGGCCTGCGCGTCCTTCGCGTCGCCGAGGTGCTGCCCGGCCATCCGCATCGACGTCTCCTTCTGCATCAGCGAGATCGGGAACCCGCAGCACTTCTGCGACCCGGCGTAGTCGACGACGGTGCCGCCGAGCGTCTCGATCACGCGCTCCAGGTAGCGGTCGCGCGGCTGCTCCTCGGTGATCCCGATCCGTTCGACCGGTCGCACGATGTAGCAGCCGTAGAACGGGCCGACGCGCAGATTCGTCAGCGGACGCTTGACCTTCTTGGCCAGCTCGTCCAGGCCGATCTCCTCGACCAGCATCCAGAGGAAGTTCTTGTTCGTGATCCCCCGCTGGTACTCCAGCCCCTCGGGCTCGAGGTGCGCGTTGATCTCGTCGCGGTACTCGGCGCTGGCGTCCAACCGCTCCTGGCACTCGCCCTGCGCGCCCTGGCAGGTCGAGCAGATGTTCATCATCATGTCCGCGCCGTTGGCTATCTCCTGCTGCGCGAGCGCGAAGGTCCGGGCGTTGAGCGTGTCGGCCAGCTCCTGGCTGTGCTCGGCGATCACGCCGGCCCCGCAGCAGTTCGCGCGGTCGAGCTCGACCAGCTCGATGTCGAGCAGCGGCGCGACCGCCGCGACCGAGCCGTGCAGCTCGGGGGTGAAGCCGCGGCTGACGCAGCCGGGCCAGTAAGCGACCTTCATTCGTTCTCCTCCTGCTCGAGCTGCGCGTGTTCGCGGGTCGGCGCCGGCTTCGTCGGGGTTCCGGCGCTGCCCGTTCCGGGGGCCGCGTCGGGGACGTTCGTCGGCTGGACGGCACCGTCGGTGCGCTGATCGCTGTTGTCCTCGTCCGGCTGCGTGATGTACAGGTTGAGCTCCAGCCGCTCGTCGCGGGCGTGGACCTCCTTGTAGATCCGCTTGATCTGCTTCTGATCCGGGTTCTTGTGGTGGAACAGCGCGGTCTTCGGCGTGACCTTGCGACGCAGCAGCGCCTTGGTGATCACCGGCAGCG
>JBAZOW010000293.1:0-4130 GCA_041648495.1 Patulibacter sp.
TCGAGTTGGCAGGTGTAGAAGACGCCATCGCTCGTGCTGACATCGTGCTCGCCCTCGTCGACCATCAGCAGTTCAAGAACCTCGACCGCCAGTTGCTGACAGAGAAGATCGTCGTCGACACGAAGGGGCTGTGGCGGTGAGGCCAAATCTGTCGCGAGCGCGCCGTCTTGCCGGCCGCAGAGGCGCTCATGTGCCTCGCTCGATGAGGGTGGGCCAGAACAGCGTCGCGACCACCCGCGTGGAGGATTTTAGGTTGGGTCTCGACGTCACGCCGGGCGAGCGGCTCTCCATCGCGGTGGAGTCCGTGAGCTCGGAAGCGGAGGTGGGGAGTGCACTCCTCGAGCTCCGCATGCTCTCACAGAGCGGCGCACGCATCGCGCTCCCACACTGGCCGAATCGCTCAAGCCGCGTCGCGGAGTACCAGTACTTGGAGGTGGCTGACGACAGAGACATCGCCCTGACGTTGATGGACATCGACGTTCCCGACCGCGCGGTGCGCTTGGAGCTCGTGGGCCACCGCTGGAAGGCGGCTGTGGCGACCGCGATCATCGCGGACCCAGTGATCAACCGTTCGAGCGATCCGCGGTGGGTGTTCGAGACGGCGACGGGGGATCGACTGCAGCACTCGGCGGCTTTGCTGGATCGGACCCTGCAGATCCCGAGCGGCAGCTCTAGGGTAGAACTGCGAATTGATCATGTTGCTCGCGGAAAGAGCTCGTCGGGGCCCGTGGCGGTGACGATTTTTGATCACTTCGGAGTCGAGATGCTGCCGCTTCCAGGGCTGCAGCAACACCCATTGCACGGCCCGATCGCAGTGTTGAGAGGCGAGCCCGACGCCTATGTGACTACATTGGTCGAGTTCGACGTGCCGAGGGGAGCTGCGAGCGTACGCGTGCGCGGCATCGAGTGGGGGGACGGCACGGCACGGGTCAGTGGCGAGGTGTCCCTACTGGGCACCGGCGAACGAGGGATCAGCGTCGAAGACTTCGTGGCTTCCATACCTCCTCACGATCGCCTCATCGTGATCGACACCACGGCGCCGCCGATGGGTCACGCGACGCTGGGCCTGCGTCCGAACAATCTGTCTGCTGCTTATGCGCGGGCCGGGGAGTGGGTGATATTCCTGCCCTTCTCTTCGTTGCAGGAGTTCAGCCACGACGTCGCCGAACGGCTCTTCCAGCTCCCTCGCGACGAAGTGGACTTGCTGTGGTCGGCGCTGCGCAGGCATCGCAGAGCGCGCGCAGACCTTTATATCTGCAGTTCGTTCCCTTCGTTCGAGGCGCTCGCGGCGGCGAATGAAGCGAAGCGGCTCGGGTGGAGTGTCACCTACGAAGTGCGCGATGACATGGAAGAGTTCAACCGGGTCGGCTATTCGAAGTGGTACTCGCCGCTCTTGGAGCAGCAGATGCTACGCGTCGCAGATCGGGTGATCTCCGTGAGCCGAGCTCTCGACGAGAAGATGCTGACGATGCATCCGCAGATTGCCCCGCACGCCGTGATACCGAATGGTGTCCGTGCAGAGACGATCGCAGGGGGCAAGCCACTTCGAACCCGCCAGGCCGCTGACCATCGTGCCGAAAGCAGAACGGTCGGTTACGTCGGTCACCTGACGTCGTCCTGGTTCGACTGGCCCATGCTCGTTCGGGTCGCGCAGCACATGCCGGAGATACGCTTCGAGATCGTCGGGCACGGGCTGCCGAAGGACCTGGAACTGCCGCCGAACGTTGTCCACCTCGGTGCCAAGACTCATGACGAGTTGATCGAGATCGTGCGCGAGTGGAAAGTCGGTCTCATCCCCTTCCGCGACATCCCCCTTACACGCTCGGTCGATCCGAACAAGATCTACGAGTACTTTGCTTGGGGCATCCGCTGCGTGACCGTCGACATGGGAGCTGTCACGACGTATCCCTGGACCCGCGTTTACGATGACGCCGCCAGCTTCGAATCGCAGTTGCGGTGCGCAATGACCACACCGGTGTCGGACGAGGACCTCGCAGAGCTCGAGCGATTCCTCTCGACCGTGGATTGGGATAGTCGAGCTCGGCAAGTGCTGGCGTTCGTCGAGGAAGGAGCCTCGAGATGAGAGATCTCGTCGTGTACCCCAACTGCTCGAAGGGTGGCGTTTCGACCGTCATCCGCGCGAGGGCTGTTGCAGAACCGCGACGAAAGATCGACGCAGTCTTCTTCGAGGACCGGGGAGGCGCCCACGTTTTCGACGAGCTGCCGAACCTTCGTTCGCTGATCATCCGGAGAGACCGCAGTGCAGCTGCGCTTGCGTACATGGCGTCGACCTTCACGTACGAGCGTGCTTCTGTCCTCTCGTCCCCCTCAACGGTCGAACACCTGGCCGGCAAAGTCCCGTTGCTGCGCTATGAGTTTCATTCTTCCGACCTAGATATCGTGAGGGCAGAGATCGGCAAACTCGCGCTCAGCCACATCGATGAGATATCCGCGCCGACCCAGTACATGGCAGAGCATGTTTCCGGTCTGCTGCCGCGGTCGGAGCGGTCGAAGGTTCTGGTGGTGCCCAATCTCGTCGATACGGGTACCTTCCATCCCGACGGGCCAAGTGACTTCGGCGCTGCAAGCGCAGATGCGATGACTCAGGACGGCACGCCGCTGGTGTGGGTTGGTCGCTTCGATAAGGGCAAGGGTCATCGTCATTTTGCGAGGATGCTCGCCGCAATGCCGAGCGACTACTACGGAGTGGTGGTCGTCAGCCTCGAGAAGGAGCCCGAGAGGGTGGCCGCGTTCCTCAGCGAATGCGCTTCGATGGGCGTTCTGGACCGCGTGCGCATCTACTTGAACCTGCCGCAGCATGAGCTAGCGTCCCTGTACCGCTGGGCGCGTGATCGTGGCGGGTGGGCTGTCTCAACCTCGTTGCTCGAATCCTTCGGCTACTTCGTAGCCGAGTCCACTTCATGCGGTCTTCGAGTAGCTGCCTTCGATCTCCCGGTCTGGAAGGAGCACGAGCGACGGCATCTGATTCACTCGGTGCCGATCGGATCCGTGCGCGACCTCGCCGAGATCGTTCGAGCGGGCGCGCGCTAGGTGCACCTCTTCGGGAGGTCGTGAGCGCCCGGCTTACGGGAGATCTGCGTGTCCGACGGAAGCCGGCCGCGTGGGAGGCCAGGCTGCGCGAGCATGACACGCGTACCGGCCAAACGTTATGCCGGGTCTTCGATGGGCTTCGATGCTGGAGCAAGGACGTCGGCCGCGGCCTGCTCCCACATCCACCCCATGAGCCTCTGCTGGTCACGGGACAGGCGATAGTGCTGCCCGTGGTACAAGCCTCCCGGTGCGAGTGTGATTTCGCCAACGACCGGCCCACGCGGGGTCAGGTACATGTCGATGCTCGCGAACGGGGTGGGGATGGCTGCCGACACGGCGGAAGCTATCCGCAGCAGGCTCCAGGCGCCCTCGGGCGGGGCCGCCGGCGCTTCTGCCACGTACGCGGGGTTGGTCCATACTCGCCCGTCGTTGACGGGCTCGAACGCCCCATCGAACCAGGCGACCGTGGAGGGTTTGGTATTGCGGTCGATCTGAAGGACAAGGCTCACCAGCCCACGGAACGCGTAGGCCTTGAAGTCGCGAGGGATGGCGAATTGTCCGGCGTCGGCGATCTTCTCCTCGACGATGATCTTGTTTCCTGGCAACGGCGAATCCTCGAAGAGCTTCGCCTGCTCCTCGATGATCTGTTCCGTCGTCATCGTCCGGCGCCGAAGCGACTCGTACCACCCATCCTCCTCAGCGCGCAAGACCATGACGCCCTTGGTGGACGATTGGAGAGTCGGCTTCAGGACGAACTCCTTCGGCAGCCCATCGAGCTCGATCTCGGCCGGCGTCGCGAATCGTCGGAGCACTTCGACAGTCGGTATGTCGATGCTCGAGAGGAAGTCGTAGCAGCGCAGCTTGTCGTGGAGAAACCAGGGCATTGCCCCCTCGCGCCCCTCGACCCGTTCGATCATGTACTGCTGCCAGGTCGTCATGGGACGACTTTACTGGAGACCTGCAACGCGATCACGCGGCGCGCGGCGATGCGCGTCGCCCCGGGCAGGCGGCGAATCCAGCTCTCGACAGCTAGTTCGAGCCGATGTGATCAGGGCCCCCGTGACGGGCCGAGATGAAGG
>JBAZOW010000294.1:0-4120 GCA_041648495.1 Patulibacter sp.
GACGAAGGGTCGGATACCGACGGTACGTCCCGGGAAGCACCCAGGGTGTGGTGAGATAGAGGGGTGTTCACCACCGCAACGCTGCTCGCGACGGACATCCTGGCCCGGGCCGGATCAGGCTCGAGCGGCTTCTCACGCGGTGGAGGCGGCGGGGGCTTCGGCAGCTCGCGCGGCTCCGGGGGCGGCGGCATCGTCTTCTTCGGTGCCGGCGGAGGGGGTGGCGGCGGTGGACTGCTGCTCGGACTCTTCGTGCTCGTCATCCTCGCGGTCGCGATCCCGATCATGCTCGCGGCGTACCGCAAGCGCCAGCGGGCGAAGGCCCGTGAGGCCCGCCACCTGGAGGTCGCCTCGGCCGCCGCGGCCGCCGCGGACGAGGACGAGGCGTTCGACGCCGACCGGCTGATCGCCGACACCGCCGCGATGGCGGTCGCGATCCAGCAGGCGTGGGACGCCCAGGACCGCAGCGCGCTGTCGCGGATGCTCGGGCCCGATCTGCTGCTGGAATGGACGATGCGGCTGGACGACTTCGATCGCCGCGGCTGGGCCGACCGCGTGAAGGTCACCGGCAAGCCGGAGATCCGCCTGGCCTCGCTCGTCAACCGGGCGAACGACGCCGACGACCGCGTCGTCGTCCACATCACGATGGCGATCGACAACTGGGTCGACACCCCCTTCGGTCCGCAGTTCCCGACCGGCCAGGAGAGCCCGCAGAGCGAGCTCTCGGAGTTCTGGACGCTCGGCAAGCGCGACGGCCGCTGGATCCTGCTGTCGATCGAGCAGGAGCTCGAGGGCGCGCACCACCTGGACGCCCCGATCGTGGTCGACCCGACCGCCGACCCCGAGCTGTCGGACCGGTCGCGGACCGAGCTGGCGACCTCGAGCGCCACCGACATGGACCACGCCGAGCTGGCGGGCCTGGCCTCGACCGGGTTCAGCGACAACGCCCGCGCCGCCGCTCTCGACCTGGCCCTGGTCGACGACCGCTTCAGCCCCGACGTGCTGCAGATCGCGGCCAACCGCGCGGTCGCCGCCTGGGCGACGGCGATCGACGGTGCCGACGACGACCTCGAGCGGCTCGCCGACGAGGACGCGGTCCGCGTCCTGCTCTACGGTCCCGACACGACCCAGCGGACCCGCACCGTGGTCCGCGGCCCGCGGATCGAGGACCTGACGATCGACGCCGTCACCGGCACCCCCGCCGGCGAGGACGGGGCCGTCGCGGCCTCCACGGCCTCGATGCAGGTGCAGGTCCATTACCGCGCCCGCTGGTACCGCGAGGATCGCGAGACGGCCGCCGTGCTCGAGGGCTCCAAGGACCTCGAGACCGAGCGCACCGACCGTTGGACGTTCGCGCTGACGGACGACGCCGAGCACCCGTGGCGGCTCGTCGCCGTCGCCGCGTGACGGCCGGGATCGACCACCCGCCGACGTCCGGCGGCGGCCTTCCCGCGGCGCTTCCGGGGCTGCGCACGATCGCGCCCGTCCCGTCCGATCCGGGGCCTACTGTCGAAGGCATGCTCTCCCCCGTGATCGACGAGCTCGCGACCGGGCGGGCGCTGACCGCCCACCATCCGCTGGGCACGTCGACCGGTCACCTGGTCGAGCTGCGCGGGCAGTGGGACATGCTGGTCCGGCGGGCGATCGACGTGTCGACGCTCGCGGTCGAGCTGGCCGCGCTGTCGGAGCCGGAGTTCCTCTCGCTCTGCACGTGGCTGGAGCAGAACGGCGACGGACTGCCGTTCGACTTCGTCAGCGTCCACGCCCCGACCAAGCACCGCGAGCTGCCCGAGCAGGCGCTCGTCGAGCGGCTGCTCGCGCTGCCGGCGTCGGTCGACGCGATCGTGCTGCACCCCGACGCGATGGAGCGGCCGGAGCGCTACGCGGCGCTCGGTGCCGTCGCCGCGGTCGAGAACATGGACGCGCGCAAGTCCGGCGGCCGGACCGTCGACGAACTGGCGCCGATCTTCGCGGCGCTGCCCGACGCGGCGTTCTGCCTGGACGTCCCCCACGCCCAGTCGATCGATCCGACGCTGGACGAGGCGCACCGCCTGCTCGACGCCTACGGCGAGCGGTTGCGCCACGTCCACCTGAGCTCGGTCGACGCCGGCTGCCACCACGTCCCGCTGACGACGGCCGACGAGCAGGCCTTCGAGCCCGTGCTCCGGCGCTGCTCCGACGTGCCGTGGATCCTCGAGTCGGCGCTGCCGGCGCGCTGAGGCGGGGCGGGTTCACCCCCGCTCGTGCCGGAGCGGAGCGGCGGACGTCATGGCTCGCCGTGGTGGGGTGCACTACCGGGCGACGCGAGACGCGCCGCCCGCGGCGAGCGTCAGGACGTTCTCGGCATCCGCCCCCAGCGCGGCTTCGCGAGGCCGACCACGGTCGTGCCGCTCGCGTCGGGACCGACCACCACCAGCCGGTCGCGGCTGCCGTCGTAGGCGATCACCGTCTCGTCGGCCAGCAGCGGCGTTTCGACGGTGACCCGGCGCCGCGGCGCGCCGCGGCGGAGCGGACCGCGGGTGACGTCGGCCGGCGACGGATCGAGGTCGTCGTTCTGGACCATCACGAGATTCCGACGGTCCCGCGTGAAGCCGACGACCCGCACCGGGATGTACCCGTAGTCGCTGATCAGCGCGAGGCCGGCCGAGCGCCAACGCCCGCGGGGCGAACCGACCAGCCACGACTCCGCGCCGGAGACCGACGGCCACTCGGGGTCGCGGACGTCGCGCCCCGCCAGCACGGCTACCCGGCCGCGATCGGCCGCGATCGGCCCCCAGGACTCGCTGCGGGTCGAAGAGCGGACCCGAGACAGCCTCCCGACCGTCAGCCCGTCGATCGACGCGCGCCACAGGCTGGCGCGCCCCCGCGGGACTTGCTTCCGGCGGTTGACGACGTTGCGCGCCACGTAGACCCGACCGCCGTCGATCGCGGCGTGACGCAGCGTTCGACCGCCGATCCTCCGTGGGAACGGCACCGTCGATCCGTCGTCTACCCGCACCAGACGGACGCCGTACGACCCGTTCCACGATCCCATCACCGCGACCACGAACCCGCTCGGGGTCCGGCCGATCTCCAGCTCCGGCGGTCCGGCGTACTCCTCCCGGTCCTCGGGCAGCGTCGCGACCATCCGGGCCTGGCCGTCGGTCCAGACCCACAGACCGAAGCTCCCGCGTACCGTCCGCACCGCCCACGTCACCGCGCCTTCGCCCGCCGCGACGGCGACGACGCCGGCGTCCCGGATGACGCTCCCCTCGTCCTCGTCGTGCGGGTCGACCTTGGCCGCGACCGCAGCGGGATCGATCGGCGCGAGCGACTGCTCGATCGTGAGTCGTGCGCCCGCGACGCTCGCCGTGGGTAGAACAGCCATGACGCTCCCCAGAACCGCCACGGCGCCGATCGTTCTTCCTAGCCGCATCGCGGCAGCGTACTCCGTCCCTGCCCCGGTCGGTCCGCCGTTGCCCCGCGCCGACGGATGCGGGGGCAACCGCGGCGGTCAGCGCCCGGTCGGATCCCAGGGCGCCGTCACGGTCCCCAGGACGGACGTCCCGGTAGCCGCATCCGGCCCGACCGCCATCAGACGGTCGACGGTGCCGTCGTAGGCGATCGCCGCGGCGTCGCTCTGCATCGGCGCGTCGACCTGGACGGTGCGCGGCTTCGCAGCGCCGCGCAACGGGACCCGCTGGACCTTCGCCGGCGACGGCGCGTACGTGTCGTTGCGCACCATGATCATCTCGCGGCCGCCCCGCGTGAAGCCGGCGACGAGCCTGGGCTCGTAACCGCCGTCGGTGGCGTAGGTCTGGCCCACGCGGACCACGGCACCCCGCGGGGTGCCCGCCAGCCACGTCTCCTCGAGGAACGCGCCGTCGCGTTTGACCCCGTGCCCGGCGAGCACCGCGACGCGGTTGCGATCGGCGGCGATCCGGGTCCAGGTCTCGGCCCGGGTGGCCGAACGGATCCGCGTGTAGGCGCCGACGTCGAGGCCGTTGATCCGGGCCCGCCAGAGCGATGCTCCCCGCTCCGGGAACTTCCCGGTCCCCCGGGTCGCGTAGATCCAACCCCGGTCGATCCCGACCCCGCGGAGGGTCCCGCCGCGCAATCGGCTCGGCAGCGTCACCCGCCGGCC
>JBAZOW010000295.1:0-4109 GCA_041648495.1 Patulibacter sp.
GCTGGGCGCCGTGGCGATCGGGGCGCGGGCGGTCGTCGGCGGCGCGGGTGCGTCGCGTGGCGGGGACCGCTACCTCGGCTACGGGCCGGACGACGAGCGCCGGCCGTACGCGAAGTACATGAAGCAGCGCGTCGATCCGCCGCAGCCCCACGTCTCCGAGGCGATCGCGGCCGGGGCGCTGCCCAGCGACCGGGTGCCGCCGCGCCGGGCGCTCGCGACCGAGCTCCACGACCCCGGTTACGCGCCGGTCGAGACCGGGTTCGGTCGCACGCAGGAGGGCGAGATCTGGGTCGCCTGCCTGACCGACATGCCGCGCGTCACGCCCGCGATGTGGGACTGGTGGTTCGCCTGGCACAGCCACGACAGCGCCCGCTACAAGCTCTGGCACCCCGAGGCTCACGCCTACGCCGCGTTGCGCCGGGACCGGCGCCGCGACCCGTCGCTGACGGATCGCCAGCGCTACCGCGGCAACACGTCCTACGTCGACGAGCAGATCGGCGGCCGGCTGGACCAGCTCGCGATCAGCTTCCAGGATCCGGCGCGCTACGGGATCGACGAGCGCCGCTTCGACGGCACCGCGATCTGCGGCTCCGTCGGGACGGCGCTGCTGCCGGTCGACGTCGGGATCCTGGTGCACCAGGTGCGCCCGACCGCGCGCGGCGCCGAGATGCGCAGTCGCTTCTACCTCAACGTCCCGCGCCCGCGCCGCGTGGACCTCGCCGGGATCGCGAGCGCGGTCCGGCGCGGCGTCGTGGTCCCGCAGTCGATCGGCTTCGATCTGCGCTTCGGCGCCGCGCTGCTGCGCCACTGCGGCGAGGAGATGAACCACCTCGCGCAGTTCCTGCCGGAGCTGCACGCCGAGTTCGGCGGATCGCCGACGTGATCGCGCCGATCAAGGTCTTCGCGAGAGACCGATCACCAGACGGTGTTGACCAGCAGCTGCAGCACGAGCGCCTGGGCGGCGAGTGATCCCAGCACCAGCGGTACGCGCCGCTCCGGTACGACCTGCGCCGCCGCGACGCACGCCAGCGGCACGAAGATCAGCCAGATCCGCTCCGTCTCGGCCTTCGTGAAGCCGGCGACCGCGGCGATCAGGACGACCGCCACGATGCCCACCGCGACCGGGTTGCGCCGGACCGCTCCCCGCAACGCGTAGCCGACGGTCAGCGGCCCGAGCATCACGGCCCAGGCGACCGGCGACCCGAGCACCCAGAACCAGTACGGACGGATCTTGGCGAGACTGTTGCGGTAGACGCCCTCGGTCGCCAGCAGCGTGCCGATCGGGTCGTACCCCCAGCCGACCGCGAGGACGGCGTTCAGGGCCAGCACGGCGACCCCGCAACCCGCCGCCACCACCAGCGCCCGCCGCCAGCCGTCCCGCACGAGCACGACGATCGCCGCCGCGGCGCCGATGCCCAGCAGGGCCCACGAGAACAGCGTGGCCACCGCGAAGGCGACCATGCCCACCGCGAGCAGCGCGGACCGTCGCGAGAGCAGCAGGGCCGCGGCCGCCGCGCCCATCGCGGCGTAGACGGCGTCGAACGACGTCACCCCGTCCAGCAGGACCACGGGCGAGAGCGCGACCAGCAGGGCGGCGGTTCGGGCCGTCTGCTCGCTGGTGGGGACGGCGCGGGCGATCGCGTAGGTCAGCGGCGTGCAGAGCGCGGCGCAGGCGATGCAGAGCGCCGCCAGGCCCTGGGCGGTGTCGATCGACAGGGCGCGCATCAGCAGCAGCGGGCCGGGCGGGTGCCCGGCGATGTTGACCGTCTGCGACGGCACCATCTCCGCGAAGCGGTCCAGGTAGAACCCGACCCCCCACGTCAGCGTCGGCTGGCCGGGCAGGTACTCGTTGGCGGCGGCGAACGACCCTCTCGGACCCAGGTCGAAGACGTGCCACCACCCGTAGGTGCCCATGCGCATGCTGCCCACCGCGAGGCCCGCGGCCAGGGCGAGCAGCAGCACGACGGGGACGAACCCGGCGGCGGGCAGTCGCGGCCCCCGCAGCCGGGGGGCCGCGAACGCGCAGAGCACGACGACGACCACGGCCGGTACGGCGAGCGGATCGGCCAGCGGCGACCAGGCGAGGGTGAACGGCGGCGTCGGTGCTCCGAGCTCGTGGCCGCCGCGGAACCCGTACACGTATCCGAACGCGACCGTCGCCACGGCCACGACCGCGCCGAGCAGGACGACGAGTCGCTCTGCGACCGGCACCGGACGCGGCTGCGATGCTTCAGGGGATCGTGCTGCTCCGTCGCTCATGGCTGCTTCTGACCTGTGTCGCCCTGGGCGGCGTGGCGGGCTGCGGCTCCGCTCCGCCCGAGAAGCTGCCGCGGGCTGCGGAGCCACCCACCGCCCCGGCGCAGACGGTCACGCCCGAGGGCATCGTCACCAAGGTCGGGAAGCGACCGGAGGGGATCGTCGCAGACCCCGAGACGGGACTCGTCGCCGTCGCGCTGCGCCGTCCCGCCCGCTTGGTCCTCGTCGACGGCGACAGTGGCAAGGTCGTGCGGCGTCTCGCCCTGCCCGGCGCTCCGCGACACCTGGCCCTCGCGGGTCCGGGCGGACCGGTGCTGGTCCCCGCCGAGGACGCCAACCGGCTCGATCAGGTCTCGCTCGGGGGCCCGGTCACGAGCAACGACGACGGTCGGATGCGGCGGGCGCGCGTGACCGCCTCGGCGAAGGTCGGCCGCCAGCCCCACGACGCCACCGGCCTGCCCGACGGCCGCGTGGCCGTCGGGGCCGAGCTCGGCAACGAGCTGGAGATCGTCGACGGTGACCGGGTGGTGGCCCGGACGACGGTCGCGCTGCAGCCCGGCGGCCTCGCGACCCTCGACCACGGCCGGACGATCGCCGTGGTGTCCGTGCGCGAACGGGTGCTGGAGCTCTACGACGCCCGCACGCTGAAGCGGCTGGCGTCGGCGTCGGCCGGCGTCGGGCCGACCCACATCGTCTGCCGGGACGAGGTGCTCTGCTACGTCGCCGACACCACCGGCAAGTCCGTCCTGATCTTCGAGTGGCGCGACGGCGAGCTGAAGCTGACCCGCCGCCAGTCGCTCCCGAGCCAGCCGTACGGCATCGCCCTGGACGCCGAGCGCAAGCGCGTGTGGGTCACGCTGCCGGCCCTGAACCAGGTCATGGAGCTGTCGGCGTTCCACGGGTCGCGGCAGGTCCAAGCCTATCCGGCGGTGGCGCAGCCGCAGACGGTGGCGGTGGACGAGCGGACCGGTCACGTCTTCGTCACCGGGGCGACGAACGGCGAGCTGCAGCGGCTGCGGTCGCGGACCGCACCGAGCGCGCCGCGTAGATCAGCGCCGACAGCAGGAACAGGCCGGCCGTGATCAGCAGCCAGCGGGCGGCGAAGTCCGGCTGCTCGGGCAGGCCGGTCGAGAAGAAGTGGCCCTTCGGCGCCTTGCCGAGGATGTTCGGCAGGTAGACGAGGAGCAACACCGCGGACACGACGAGCGGGAAGCGGACGTGCCCGTTGCCCCGCACGGTGCCGAGCACCGGGGCCGACGCCGCTCGGCCCCGCAACCAGCGCGGCACGCTCCAGGCCGCCCGTGCCACTCGGTCGGCGACGACGTAGAGCGGCAGGGCGATCAGGTCGTGCAGGACGAGGCCGGCGACCAGCCACAGCAGCAGGTTGAAGGCGGACGCGGAGTACCGCGGATCGAACGCCTGGCTCAGCGCCCACGCCGCCAGCGCGATCCCCGCGAGGTGCAGCAGCAGGTGCAGCGGTGAGGCGCCGTAGGTCCGTCGCCAGAGCACGCCCAGGCTCCGTCGCGGGGTCGGGTCGTCGGACATCGGCTCAGGTCCTCGAGAACGTCATCGCGGTGACCCACTTGGTGTTGTGGACCCCGGGCAGGGCGGGCACGATGATCCGCGCCGGGTAGCCGTGGTCGAGGGAGAGGTCCACGCCGTTGACGCGCAGCGCGAGCATCGACTGGTCGGCGCGGACCTGGTCGCGACTGAGCGTGGTCTTGCGGAACGGCCCCGACCGCTGGAGCGACTCGACGTGCAGCAGGTCGTCGGGATCGGCACCGACGAGGTCGGCCAGGTCGCGGAGCAGCACGCCGGTCCAGGTCTGCGTCGTCGACCAGCCCTCGACGCAC
>JBAZOW010000296.1:0-4105 GCA_041648495.1 Patulibacter sp.
CGCGGCGCTCATGCCGGGGTCCGACCGGCCGCGCCGTACGCCTCGATCACCGCGTGCGGCTCGCCCTCGGCCGCGATCCGCCCGCCGTCCAACCAGATCGCCCGGGTCGCGCGCTCGGCGAGCGCCGGCAGGTCGTGCGAGACCAGGACGACGGCCGCTCCGCCGCGCATCAGCGCGTCCATCCGCTCGCCCGAGCGCACGCTGAACTCGGCGTCGCCCACGGAGAGGATCTCGTCGACGATCAGGACCTCGGGGGAGGTGTCGGTGCAGATCGCGAACGCGAGCCGGGCGAGCATGCCCGACGAGTAGGTCCGGATCGGCACGTCGAGGAACTCGGTCAGGTCGGCCCAGGCGGCGATCTCCTCCAACCGGGCGCGCATCAGCGCGGGCGGTCGGCCGAGCAGCGCGCCGTACAGGACGATGTTCTCGCGGCCCGTCAGGTCGGGACTGAATCCGGCGCCCAGCTCGATCATCGCCGCCACGTGCCCGCGCACGACGACCCGCCCCTCGGTCGGCGGCAGGATCCCCGCGATCACCTTCATCAGGGTGCTCTTGCCCGCGCCGTTCGCGCCGACGACACCGAGGATCTCCCCGGCCCGGACCTGGAGCGTCACGTCGCTCAGCGCCTGGTGGCGCTCGTAGCGGACGTGCCGCCGCATCAGCTCGATCGCGAACGCCTTCAGGCTGCTCGGTCCGTGACGGGCCAGGCGGTACCCGAGGCCGGTGCCCTGCAGGTCGATGGCGGGCTCGTCGCTCATAGGACGGTGAGCGCTCCCCGTCGCAGCGCCTTGTGCACGGCGTGGCCGAGCAGGACGCTCGCGCCGGACGACAGGACGACGGCCAGCCACGACAGCGCGCTGCCCACGCCGTCGCCGTAGAGCAGCTCGCGGAACAGCGTCACGAAGTGGTAGATCGGGTTGAGGTGCACGATCCAGAGGAAGTGCTCGGGCACGATCTCCGGCGGGTAGAAGACCGGCGCCAGGTAGCCGACCATCGTCACCGCGATCGTCAGCAGGTCGAGCGTGTCGGGGAAGCGGACGACGATCGGGGCCAGCGCGAGCCCGAGCCCGAACGCGAACAGGACGAGCAGGGCGACGAGCGGGACGATCAGCGGCAGCGCGGGGTTCGGCGTCACCCCGGCGATCGCCATCACGACGGCGAGCGGCAGCAGCGTGAAGCCGAACGTGATCGTGTTCGCGCCGGCCGTCGACAGCGAGAACACCGCGGGGGCGATCCGCACCTTGCTCAGCACGTCGGCGTGCATGAACATCGAGCTGGCGGCGCCGAGCAGCGTCTGGCGGAAGCAGTTGAAGAGCAGCACCCCGGCGAGCACGAAGACGACGAACGGCACCCCGGGCACCGCGAAGCGGAAGACCTGCGAGAAGACCATCGCCAGCACGGCGGTCTCCAGCAGCGGGTTCAGCAGCGTCCACCAGACGCCCAGGACGGAGCGCTTGTAGCGCACGGTGATGTCGCGCGTGACGAGTACGCGCAGCAGGCCGCGGGACCGCCACGTGGAGCGCGCGTCCCCGAGGATCGACGGCGCGGGCGCGGCGGAGTCGTAGATCGGCGCGGACATCGACGCGAGTATCGCAACGGCGCAGGCGTCGAGGCCGAATCGCCGGTCCTCGGTCGGGACGCTGGCTCACGGGCGCCGCTATCGGTGTGGCATGCTGGGACGTCCGTGTCGCCGTCGCCCGCCGTCACGCCGCCGCCCGGGCAACCACGGTTCGCCGGGCTCGACGCGCTGCGCGCGTTCGCGGTGATCGCGGTCGTGATCTGCCACGCGTCGGGCGTCGCCGGGGTCTGGCGGACGACGTCGTGGGGCTGGATCGGGGAGGCCGCCCAGGCGGGCGTCGTCGTCTTCTTCGTGCTGTCGGGGTTCCTGGTCTACCGCCCGTTCGTGGCGGCCCACGCCGCCGGCGAGCGCGGGCCGACGGTCGGCCGCTACGCGCGCCGCCGGCTGCTGCGGATCGTGCCCGCGTACTGGGTCGCGCTGACCGTCCTCTCGCTGTTCCCCGGCACGGCCGGAACGTTCAGCGACGACTGGTGGAAGTACTACTTCCTCCTCAACGGCTACGAGACGTCCGCGGTCGGCGGCGGGATCGGGATCGCCTGGAGCCTGGGCGCCGAGGTCGCGTTCTACCTGCTGTTGCCGTTCCTGGCCGTGCTCGCGACCCGCTGCGCGCGGCGCTGGGCCCCGGACCGGTGGTGGCGGGGGGAGCTGGTGGTGGTCGTGGCGTTCGGGCTGTTCTCGCCGGTCGTGCTGCTCGGCGTCAACGCGGCGATCGTCGGGTCGACCGGTGACCCCCTGATCCCGATCTCGCTGTATCCCACGATCCTCGGCGTCACGGACTGGTTCGCGGCCGGGATGCTGCTCGCGGTGGTCAGCGTGGCCGCCGCCGAGCGGCCCGGCCGGGCGCGTCGACTGACCGAACGGGTCGCCCGCCACGGACCGCTGCTCTGGGCGCTCGCGGTCCTGGCCTGGCTGTTCGGGGCCCGCGCGCCGTGGCTGTTCGGTGCCCACCTCTCGATGCCGCTCGTGGTGCACCTCTCGTACACCGTGGCCTCGCTGCTGGTCGTCGCTCCGGTCGTCTGCGGGGCCGGCGGGATCGTCGGTCGCGTGACGCGGTGGCGGGGGCTCGCGCTGCTCGGCCTGATCTCCTACGGCGTGTACCTGTGGCACTACGTGATCGCGTGGTGGCTCGGCGGCGGGGGCGACCCCGCGTTCGCCGCCGGACCGGGGCTCGCGGACCGCCCGCACGCTCTCGTGACCGTGACCGTCGCGACGTTCGCGCTGTCGATCGCGATCGCCGCGCTCAGCTACCGCGTCGTCGAGCTGCCGTTCCTGCGACGCAAGGAGGGGCCGCGGCACGACCCCGCCGCGAGCGTCTCGGCGGGCGACGGGTCCGGACCGACGCCCACGAGATCCGCCTAGGTCGCGGAACGACGGAGGCGTCGTCGCAGGTTGCGCAGCCGCTGCGGCGTCGGCCCGGCCCAGGCCGCGGTGGTCCCCATGGCGACGATCAGCGGCATCATCATGCCGGGCGAGGAGAGCCCGTTGATGAAGAGCAGCTCGACGGCGGCGACGGCGAGCGTCCCGGCGAGCGCGGCGCGGAGCAGGGTCGGCGGGCGCCCCCGGCGCAGCGCGGCGACGAGCGTCGCGATCGCCGCCGCGAACGCGAGCAGGCCGATCAGGCCGAGCTCGGAGACGACCTGCGCGTAGGTGTTGTGGGTCGGCAGCGGGCCGTAGCTCTCGTGGCGGTCCGCGTAGACGGCGAAGCCGTTGAGGCCCAGCCCGCGGATCGGCTGCTCGAGGAACGCGTCGCCCGCCAGCCGCACCGCGGTCCAGCGCGAGCGCTCGTAGCTGCCCTGGGCGTCGCGCAGGGCGTCCGGGGCGGGGCCCTGCAACCGGGTCGGCAACGGCCGCATGCCCCCGACCGCGCCCGGTCGGTGCTCGAAGAGCCGGACGTCGTCGAGCACGAACGGCCCGGGTCGGGCGGCCCACGCGTAGAGCGCGTAGCGCCTGCCGCTCAGCGACGGGAAGCGCGCGTCGACGGGGCGCGGTCTGACGCCCGCCGTCACCACGCCCTCCGCCACGGGGGTTCCTCCCCGGATCGCCACGCCGGGCGCGACCGGCGCGCTCGTCGTGACCTCGACCCGCCAGTGCACGTCCAACGGCGTCCGCCGGTCGGCGCGGGCCACCGTGAAGAGCCACCCGGCCCGCGCCGTGCCGAAGGCCTCACCCAGGTCGAGGCTGACGCCCTGGCCCGCGAGGGACGCGTCGACGCGGAGGGCCTCCGTGCCCTTCGGGTTGGACAGCTTCGATCCCGGGACGCCGACGGGGCCGTTCCGGCCGGTGAACCAGCCGGAACGGTCGATATCGGCCACGCTCGTGACCCGTTCGCTCCCGAAGTCCGCCGTGAGCCGTTGCGAGCGGTAGAAGGGCGAGGAGATCACGAGCGCGGCGAGCAGCGGCATCGCGACGCCCACGGCGATCGTCGTCCGCCGCGAGGGACGCCAGCCACTCGCGACCAGGAGCGCCGTCGGGATGCCGACCGCCGCCGCGAGCAGTGCGCCGCGCGAGAACGTCGCGATCAGCAGG
>JBAZOW010000297.1:0-4075 GCA_041648495.1 Patulibacter sp.
CGCGAGGTCAGCGCGCTCGATGCGCTCGGCCAGCCGCTGCCCGCCACGACGCTCGACGCGACCGACCCGGCCCAGCCGTACGGCTCGTTGCTGCCGTGGCCGACGCCGGCGGACCCCGAGGTCGAGCAGGCGCGGGCGGACGCGCACGGTGGCCTGCGCCGCCCGGCGACCGCCAACGCGCCGCGGCCCCAGCGAGCGCAAGGTGCGCGGGTGGTGCTGGTCGGTCCCGACCCGGTGGTCTTCTGCGACCGCTCGGGCAAGGCGCTCCAGGTGCTCGTGGCCTACGACGACCCGCGCCTGCCGCTGGCGCTGAAGGCGTTGGTCGACGCGGTCTCGTCCGGTCAGGCGGGCGCGTTGCCGCGCAAGGGGATCCAGCTGGAACGGATCGACGGCCTCGACGTGATCGGCCACCCGCTCGAACGCCTGCTGACCCCCGCCGGCTTCCGCGCCGCGCCGTCGAAGTACCTGGCGCGGGCGTAGGACTGTCGAGGAAATGCGGGGCTGTGCGGCGAGGTCGTGTCGCATCTGAGTCGCATCGGCTCCGGCGCTCGAAGCGTGCTTCGATGCCGTACGTCTCCTGTCCACTCGACCTTAGCTAAGTAGTGAACTAACCTGTGCTCATGAGGCAGGTCAACATCCACGAGGCGAAGACCCAACTGTCGAAGCTCATCGAAGCGGTCGAACGTGGCGAAGACGTGACGATCGCTCGGAACGGGCGACCGGTCGCCGTGCTTTCCGCCGTTCCCGGCGACCGTCGGTCCGGCTTCGGCTCCGTTCCCGAGTTCGCGGCTTGGACGCCGGAACTGTTGGAGGAGCTCGACGCCGAGATCCTGCAGGACATCGACGTGAGCAGCTCGGAGGCCTGGCCGACATGAATCTGCTGCTTGACACCAACGTCCTGATCTGGTTCCTGTCGGGATCGACGCGGATCAGCAGCAAGGACCGGGCGCTGATCGAAACCGAGGCGCTCGGTGTCTCCGTCAGCGCCGTTTCGCTCTTCGAGATCGCGACGAAGGCCGCGATCAGCAAGTTGCATGCCCCTCGTGACCTTGCGGTCCGGGTGGCGGCGGCGAGGTTTCGGGCCCTTCCGCTCGCAATGCACCACGCCGAAGCGGTACGGGATCTTCCACTGCACCACCGGGATCCGTTCGACCGCCTGCTCGTCGCACAAGCGCGGATCGAGAACCTGACGCTGGCGACGGCGGATCGACAGCTGGCGGCCTACGACGTGCGAACGGTCGAGGTCGGAACGGAGCGGGGATCGCTCGACGGATCCGTGCTCCCCCTCGTCGCCGACGACCGGCTGGCCGCCCCGGTAGATACCGCCTGGGATGCCGAGCGCTGATGGTCGGGCTCGATAACGACGACCAGGTCGGCTGAGCCGATGCCCGAAGGCGACTCGATCCACCACGCCGCCGTCCGGATCCGTCCGGTGCTGCTCGGGGGACCGCTCGACCGGGTGCGGACGCCGAGCCCGCGGACGGCGCCGAAGCGCTGGGACCGGCGGTTGGCGGGGGCGACGGTCGACCGGATCGAGGCGCGCGGCAAGAACCTGCTGCTGTTCTTCGCCGGCGACCTGGCGCTGCACAGCCACCTGCGGATGACCGGATCGTGGGCGGTCCGGCCGTCCGGCGAACGGTGGCCGCGCTCGCCGCGCCGCGCCTGGCTGGTGCTCAGCCGGGGCGGCCACGACGTGATCGAGTTCGACGGGCCGTTCCTGGAGCTGCGGACCCACCGCCAGGTCGCGACCGACCCGCGACTCGCGGCCCTCGGCCCGGACATCTGCGTGCCCGGTGAGATCGACGTCGAGCGGGTCCTGCGCCGGATCCGCCAGGGCGACTCGAGCCGCCCGGTCGGCGACGCACTGCTCGACCAGCGGGCGGTCGCGGGGATCGGCAACGTCTGGAAGTGCGAGGCCTGCTGGTCGCAGCAGGTCGATCCGACGCGACCGACCAGCGAGTTCGACGACGAGCGGATCGCCGCGATGCTGACCTGGACCGCCCCGCGGATCCAGCACTGCGCGCAGAACGGCACCCACCTGCGCCCGAAGAACGTCTACGGCAAGAACGGACGGCCCTGTGCTCGCTGCGGCACGAAGATCGTCCGCCGCGGGATCGGCGACGAGAATCGGCCGACCTACTGGTGTCCCGGCTGCCAGCGCTGAGCGGCCGGTCGTCGGCTTCGCCGTAGAGGTTGAACACGCATGGCGTGTCGAACCTCGACGGCGACGTCGCCTGACTCGCGACGCCTGCGCCGTGCCGGTGGCCGAGCGACACAGCCCCTCGCCCCACGGCGATGACGCGCCGTCGACGGCCAGCCGCGAAGATGCAGGCGATGGTGACGCCGGACCCGCCGACCGCTGACGCGACCCCGACGGCTGACGCGCGCTCGACCGCCGACGCGACCCCGACCGCCGCCCTTGCGCAAGAGGCGAGCGCGACCGGTGGGGCCTGGCCCGGCACCGCGGCCCGCGCCGAGCGTCGCACCCTGCGGATCGGGCACAAGGGCGCCGACGCCGTGGTCCCGGGCAACACGCTTGCGAGTCTCTCGAAGGCCGCGGAGCTCGGCGCCGACGTGGTCGAGTTCGACGCCTTCCCCGACGCCGACGGCGTGCTGCGACTGGTCCACGACCTCGGCGACCTGCACGCGCACCCCGACGCCCCGACCGTCGCCGAGGCACTCGCCTGGATGCGGCGTCCGGAGCTGGCGCACCTCGGGATCAACCTGGACTCGAAGTCGATCGGCGACGAGCAGCAGATCGTCGACGTGCTGCGCGAGCACGAGATGATCGACCGCACGCTCGTCTCGACGATGGAAGGGCCGACGCTGCGGGCGCTGCGGCGGATCGAGCCGGCCCTGCGCCTGGGCCGCTCGGTGCCGCGGATCACCCGCGACTACTACTCCAACCCGGTGACCCGACCGGGCCTGATCGCGACGGTGCTGGCGGCGCGCCGGATCCTGCCGCCGCTGCTGATCCGCGAGCTGCGGGCCGGCAGGATCGACGCGGTGATGGCCCACTGGGGCCTGCTGACGCCGCGCTTCGCCCGCCAGATCACCGCGCACGGCGAGCTCTACGTCTGGACGGTCGACGACGCCGAGCGCGCGGCCCGGGTCGCGGCGACGGGCGTCACGGGGATCACCTCGAACGACCCGCGCCTGCTGCGCTGGTAGCCGCGCCGGGCCTGGGTCCCCGGATCGCCGTAGAGGTTGAACACGTCCTGCGTGCTCAACCTCTACGGCAAGCCGGCAACCGGCCTGACTCTCGGCCGGTAACGGCCTCCCGACGAATTCTGTGACGGGTCGGGATCTACGCCGTAGTGTCCCCATGAGCGAGACCGTGACGGCGACGCTGCCGCACCCCATGACCCGCTCCGTACCCCTGGACGTCGAAGCGCTGTGGCGCGATGCCGCAGACGATCTCTTCGCCTACGCGCGTACGGTCCTGCGGGATCCGGTGGCGGCCGAGGAGGTGGTCGCGGTCACCTTCGAGCGCGCCCTCCGGCGGCAGCGACGGTTCGACCGACGGCGCGGCGACGCGCGGGCCTGGCTGTTCGGGATCGCCCGCAACGCGGCGATCGACGAGCTGCGGCGACGCCAACGTGGAGCGGCGCTGGCCCACGACCCACCGGACGACGCGGTTCCGGATGCGGTCGACGAGCTGGTCGCCCGTGACGAGGCCGAACGGCGGCGGACCGCCGTCGCGGCGGCGATCGCGGGGCTGCCCGGCGGCGACCGCGAGCTGGTGGCCCTGAAGTTCCACTCGGGCCTGTCGAACGCCGAGATCGCCCGGGTGCTCGGGATCTCGACCACCAACGTGGGCAGCCGTCTGCACCGCGTCCTCAACCGCCTGCGGGAGGTCTGCCATGAAGCCGTTTGACCGGAAGCCGGACGCCGACGTCCAGGAGGACCTGGATCGCCTCGACGCCGCCCTGCGGCAGGACGAGGGTGCCGACCCGACGTTGGTCGCGCTGGTCGAGGACGTGCGGGCCACGCGCCCCGAGCTCGACGCCGATGCGCGGGAGCGGTTGGAGGGGCGGGCGCAGGAAGCCGTGTCCGCGCGGGTCGCCCGCGGCAC
>JBAZOW010000298.1:0-4030 GCA_041648495.1 Patulibacter sp.
GGCTTCGGCACCGCTGCAGGGCGCGTTTCACGTGAAACGCGCGGCCGGGGAGCCCGTGACCGTTTCACGTGAAACACCTCGAGACCGAAAGAGCCGAGCGTTCCACGTGCGGCGCGCCAGGCATTGCCCCCACGGCAATGCTCTTGTCAGCCTCGCCCACGGAGCGACGAGTGGTCCTCGCTCGCCGCTCCCGCTCAGGTCAGCGGCTTGCGACGCGCGAGACCCTCGCCCCGCGGGAAGCCCTTCGGCGTCTTGCCGTCCTTGTAGCTCAGCACCAGGCGCCGCTCGCGCGCGTCCGGCCACGGCTGGACGTCGACCACGGCGGGCTTGGTCATCCTCATCCGCTTCGCGACGCGTAGCCCGGTCGACCACTCCTCCGCGTCCAGCGCACCCTTCCAGGCCACGAGCAGACCGTCGTCGTGCAGCAGCGGCGAGGCGTACTCGATCAGCACACCGAGCGGCGCAACGGCGCGGGCGGTCATCACGTCCATCTTCCCCATGCCCGCCTTCCACGACTCGGCCCGCCCGTGCTCGCCCCGGACGTTGGCCAGCCCCATCCGCTCGGCGCAGGCGGTGACCCACTCCGTCTTCTTGCGGACCGTGTCGAGCGCGACGACCTGGCAGTCCGGGCGCGCCGCAGCGAGCACCAACGCCGGGACGCCGGCCCCGGCACCGACGTCGACCACCGTCTCGGCCTCGGACAGCCCCGCGATCTCGAGCCCGGTCAGAGCGTCCGCGATGTGCCGGTCGATCACGTCGTCCGGTTCACGGATCGTCGTGGCCGCGTGCGGGTCGGTCGCAAAGACCTCGACCAGCACCGCGAGCGCATCGACCGCTGTTCCGTCGAGGTCGTAGGTCGACGCCAGCTCCTCGAGCCGGCCGTCGACGTACGGGGTCCTCGCCGAGGACTCGCTCACGAGCTCCGGCGGCTGACGACCAGCCGGCGCTCGGGCTCGTCGCCCTCGCTGTGCGTCGAGACGTCGCCGCGGTCGCGCAGGCGCTCGTGGACGTAGCGACGCTCGCTGGCGGTCATCGGATCGAGCGGCACCTGTGCCTCGGTGCGGATCGCACGCTCCGCCGCTTCGTCCGCGACGCGGTCGAGGATCCCCGCACGACGGTTGCGGTACTCGCCCGCGTCGACAGTCACCACCCAGTCGCCGCCCGGGGCGTGCTTGGCCGCCACCCGGGTAGCGAGGTGCTGGACCGCGTCGATCACGTGGCCGTGCCGCCCGATGAACGGCGCGACGCGATCGCCGTGCAACGTGGCGGTGATCCGCTCACCCTCGCGCGTCACCTCGACCTCGTCGCCGGCGTCAAGCGCGGCGGCCACCCGGGCCACCAGTGCGGCGACCCCGGAGGCGATCTGATCCCCCACCCCATCCGCGGCGGTCATCTCAGCGCCTCCGTCCGCCGCGCTTCTTCTTCTTCTTGCGCGGGGGCGGCGGCGGGCCACTGCCCGCGGCGACGGCGGCCGTACGGCTCTTGCCCGGCGCCGGCTCCTCCTCGTCCTCTTCGACCTCGATCGGCTTGGCGTGGCCGTAGACCTGGATCAGGCCCCACTGCTGGACGAGCGTGAAGACGTTGGTGGTGATCCAGTAGATGAAGAGGCCGGACGGCGGCTTGATCGGGATCAGGAAGATCACGAAGACCAGCGGCAGCGCCAGCATCAGGCGACGCTGGTTCTTGTCGACCGTCGGCGGCATGTTGACCAGCGACGACGCGATCTGCGAGCCGACGTAGATCACCAGCAGCAGGATCAGCAGTCCGCCCGTGGCCGTCGCCGTGATGTCGGAGATCCCGAGGAAGCTCTCACCGAAGCCGCCGAGCGAGGACCCCGGGGGGATCCGGTCGCCGTACATCCAGTCGCCGATCGGATTCGGAGCCGCGCCGCAACCGACCTCGTTCGGCAGGTTGCGGTCGACGCCGTTGCCGCAGATCTCGAACTTGAGGTCCGTCCGCAGCATGTAGAAGAACGAGATCAGGAACGGCACCTGCGCCAGGATCGGCAGGCACGACCCAAACGGGTTCACCTTGTACTCGGAGTACATCTTCATCGTCTCCTGCTGGAGACGCTGTCGATCGTCCTTGTACTTCGCCTGCAGCACCTTCAGCTGCGGGGCGATCGCCTGCAGCCCGCGCATCGACTTGAAGGACTTGATGCCCAGCGGGAGGACCGCCAGGCGCAGCAGGATGGTGAGGACGATGATCGACATCCCCCAGCCGAGCCCCAGGGAGTCGTGCAGGAACTCCAGGATCGGGAGGAAGAGATCGATCAGCCACTGGATCGGTGCGATGACGGCTACAGGCATAGGACTCGTTCAGGACGGCGATGAGGATCGGCGGGAGCGGAACACCCGCTGGGCCGACACAGGATCGTAGCCGCCGTGGCTCCACGGGTTGCACCGCAGGATGCGCCACGTCGCCAGGACGAGGCCCCGCAGCACCCCCTCGGTCCGCACCGCGTCGACGGCGTAGTGGCTACAGGTGGGTTCGTATTTGCACGTTCGCGGCAGCAACGGGCTGATCGCCCGCTGGTACAGCCGGATCGGCGCGACCACGATCGATCGCAGCAGCTTCGTCATTTCGCGTCGGACGTCCCGTCGGGAGACGCCAGCGCACGAGCGGCCTTCTCGACCACCTCGCGCAGCGCCTCGGCGATGCCCGAGAGGCCTTCCCGCTCGGCGAGCTCGCGCGCGTCCGGGCGCGCGACGATCACCACGTCGACGGTCCCCGCGAAACGCGAGACGTGCTCCGTGAAGGATTCGCGGAGCAGCCGCTTGACGAGATTGCGCTCGACCGCGTTCCCGACGCGGCGCGAGACGCTGAGCCCGACCCGGGGGTCCCGCGGCTGCTCGGGAGCATCCTGCGGGAAGACGTGCAGCACGAGGTGCCGATTTCCGTACGAACGACCGCGTCGGAAGACGCGGTCGAAGTCGGCACTGCGGGTCAGGCGACCCCGCTTCGACCGCGGAGCGGCCGGACGGGGATCAGACACGGGGTCAGACGGTCAGGCGGCGACGGCCCTTGGACCGACGCCGCTTCAGGACCGCGCGACCGGCCTTGGTGGACATGCGCTCACGGAAACCGTGGGTGCGCGCGCGCTTGCGCTTCTTCGGCTGGTAGGTGCGCTTCATCTCTAGAACTCAGGTCGAGGAGCCTCGCGGGCGATGGCAGGTGACTTCACCTGCTGCCGCGGGCACGGAACGAGCAGTCTACCGTCCCGACGCGACGCAAGCGGAGCGACCTACTGCACCGTTCGGACAGCACCTCGGACGGCGGTCCCGCCCGCCCCCGGCGTTGTTCGCGCTCTTTCCGGGAAGTCTCTGCGGATCGTCAAGAATTCGGCTCCCGCGACGACGGCTCGCTGGTATATTCCTCGCTCGCCGTCAGCCCTGACGAGCGACCTCTCGGACTCCGCCTCCGCGCGACCCGTCATCTGTTCCCCTTCGCCCCCGTGGCGAACGTTTTCTCCTGCCTGTACTCGTGCTTTCCGCTGACCTCGACCGCGCCTGGAGCGCCATCATCGAGGACGCACGGCGGCACATCGGCGACGACGCGTGGGATACCTGGCTGTCGGTGATCCGGCCCGTCTCGGCGGACGGACACCAGCTCTGGGTCGCCGCCCCCGCGCACGCACGCGCATGGATCAGCCACCGACTGCTGCCGCTGCTGAGCGCGTCGGCGACCCGCGTGCTCGACCGCCCGCTGAAGGTCGTGCTCACGCCGAGCGAGAGCGGCGGGCCCCCGGCATCCACCGGGTCGCCGCGAAGGACCTCCGGCGAGCAGTCCGCTCCGCCGCCCTCGCCGTCGGAGCGGCCGTTCACCCCGCGGTTCCGGTTCGAGGAGTTCGTCCTCGGTCCGTCCAACCGCTTCGCGCACGCGGCCGCGCTGACCGTTGCCGAGAACCCGGGCACCGCCTACAACCCCCTGTTCCTCTACGGACCGCCGGGGACCGGCAAGACCCACCTGCTGCACGCGATCGGCCAGTACGCCCGCCAGCACCACCCCGGCCTGCGCGTCCGCTACGCCA
>JBAZOW010000299.1:0-4023 GCA_041648495.1 Patulibacter sp.
GCGATCCGCTCCTTCTCGTCGCGACGGAGGCCGTCGCGGGTGTCGAGGGCGGGCTCGAATCGCAGCCGGTCGACCGGGATCGCGCCTCCGTGAACGCGGCGCAGCACCCCGTGGCGCTCCAGAACCGTGAGATCCCGGCGGATCGTCTCGGCCGTCACGCCGAGCTGCTCGGCCAGGGACGCAACCTCCGCCCGCCCCTCGGCCCGGGTCCGCTCGATGATGCGCTGCTGTCGTTCCTCTGCGTACATGCCCGTTTAGTTCCGTTTGCCTGTGTTTCGATTTGTATCGCTCCGGAGCTGTGCTGTCAAGCACAGAGCGATCGCCGTACGGGCGCGGCGTAAGGCACGGGACGCAACGGGGATGCCGCCAGCGCGTCAACCCGTCGCGCGAGGTTTCGGCGTATCCCTGCCCGCGACCGGATGGGGACCGGTGATTTCGAGGCCTCCTCCGGGCAGCTTCGCCAGCAGCTCGGCGAGCGCGTCGAGCTCGACCCCGGAGAGGTGCTGCGTGAACTCGCGATCGACATTGCGCACGTGCGATGCCGCCGCCGCCGCGAGAACGAGCCAGCCATCGTCGGTGAGGACCGCGGCTCGCACCCGACCGTCCGATTCCGCGGCCTCGCGCCGCACGAAGCCCCGACGCTCCAGCGACGTGAGCAACCGGGTGATGCCCGACTGCGTGACGACCATTTGCCGCGCGATGTCAACGGGCCGCAAGCGACCGTCGGGGGCCCACGAGAGCTGGAGCATCACGTCGTAGGCCGCCAGCGTCAGGTCGTGGTCGCGCAGCAGCGCGGCCTCGAGGCGCTGATGCTGGACCTGCTGCGCCCGCATCAGGCGGACCCACGCGACCGGCATGCCGCCGTCTTCGACCGAGATACTTGACATGTTCAGCATCTACGCTAGCGTCGAGGAAAGTCCTTCACATGTCAAGGAGTTTCCATGATCGACGTGCCCCCACCCGCATCGACGTCGGCGCACGACTCACCGCTCATCGATGCCGACGCGACCCTGCGTCGGATCGGAATCATCGGCCGGTCGGGGCCAAGCATTGAGGCGTTGACGGCACTCCAGCGCGCCTGGGTCGGCTCGATCCCGTTCGAGAACCTTGACATCGTGCTCGGGCGCTCGATCCGACTCGACCTGCCGACGATCGAGGACAAGCTGATCCGCCGCGGGCGCGGCGGCTACTGCCTCGAGCACGTCGCACTGTTCGTGGCACTTCTTCGCCAGCTCGGCTGGGACGCCCACCAGTCGCTCGCTTCGATGGTCGACCTGGAGGCCCAGCAGGTACCGCCGACGCACGCCACCGCGATCGTCCGAGTCGGTGATGAGCGGTGGATGGCCGACGTGGGCTTCGGCGGCGGACCGCTCCTGCCCCTGCCGCTCCGCGACGGCGCGCAGGTCGGCGGCGGCGAGACCTGGGCGCACCGGATCGTGCGAGTCGGCGACCGCTGGCAACAGCAGACATGGCGGAAGGGCGACTGGATGCCCACCCACGCGACCACCGCCGAGCCCGCGACGCCGGACGCCATCGCCGCCGGCAACCGGTGGGTCTCCACCGACCCCGCGTCGTTGTTCGTCGGCCGCCCGGTGCTCATGCGTGTCACCGAGCGCGACCGAACCGTGCTCGTCGACCACGAGCTGCGCGTCAGTCGCCCCGGCGCCGAGGACGCCCAGCGGACCCTGAGCCCAGACGAGCGCCTCGCCGAGATCACCGCGGGGTTCGGCGTCACCCTCAGCGACGACGAGCGGGTGGGGCTGCGGTGAGGTCGCTGGCGGGAGCCCCGCCAGCCGCCGCGAGAACGAGCGCACCGGGTCGCCCACGAACGCACTCGTGCCAAACGAGCACCTAGCCGCGTAAGCACTGCGTAGACTCGCTTCCGATGTACACGCGACTATCGGGTCTTGCCGTACGACGGCTTCCACCACTGGCGGCGCTCATGGCGGTCGCGGTCCTGGCGGGTTGCGGCACGACCACGGTCAGGACCGTTACCGAGCAGGCACCCGTAGCGCGATCAACCGCCTCCGATCGGGATCGTGAGGCGGATAGGGACGCGCGCGCCGAGCGGCGGGCCGCCGCGAAGGCTAAGTCGGCGAAGCGCGCAGCAGCGAAGACCGCGCCCTCGGGCCGCTGGGCGTCCTGTGACGGCAACATCGAGGTCTGGCAGCCCCGTACCAGCTGCGGCTTCGCGCAGAACGCGTTCTACGAGTACTGGGTGGCGGGCCAGACCTCGCCGGTGATGGTCCACAGTCCGGCGGTCGGCCGAGCACTCCGCACCCGATGCCGCAGCGGCGTGTCGCGCGTCATCTGCACGACCGGCGACGGCGGACGAGTCCGCTTCCCCGTCGTGGCGCTCGAGATGTACTCGGACGAGCAGGCCGCGGACTACGCGGCAGCGCACGACACGGGCACCGACTCCACGTCCGCTCTCGCGGGCGTTGGGTCCTCGGGGACCGACCCGTACGACGAGGGCGAGCCGTCCTCCGACGACTACGACAGCTCCCCGGGCGAGGAGATCCCCAACTACGACAACGGCACCGGGTCCCGCGTGCAGTGCGCTGACGGGATGTACTCGCAGTCCGGCGGCCGGCCGGGCGCCTGCTCCGGCCACGGCGGCGTGGCCGACTGAACGGGCGGGCGAGACGGCAGAAGCACCGCGATCGCCCCACCAGCGAGAGGCTGCTTACGTGAGTGAGTCGTACAACCTGGAACGGTTCGTCACGGCGCAGGACGCGGGCGAGATCTACGAGCGCGCGCTCAGCGAGCTCCGGGCCGGCCGCAAACAGTCGCACTGGATGTGGTTCGTCTTCCCCCAGCTCGCCGGACTCGGAAGCAGTCCGATGACGGTGCGGTACGCGGTCTCCGGGCTGCCCGAAGCCCGGGCGTACCTGCAGCACCCGATTCTCGGCCCGCGCCTGCGCGCATCCACGAGCGCCGTTGCCGACCTCTCCGGGGTGACGGCCGAGGAGGCCTTCGGCGCGGTCGACGCGATGAAGCTCCGCTCCTCGATGACCCTGTTCGCCCACGCCGACCCCACTGATCCGCTGTATCGCCGGGTCCTGGCGGAGTACTTCGGCGGCCGGGAGGACGAGGCGACGACGGCGCGGCTCGGGAGGCCGTGATCCGGTCGATTCAGGTCAGGCCGTGCGCCGCGCGATGACGGCGACGAGTACGCCACCGAGTACCGCTCCTACGAGGGTGCTGGCGAGGTCAGCGACCGTGTCGAAGTAGGCGCTGTCGGGCGGTGTGGCGTAGAGCAATGCGTACTCGGCGATCTCGATCACCGCCTCGCCCGTCATCGCCACGCCGATCGCGACGACCGCGACCAGCAGCGGCCCGCGGACGCCGAGTCGGAGCGCGATCAGCCCGGCGATGACCGCCAGGCCGAAACCGCCAACGAGATGCTGCGGGCTGCCGAGCCAGTCTGGATGCACCGGAACATCATGGCGACTAGGGCTCTTGCGGCACGGGCGGAGCGGACCCGGGCCAGCGGCGGACGCGACCGCGGATGGCCCAACCAGGACCGCTCCAGTGACGAGCTACGCGCCGCAAGCTCCGCCCGTCCGTCAAACGGCTCCACTCCGATCGGCCAACAGGTCGTCGATCTGGTTGATCGCCAACGTCGCGCCCTCCACGATGCCCATGTCGAGGACCTGCTGCAGGGCCTCGGCCGAGGTGTACGTGCTGACGTACGTCGCGCGGGTGCCGCCCTCGTGCGACGCGAAGCCGTACGAGTTCTGCGACACCGGCATCTCGGCCACCGGATTGAAATCGAGATCGGCGAACGCGTCCTCGAAGGTGAACTCCTGCGGCTCGTCGACGGTGGCGATGTTCCACAGCCCGGCGTGCTTCTCCCCCTCCGGACTTGTCATGAAGTAGGTCGACCGCGAGCCGGGCTCGAGCGTGTGGTCCACGAAGGTCGCCGGGTAGGTCGGCGGACCGAAGACGCGCTCGAGTTGGCGCGGATCGGCGTAGACCTGCCAGATGCGCTCCACCGGTGCGGCGAAGTCGGCCACGATG
>JBAZOW010000300.1:0-3944 GCA_041648495.1 Patulibacter sp.
GCCGTGAAGGCGGTGGCGCTCGCCGCGGTGGCGATCGTCAGGAAAGCGAGTTGTTGGAGTCGCCGACGCGCTGGGCGCCGACGTGGATGGTGCGTAAGCATTCGCGAGAGGCTAGCGAGTGTCGCCAGCGTATACGTACACAGTACTTATTCATAAGCCCCGGGTCTCTTGCGGGTGGGCCGCCGCCCGTCGCATCGCGCGGGCCTCCTGGCGCCGTATCGACCGACGGATCGTCGCATCGCGCGTGTACAGTGCTTCGGATGTCGGGTGACGTAGCGATCGAGGCCGTGGGCCTCGTGAAGTCCTTTGGTGACGTCCACGCTCTGCAGGGGGTGGACCTGTCGGCACCAACCGGGTCGGTGCTGGGGGTGCTGGGCCCCAACGGCGCGGGCAAGACCACCGCGGTGCGGATCCTCACCACGCTGCTGCGTCCGGACTCGGGAACGGCGCGGGTTGCGGGGATCGACGTCACCAAGGATCCCCAGACGCTGCGCTCGAAGATCGGCCTGGCGGGGCAGTACGCCGCGGTCGACGAGTACCTGACCGGCGCCGAGAACCTGCGGATGGTCGGCCGGCTCTACCGCCTGTCGGTCAACGAGGCCAAGCAGCGGGCGGCCGAGCTGCTCGAGGAGTTCGGGCTGACCGACGCCGGCGACCGCGTCGCGAGCACCTACTCCGGGGGCATGCGTCGCCGCCTCGACCTGGCCGCCGCGCTGGTCGTCCGGCCGCCGGTGCTGTTCCTCGACGAGCCGACCACCGGCCTGGATCCACGCAGCCGCCTGGCGCTGTGGGAGACGATCGAGGAGCGGGTCGCCGAGGGCACCACGGTGCTGCTGACCACCCAGTACCTGGACGAAGCCGACCGGCTGGCCGACCGGATCGCGGTGATCGACCACGGTCGCGTGATCGCCGAGGGCACCGCCGACGACCTGAAGGCGCGCGTCGGCGGCGAGCGACTCGAAGTCGTGCTGGCCGATGCCGCGCAGGCGAACGCCGCGCGCGAGGCGCTGCTGCCGCTGGCCGAGGGCGCGGCGGAGGACGGACGCGATCCGGTCTACGTCGACGGCACGACGATCGGGGTGCCGCTGCGCGCCGACGGCGGCGGGATCGCTGCCGCGGTCCGGGCGCTCGACAGCGCGGGGGTCGGGATGACCGACATCACCCTGCGTCGCCCGACGCTCGACGATGCCTTCCTGACCCTGACCGGCCGGGCGACCGCCGACGAGAGCGGTGGCGCCGAAGCGGTCGAAGCCTCGACGGGAGAAAACGCATGAGCTCGCTGCGCTGGACCCTGTCCGACACGATGGTCCTGGCCGGCCGCCAGCTGCGCCGGATCCCCCGTCAGCCCGATCTGCTGATCGGCTACACGGTGCAGCCGGTGATGTTCGTGCTGCTGTTCCGCTACGTCTTCGGCGGCGCGATCGCGACCCCCGGGTTCGACAACTACGCGGACTTCCTGATGCCCGGCATCATCGTCCAGTCGATCGCCTTCGGCGGGTTCGTCACCGCGCTCGCGATCTCGGACGACATGAACAAGGGCCTGATCGACCGGTTCCGGTCGTTGCCGATGTCGCGGATGGCGGTCCTGTCGGGCCGGGCGTTCGCCGACATCGCGCTGAACGCGCTGCAGTTGGTCGTGCTGATCGGCGTCGGCCTGCTGATCGGCTTCTCGTTCGATACGGACGTGCTGCGCGTGCTCGGCGGGATCGTGCTGCTGCTGGGGCTCGGCTTCGCGTTCAGCTGGGTCTTCTGCCTGATCGGCCTGTCGGCCGGGTCGGCGGAGACGTCGAACGCGATCGGCTTCACGGTGATCTTCCCGCTGACCTTCGCGTCCGGGGCCTTCGTTCAGCCGGCGACGATGCCGAACGGGCTGCGGCAGTTCGCCGAGGCCAACCCGTTCACGACCTTCGTCGACGCGGCGCGTCACCTGTTCCTCGGCACCCCCGCGGGCAGTGACGTCTGGGTCTCGTGCCTGTGGATCGTCGGGATCACGGTGCTCGCGGCGTTCTTCGCGGTGCGTCGCTACCGCTCGCTGACGTCCTAGGGGCCGGTCGGTCGGCGCCCGCCCACGTGGTGCGTGGCGGGCGCGGTGACGCTCCTTCGCGCCGCGGGCGGGCGGGTGCGATCGTGCCGCCCAGCGCGGCCGAATCGCACTCGCGGACGTCGTAGAGCAGGGTACGCCGTCTACAAGGCATAATTTGGCGGATGCCTCTTCCCAAGAAGATCGATTTCGTCACGATGGACGTGTACGGCACGCTGATCGACTGGGAATCCGGCATCGTCGAAGCCTTCACGAAGGAGGCGGGCAAGGACGGGTTCACGATCGACAAGGACCTGCTGCTCCGCCTGTTCCACCAGAAGCACCGCGAGATCGCGGCGGGCAGCTACGAGCTCTACGCCGAGGTGCTGCGGCGCACCGCCCGTGAGGTCGCTGCCGAGATGGGCTGGGACGACCTGCGGCTGGAGCCCGCGCGGGCCAACTTCCTGCCTGACTCGGTCGAGCGCTGGCGTCCGTTCCGCGAGACCATGCCGCAGCTGCGCAAGCTCGGCAAGGAGTTCCAGACCGGTCTCGTCTCGAACATCGACGACAAGCTGCTGGGTCTGACCCGCCGTCACCTCAAGCACGACTTCGACCTGGTCGTGACCGCGCAGCAGGTCCGCTCGTACAAGCCGGACACCGCGCACTTCACCGAGATCGCGCGCCGCAACGGCAGCAAGAAGAACTGGGTCCACATCGCGTCCGGCTACCACGCCGACGTCGCCCCCTGCCTGAAGGCCAAGATCCCCGTGATCTGGATCAACCGGCACGGCGAGCAGCTGGAGCCGAAGGCCAAGGGGCCGACCGAAGAGGTCAAGACGCTCCTGGACGCGATGCGCGTCATCGGCCTCAAGTAACCGCGACGCCTGTCCCCCGGGTTCTGCGGTCATGAGGGCGCTCGCCGTCCATCCCGATGTGCTGGTCGTCGTGTCACGGGTGTGGCAGACGACCGCCGCGATCGTGCGCGCGCCGGCGGTGGCGACCGGTGATGGGTCTCCGCTGACGGTGACGCAGAGTGGGCCGGGTGCGACCGACGGTCCCACGCTCGCCGATCCCAACGCCCCCCGCGAGGCGTTCCTGGTCGACTCGCCGGTCTACCCGGACGAGCTGGAGCTGACCGCGCAGGTCGCCGGGCAGGCCGGGTTCGCGGTGGCCGGGCTGCTCGCGACCCACGGCGACTGGGACCACCTGCTCGGCCGGATGGCGTTCCCCGACGCGGCGCTCGGCGTGGCCGAGACCACCGCGGCGCGGCTCAGCGGCCACAGCGGAGAGGCGGTCCGCGCGATGCGCGCGTTCGACCAGGAGCACTACGTCGACCGGGCCCAGGCCGCGTCGGTGCGGGGGGTTCAGAAGTCGTCGACCTTGTCGCTGGGCGAGATCCAGGCGCTTCCCGTTCCCGGCCGCCTCGAGCTGGCGGGCGACGGTCCCGCGGCCGAGCGCGAGCTGGAGTTGCACCCCGCCGACGGCCACACCGCCGACGGGATGGCGATCTGGGTGCCGTGGGCGCGCACGCTGATCTGCGGCGACTACCTGTCGCCGGTCGAGATCCCGACCTGGGCCGAGGCCGACGGGTCGCGCAGCGCCTACCGGGCCACGCTCGACCGGCTGAAGCCGCTGGTCGACCAGGCCGACTGGGTGATCCCCGGCCACGGCGGCCCGATCGACGGCGACCGCGCGCTGGCCCTCTGGCGCGAGGACGTCGCCTACGTCGAGCGCTACGCGATGCCCCTGGCGCGCAACGACGCGCGCCAGAAGCATCTGCACGCGGCCAACCAGGCGGTCGGCGGGAAGTAAGTCGGGTCGGGTCCCGGTTCGGGGCCCGATCTGGGCCGGGTCCGGGGAAACGCCGTAGAGGTTGAGCACGCACAGCGTGTCGAACCTCGACGGCGTCGGGCGGGCGAGAGCG
>JBAZOW010000301.1:0-3929 GCA_041648495.1 Patulibacter sp.
GCCGCTCCCGGCGACGGAGCCGTCGGCGTGGGATCGGCCCACCGCCGTCCCCACCGCTCCAGCGCGCGCACGACGTCGCGCAGATCCTCGCCCTTGGGCGTCAGCTCGTAGCTCACCTTGACGGGCGGACCGGCGTCGACGCTGCGCGTCACGATCTCCGCCGCCTCGAGCTCGCGCATCCGCTGGGAGAGCACGCGGTCGGAGAGACCGGGAACGTTGTCGCGCAACTCGGAGAACCGGTGAGACCCCTCGGCGAGGAGCACCGCGACGATCGCCCCGGTCCACCGGCGGCCGATCAGCTCGACCGCCTGGTGGTAGTGGGGGCAGCAGGCGTTATCGGAGACGGAGATCCGTCTCACCCCTCACGCGGCTCGGAGCTGCCGGGATTCCTCGGTCGAGCCGTCGACAGGCACGTCGCCCGCGATGTTGATCAGCGAGGAGAAGACCTCGACGGACGCGTAGGCGATCGCCTCGAGCAGGTCCTCCTCGGTCCAGCCGAGCTCGAGGGCCTCCTCCTGGAGGGCCGCCGGCGGCTGGCTGCGCTTGCGCAGCAGGTGCCCGACGTACCGCAGCAGGACGTCCTGACGCTCGTCGGCCGACGCGAAGTTGCGGGCCAGCTTGACCTCGTCGATGCCGAGACCGGCGGCGCGCGCCGTGCGGGTGTGCATCTTGACGCCGGGCGTCGAGTGGAAGTGCTCGGAGACCGCGAGCGAGATCCGCTCCTTGGCGGCGACGCCGAGGGTGCCGTGGCGCAGCTCGTTGCGGAAGCGGGCGTATCCCCGTAGGGCGGCGGGCGATCCGGCCAGCACGCCGACCAGGTTGGGGAGCTGTCCGGCGGACGCCATGGCCCCCTTCAGGACCGGCAGCGAGCCCTCCGGCGCCGAGAGATCGTCATGGATCGTGAAGCGGCTCATTGCGGTGGGCATGGCGAACCTTTCCGGGGGGATTTTACGAACGCTTCAAGTTGTGAAGCAACTTACACTCAGTAAGTTAGCTCGTTCGGCGGCGATCCGCAAGGGGCACGCCCGAGTGCCCCCGTGACCGACCTGCTCGGTATGTACCCGGAAGCCTCCGGCACTACCACACCAGCTCGACCATCCGTTGACGTCGGGATTCGACGGGGTCGGCTGTCGGCCGAGGGCGACCCAGCTGACCACCGACCGGGAAGGAGCGCCGCGCGCGGGAACGACCAGCGGACCCGCTCGTCGGCGGGTCTGGCGGATACGGGCTCCGTTGACGGGAGCGGTGAGGAACGTCGGCGCGCTAGCGCGCGACGGACGTCGCGTGCTCGACGAGCACGGCGGCGTCGGAATTCGTGGCGGCCGCGAGGACCAGGAACAGCCCGAGGATCGCGATGTAGAGCAGCAGCTTCTCGGGTCGGGCGATCGGCCCGGCCGCGCGACGGCGTGCGGGGCGCTGCCCCGGCCGCCGGGTTACCGTGGTGCCGGGACGCGAACGCGGTCCGGACGGGGATCCCCCGCGCGATGCGGAACCGCGCGGAGCGAACGGCGACTCGTCGATCCAGGGGAACTCGGTCGGCTCGGCCCGTCGGGTCCGCGACGAGGGGGAGCGATCCTGGCGCGAACGACGCTGCTGCGCCGCGGCACGGGCAGCAGCCGCCCGGCGGCGACGCGCGGCGTCGGCGCTGTGGTCGTCCTCGTGACGCGCGGTGCGTGAGTCGTCCAGGCTCCGGCGCCGCGTGTCACGGTGCCGGTACTCCTGTGCGTCAGCCCACCACGGTTGGTCGCGATCAGTGGCCATGTCGTTCGGTCCTGCGTCGTTGGCGAGACCACCACCCACCGGCGATCACCCACGTCTGTTCGCGGAAGATCATCGATCGGGGCGCGCTCTCACTCCGGCGCCGGCGGCATGGCGTCGATCCGGAGTGCAACGTTCCCACGCAGGATAGCAGCGTCGACGACGGACGCAGATCCCCTGCCTCCGCGGCGCGCTTGCAGGATTTCCTGCAGATTGCGGGCCAATCACCGCAGGAGAGCACGTTCAGCAGCACGCCCCCTCTCGAAGCCCGCCTCGCTCAGCGGCGTCCCCTCCCGAAGTTCATCGCCCCCGGCGCCACCTGCCGGAACCCACCGGCGCCGCCCCCGGCCGCGACCGCGTCCTGCTCCCCGAACCCCGGCTCGGCCCGGACCGGAGCGCGTTGCGGCAGCCGCGCCGCCGCGGCCTGCGCCGCCGGCGACACCAGATCGTCGAGCGGCCGCAGCCACCGCACCACGACGTTGATCTGCCCGCCCCCGCGCGGATGCCGCTCCAGCCGCCCTTCGACGACGACCAGTGGCTCGGTCCTCGCGGTCAGCCGGTGCTGGGCGTAGACCGGCGGCGACAGCACCAGGTTGATCGTCCCGAACTCGTCCTCGAGCAGCAGGAAGACCACGCCCTTGGCGCTCCCCGGCCGCTGGCGGGCCAGCACCAGGCCGCTGACCCGCACCGTCTCGCGGTTGCGGATGCGCGTCAGGTCCTCGCTGGTCCGCACCCCGTGCGGAACGAGCTGCGGCCGGAGCAGGCCGATCGGGTGCGTCGCGGTGGTCGTCGCGGTCGTCTCGTAGTCGGCGATCAAGCGTTCCCAGGGGTTCATGCCCGGAAGCGCCGTCGACGCCGCCGGTCCCGTGGACTCCAGGCCCAGCGCCATCTGGGTCCCCGCCGCGACCCGCCGGCCGGGAACGATCGCCCCGACCCGCCACAGCGCCGCCCGCCGTCGCCGGGCCTCGGGGACGTCCGCACCGACGATTCCGTCGCAGGCCCCGGACCACGCCAGTGCCTCGAGCGACGTGGTGCCGCCACTGGTCCGCCGCACGAGGTCCTCCAGGTCGTGCCACGGGCCGCCCTGCTCGCGCTCGGCCACCAGCGCCGCCGCCTCGTCGGGTCGGACCCCCTTGACGTAGCCCAGCCCGACCTGGATCGCCCCCTCGTCGGTGACCGTGCAGTCGACCTGACTGACCGCGACGTCCGGGGGAATCACCGGAATGCCCCGGCGCTGCGCCTCGTGGATCAGCGCGTCCGGCGGGTAGAAGCCCATCGGCTGCTCGTCGAGCAGCGAGCAGACGTACTCCGGGCCGTAGTGCTCCCGCAGCCAGGCCGACTGGTAGGCCAGCAACCCGAACGCCGCCCCGTGGGCCTTGGGGAATCCGAACCCGGCGAAGCCCTGGATCATCTGCCAGACCTGCTCGGCCAGCTCGACCGTCACCGTGGGATCCGCCGCCTGCGCGCCCTCCACGAACTGCTGGTGGTAGGCGTTCAGCGCGTCCTGCGAGCGCTTGCGGCTCATCGCCCGCCGCAGCCCTTCCGCCTGTCCCGAGCTGAACTTCGCGAAGGCCATCGCGACCTCGATCACCTGGTCCTGGAAGATGATCGTGCCCAGCGTGTCCTTCAGCACCTCCTCGAGCGAGGGGTGGATGTACGTCGGCACGTAGCTCGGATCCTCGCGCTGCCGCTGCCGTTGCTCGATGTACGGGTTGACCGCCCCGCCCTGGATCGGACCGGGTCGGACCAGCGCGACCTGGACCGTCAGGTCCTTGATCGACTCGGGCTTCGTCCGCAGCAACGAGCCCATCTGCGCCCGGCTCTCGATCTGGAAGACCCCGGTGGTCTCGGCCCTCTGGATCGACTTGAAGGTCGCCTCGTCGTCCAGCTCGATCCGTGACAGGTCGAGCTCCTTTCCCCGCCGCTTCGAGACCAGCTCGACGCAGCGCTCCACGCTCGACAGCATCCCGAGACCGAGCAGGTCGATCTTCAGGAACTTCGCATCCGAGCAGGAGTCCTTGTCCCACATCACCATCTGCCGGCCCTCCATCGCGGCCGGGACCACCGGGCAGCAGTCGATCAGCGGCCGGGTCGAGACGACCATCCCGCCCGAGTGCTGCGAGAGGTGCCGCGGCAGGCCGTGCGCCAGGCCGGACAGCCGCGCCAGCCAC
>JBAZOW010000302.1:0-3872 GCA_041648495.1 Patulibacter sp.
CGCAGGTGTCCGTGCGGGCCAGCGTGCGGTTGCCGCTGGCCGGCCCGTCGAGCGTCAGGAAGTCGGCGCCCGTGGCGGACACCGACTCCAGCCCGACCGTCAGCGACCCGGCGAGCGCGTCGTCGGCCGTGGTCGGCGTGCCCGAGGTGGTGCGCGCCGCGGCGAGCGTGACGGCGAGCGCCTGCGTGTTGCCGCTGGCCGGCGCCGCGACATCGAAGCAGATGCTCGGGGCGTCGCCCGGCAGCAGGTTGGAGACCGTGAAGCTGCGGGTGTCCGCGCCCTGGTCGTTGAGCTGGACCGTGCCGGCCGTGGCCGAGCCCGTCAACGTCGTCGTGTCCGTGAAGGCGGCGTACGTGCCGTAGCCGCCGGCGACGCCAATCACCGCGACGGCGGCGACGGTGGCCCCGATCTTGCGACGCCGGTCGGTGCGCCGTCCGTGCTGGGGAGACATGGTTCCTCCTGGTCACCGTCGGCGTCCGGAGGGCGCGAGGGTGTGGTCGATGTACGTGTCTGGGACGTACCCGAAGGTAGCCACGGACGTACACCGTCCCGGCGGGCGTGGACGGATGTTGGACACCGTCCACACGGCCTGGATCGGGCGTAGGCGCCGCGCCAAGGAGGAGGGAGCGCCGGGGCCCGAATCGGGTCCCGGCGCGGGGGAATCAGTCGTTCAGACCGTCGATGCAGAGGTACTTCAGCTCGAGGAAGTCGTCGAGCCCGTGGCGCGATCCCTCGCGCCCGAGACCGGACTGCTTGACGCCGCCGAACGGCGCGCCCTCGTACGAGATCAGGCCGGTGTTGACCCCGACGACGCCGTGCTCGAGCGCTCGGCCGACGCGCGAGATCCGTCCCGCGTCGCGGGTGAAGAAGTACGCTGCCAGGCCGGACTCGGTCGCGTTGGCCAGTGTGATCGCCTCGTCCTCGGTCGTGAACCGGAAGATCGGCGCGACCGGGCCGAAGGTCTCCTCGTCGGCGATCCGCATCGCGGTGGTGGCGCCCGCGATCACCGTCGGCGGGTAGAAGGTCCCGCCGAGCGGCGAGTCCTGGCCGCCGCAGACGACCCGGCCGCCGTGCTCGACCGCGTCGGCGACGTGCGAGCGGACCTTGGCCAGCGCGTTCTCGTCGATCAGCGGACCCTGCTCGACGCCCGCGTCGAAGCCGTTGCCGACCTTCAGCGCGCCGGCCGCGGCGGCGAATCGCTCGACGAACGCGTCGTGGATCCCGTCCTGGACGAGGATCCGGTTGGCGCAGACGCAGGTCTGGCCGGCGTTGCGGAACTTCGAGTCGATCGCGCCCTGCACGGCACGGTCCAGGTCGGCGTCGTCGAAGACGATCAGCGGCGCGTTGCCGCCGAGCTCGAGCGAGAGCTTCTTGATCGTGTCGGCGGACTGGCGCATCAGCAGGCGCCCGACCGGGGTCGATCCGGTGAAGGTGATCTTGCGGACGAGTGGGTGGGAGGTCAGCTCGCCGCCGACCGCCACCGCGTCGCCGGGCACCACGTTGATCACGCCCGCGGGGATCCCCGCGCGCAGGGCCAGGTCGGCGAGCGCGAGCGCCGAGAGCGGCGTCGTCGGGGCCGGCTTGACCACGACCGTGCAGCCCGCGGCGAGCGCCGGGGCGAGCTTGCGGGCGATCATCGCCATCGGGAAGTTCCACGGCGTGATCGCGGCGCAGACGCCGATCGGCTGACGCACGGCCATCAGCGTGCGGCCGTCGACGTTGGTCGGGATCACGTCGCCGTAGGCCCGCTTGCCCTCCTCGGCGTACCACTCGACGAAGCTCGCGCCGTAGTGGATCTCACCGCGGGCCTCGGCCAGCGGCTTGCCCTGCTCGGCGGTGAGGATCGTCGCCAGGTCGTCGACGTTCGCGGTGATCAGGTCGAACCAGCGACGCAGCACCGTCGCGCGGTCCTTGGCGGTGCGGAGGGACCACGGGCCGAACGCGGCGTAGGCGGACTCGATGGCGCGGCGGGCGTCGGCGGCGTCCCCGTCGGCGACCGAGGCGATCTCGCGCCCGGTCGCCGGATCGTGGATCGACGAGCGGGCGTCCGCGGTAGCCCCCGACCAGTCGCCGTCGATCAGCAGCTCGTCGCGGACGAGCGTGGGGTCACGCAGCTCGAAGGGGAAGGGAACGACGGGCATCGCGGCACTCCTCGGGGTCGGAGCTCACATGCTCGCATACCGCACGTTTAAACGCTAGTCGTGCAATTGGGCTGGACAGGAGGTCCCGCGTGTGGCACCTTTGGTGCGTAATACGAGCAGGCGACCGCAATGCGAGCATCCGTGACGACCCTTTCCCCCTTCGACGCCGACCGGCGTTACGTCTTCCATCCCTTCAGCAACGCGCAACGCCACGAGCAGGACGGCGCCGCCGCGCTGATCGTCGGGGGCAAGGGCAGCCGGCTGCGGGACACGGACGGACGCGAGTACCTCGACGCGATGGCGGGCCTCTGGTGCGTCAACGTCGGCTACGGCCGGGTGGAGATCGCGGACGCGTTGCGCAAGCAGGCCGTCGAGCTGCCGTACTTCCACGGCTTCTCGTCGATGGCCACGACGCCGCCGGCCGAGCTGGCCGAGCAGATCGTCACGCGCTTCGGCGGCGGGATGTCGAAGGTCTTCTACGGCAACAGCGGCTCCGATGCCAACGACACCCAGATCAAAATCGTCCGGGCGTACAACAACCGCCGGGGCCTGCCGCAGAAGAAGAAGGTCATCTCGCGCGACCGCGGGTACCACGGGGTGACGATCGCGTCGGCCAGCCTCACGGGCCTGCCGGCGATGCACGCCGAGTTCGACCTGCCGATCGAAGGCATCAGCCACGTCTCCGCGCCGTACCGGCTGTGGAACGCGGAGGCCGGCGAGGACGACGCGGCCTTCGTCGCTCGGCTCGCCGCCGAGCTCGACGCGAAGATCGTCGCCGAGGGTCCCGAGACCGTCGCCGCGTTCATCGCTGAGCCCGTCCAGGGCGCGGGCGGCGTGATCGTCCCGCCGGACGGCTACTTCGCCGCGATCCAGCAGGTCCTGCGCAAGCACGACGTGCTCTTGATCGCCGACGAGGTGATCAGCGGCTTCGGGCGCCTGGGCAGCTGGTTCGGCAGCCACGCGCTCGGGATCGAGCCGGACCTCGTGACGATCGCCAAGGGCGTCACGTCGGCCTACGTGCCGCTGTCGGGCGTGGTCGTCTCGGACCGCGTCTGGCGGGTGCTCGCCGACGGTCCGGAGGGCGTCTTCCAGCACGGCTACACCTACAGCGCGCACCCGCTCGGGGCCGCCGCGGCGCTCGCCAACCTGCGGCTGGTCGAGGACGAGGGCCTGGTCGCCCGCGCCGGTGAGCAGGGCGAGAAGCTGCGGTCGCTGCTGCGCGAGGCCTTCGCCGACCATCCGTTGGTCGGCGAGGTTCGCGGGATGGGCCTGATGGCCGCGGTCGAGTTCGTCGCCGAGCGCGATCCGGCCAAGCGCTTCGACCCGTCGCTCCAGGTCGCCGCGCGGGTCGTCCGCGGGGCGCTCGAGCGCGGCGTGATCACGCGGGCGCTGCCGGCCGCCGACACGATCTCGTTCTCGCCGCCGTTCGTGGTCACCGACGACGAGCTGGCCGCGATGGTCGACGGCGCGCGGGCCGCGTTCGAGCAGGTCGCCGACGAGCTGACGCGCGTGCGGGCCTGAGATCCTCCGTCCGTGACCGCGTCACTGGGAGAGGAGTCCGGGCCCCGCCCCGAGCGTCGTGGGCCCGGAACGTCCCGTGATGCGGCCGGGCTCGGGGCACCCGGGGAGCGGATCGGCCTGCTCGTCAACCCGGTCGCCGGGGTCGGCGGCCCGCTCGGGCTGAAGGGCAGCGACGGTCCGGAGATCCAGGCCGAGGCGGGGCGCCGCGGG
>JBAZOW010000303.1:0-3863 GCA_041648495.1 Patulibacter sp.
TGGCCGAGGTCCTGGGCGTCGACCCGCCCGGCGCCGCCGGCGACGACGCCGTCCCGGCGATCGCCCTGCCGGGCGTGCCGAAGAAGACCGCCGGCCGCTGACGCTCTCACCGTAGGGCGACCGGTCGTCGTTGGACACCCCAGGGGTGCTGTAAGGCGACCGGTCGTCGCTTGGCCGGTCCCGCTCCCCGTTCGCCGTTCGGCCGATCACTCTCGCCGTAGGGCGACCGGTCGTCGTTGGACACCCCAGGGGTGCCGTGAGGCGACCGGTCGTCGTTCGGCGGGCCGTTCGCCGATCAGCGGGTGGCGTATTTCGCCACGATCAGCGCTTGGTGCACATCGCCGTAGAGGTTGAGCACGTAGTACGTGTTCAACCTCTACGGCGTGGGCGTGGGCGTGTCCGCGACGCGGGCGTGTCCGGTCGCCTGCGCGCCCGGCCTAGCGGGAGACCTTGTACGGGTGTGGCCCCCGCAAGGTCCCCCGCTTGCCCGCCTGCGCCGGCTCAGCGCTTCGCCCGCGCGGCCTGCTTCGCTTTCCGGGCGGCCTTTGTCGCCTTCGGGTCCGGCAGCGCCGACTTCGAGACCTTCGGGCGGACGGCCGGGTTCTCGATCGTGCCGAGCTGGGCGACCAGGCTCTCCCACTGGTCACGGCGCAGGTTAGGGCCGAGCGTGGTCGCGCCGACCTTGAGCGCGGCCAGGCGGACCGGACCGTCCTCGTCCTCCGTCGCCTGCGGGAAGCCGACGTGGATGTGGTCGTCGTGGTCCGCCATCGCCAGGGTGTTGTCGGTCCCCGGATAGGTCATCAGCGAGATGATCTGGTTGGGCCGCATCGTCCCCTGCAACTGCAGCAACAGGCGGTTGGTCTTGTCGGTGATCGACCCCGGGCCCTGGGTGCCGGCGGAGAGCACCGTGCCGTTGACCACGGCGATGTCGAACGCCGCGCCGTAGCTGTGCGCCGAGACGTTTCCGGACGCGCTCATGATGCTGTGCCCGGACTTCAGCGACGTGATCGTCAGCCGCAGGCCGTGGGCGGTCAGGTACTCCATCGTCGCCAGCACCCGCCGATCGATCGCCCCGGACTGGATGTCGTCGCGCCCGCCTGGGTAGATCGTCAGCCGCGGGTTGGCCAACACGCGCTGCTGAAGCTGTTGCTTGGACAACAGCAGCACGCGGCCGACGTCCGGCTGGTCGTCGCGGTCGGCCGCGAAGGCGGTCGGCAGCTCGTTGCCGAAGACCGCGGCGTCGTCGAGCAACCGCCAGCCGTCGAGGATCGGACGCGGGTCGATCCGGCCGCTGTCCTCGCCGGCCGGGCGGATCGCGAAGCGGAAGGTCGCGCGAACCCCGCCACCGACGTCGGTCGCCCGCGGGGCCGAAGCGCGCTGCGGATCGAGTCGGGCGAGCACCGTGCCCGCGGCGACCTTGCTGCCGATCCGCAGCGGCCGGCGCCGCAGGTCCTTGCCGCGCAGGTCACCGGCGCGCACCAGGTAGCGCTCGATCTGGTCGGTGGTCACCGCCCCGTTCGTCGGGACCGGTTCCGGGGAGGGGGCCGGCGGGGTCATCGCCTCCGTCGCGGCCGGCGGAACCGGGGCGGTCGTTGTGGGCGGGACCGTCGACACGGTCGGCGTCACTGGAACCGGTGTCGGGACCGGGACGTTCGTCTCCGGACCGCTCAGGTCGCGGTCGACCGGCGCGGCACCCGCCACGATCGGACGACCGGTTCCGGCCTCGGCGGCGGTCGCCGGACGGGACGGGCCGACGGCGGGCGAGCCGGTGGTCGGGGCCGAGGTCGGCTCGGCCACCGCGGGTGCGGGCGACACGGCGGTCCGGGACGCGGCCTTCTCGCCGCGCGGCACCAGGTGCTCGCGGGCGAGCTCGCCGAGTCCGGCGTAGACGTAGCGGTTGCCGAAGGCGTCGCGCAGTTCGACGTAGCGTCCCCAACGCGGGCTCTCGCCGATCCGGGTCACCGTGGCGTCCTGGACCGCGACCACCGGGGCGTCGACCGGCGCGCGGACGATCGCCCACTCGGGAGCCTGGCCGTCTTCGCGTTCGACGGACGAGACGCCGACGGCCGGATCCGAGTCCTCTTCCTCCTCCGCATCCTCCACCCGCGCCACGTAGACCGGCAGCTGGGCCAGGGTCAGGCCGGACAGCGAGGCGACGACGTCGGCGGGCAGGCGGGCGATCGCCTGGGCGCGGCGCAGCACGTCGTTGACGTACCAATCGGCGTGGTTGTAGGCGAAGATCGCCTTGCGGATGTCGGTCGCCGCGCCGGACGCCTGCAGGTAGCGCGCCGCCGCGAAGATCGCATCGACCGGGTTGTACGGGTCGCGCTGACCGTCGCCGGTGGCGTCGACCCCGTAGGACTTCCAGGTCCCCGGCATGAACTGCATCCAGCCGAGCGCGCCCGCCGTCGACACGCTGAGGTTGCGGCCGTAGTCGGTCTCGATCTCGTTGATCGCCGCCAGGATCTCCCAGCGGATCCCGTACTGGACGCCGGCCGCCTGGTAGATCGGCAGCAGGAACGGCGGGATCCGGAAGTCCTCCACCGACAGGTCGGCGAGCCCGCGGGTGGCGCCGCCGAGCAGCAGGTCGGCGGCGGACGACGCGGACTCCTCGCCGCTCGGGTCGTCCGCCGTCTCGTCGCCCTCGCCGTCCCCCGGCTTCCCGCCCTTCGCGTCCTGGCGGTCCTTCCCGTCCCCGGGCTTCCCGCCTTTCCGGTCCTTCCTGTCCCCCGGCGTGCCGTCCTTCCCACGCCCCGGCTTCCCGCCCTTCGCGTCCTCGCGGTCCTTCGCGCTACCGTCCGCGTCCTTCGTCGCCTCGCGGTCGCGGTCCCCCTTCCCGCCCGCGGAACCGGTCGATCCCGCACCGGCCGACGGGTCCTTCGCCCCGCCTGCCCCGCCCGCGCCCCCGGGTCCGGTCGCTTCCGCCGCATCCCCCGGCTCGCCGCGAGCCGGCGGGACGGTCACGGGCGGAGCACCAGCCGGCGGGACCGTCGCCGGGTCGGCCGCCGGCGGCACGGCGGCGGATGGTTCCGTCACCGCCGGCGCCGGGCCGGCTGCGGCGTCCGCCGCCGTCGTCGTGACCAGTGGGTTCGCGGAACCCGTCTCCCGCGGGACCGTCGGGGCATCCGCGGCGATCGCCGTCGCGGGCAGCGCGAGCGCGGCGAGCGCACCCGCCGTGGACCAGGTGGCGCGCACGGTCAGTCCTCCTCGCTGTTCGGGCCCTGCTTCTTGGCGAAGCCGCAACGGAACCGCTCGGGGCTGGAGACCGGCTTGCTGCCGGCGAACCCGCCCTGGTTGGCGTTGTCGAAGACCGTCACGTACTGCAGGGTGTCGGGCGCCGGGTCGCTCGGCATCGGGATCGGGTCGGGCGCGCCGGAGCCCGGGTCGCCCTTGGCGCCGGCGGTCACGCCGAGGCTGCCGGCCGCGCTGCTGCCCGCCGTGGTCGTGACCAGCGTCGAGCTCATCTCGCGCTGGTCGCCGAGCCCGTCGTCGGGGGTGATGTCGGTCGACGCGGTCGTCTCGTTGTCGGCCAGCGTGCTCGACAGCTTGACCTCGTCCGCCGCGCCCACCAGCTGCGCGGCGGTCGGCAGCCAGCCGCCGAGCTCGACGCACTTCTGGGTCGCGTAGAAGTAGTCGTTCCTGCCGACGTCCTCGGTGTCGACCGCTTGCGTGCTGCTCTGGATGCACCAGCTGCCGATGTCGATCGTCGCCGCCGGGCAGACCATCGTCAGGTCCGTCGCCGTGGCCGTGCCCAGCCGCGACGCGGTCCGCGCCCGGTCGACGGTCGGGATCGCCTTCGCCGGAAACTTCGCGTCGGGACCGAGCCGCAGGATCCCGTGCTTGCGCGGCGTCGCGCTGGCCGT
>JBAZOW010000304.1:0-3848 GCA_041648495.1 Patulibacter sp.
CGCTCGTCTCGCCCCGGGCGGCCGCGTCGTCGGCCGGCCCGCTCGTCTCGCCCCGGGCGGTCGCGGGGGTGGCCCCGGCCTCGCGCAGATCGCCCAACCCGAAGCGCTGGAAGACCGTGCGCTCGGGCACCGCGTAGACCGGTCGACCGGCGATCGCGTTGACGAGCACCGCGTTGCGGTACGTCGCCATCCCCAGGTCAGGCGTACCGACGCCGTGGCTGTGCAGCTCGGCGTTCTGGACGAAGAGGTCGGTCGCCGCGCCGTCCGGGCCGCGCAGCCGGTAGTCGCGGGAGACGTCGGGGCGCCCGGCGTCGTCGGTCGCGATCAGCGCCGCGTCGAGCGGGAGCGGCGGTGCCGCGTACCCGGTCGCGAAGACCACCGCGGACGTCGGCAGCTCGGCCTCGGCCTGCTCGTCGCGGTGGCGCAGCGTCAGCCACCAGCCGTCGCCGTCGCGGACGACCTCACGAACCTCGGTGCGCGCGCGGTAGGCGACCCGGGGCTCTTCCCCACCCGCGGCGGTCCGACGGTAGAGCGCGTCGTAGATCGCCGCCTGGGTGTCGGTCGAGATCCCCTTGTAGAGCAGATCCTGCTGGTCGCGCAGGGCGTCGCGGCGGTCGGGATCCAGCGCGTGGAAGTGGTCGACGTACTCCGGCGTGAAGTGCTCCAGCCCGAGTTTTCCGTACTCCATCGAGAGGAAGCCGAGCCCGCGGGTGACCCAGTCGATCCGGGTCTCCGGCGCAGCGTGCTGCAGCAGGTCGAGCACGATCTCGGCCGCGCTCTCGCCCCCGCCGACGACGGTCACCGACGGCGCGGCGTGCAGCGGCGCGCGATGCGGAACGTAGTCGCCGGAGTGCAGCAGCGTGCCGTCGGCCGAGACGGTCGTCCCCCGGTCCACGTGCGCCGCGGCGCAGGCCGGCAGGGTCGCGACGGTGCCGACGCCGAAGACCACCTGACGGGTCCGGTAGGTCTCCGCCCCGCCGTCCGGTCCGGCCGCCTCGACGGTCCAGCCACCGTCGACGTGCGGGCGGACGTCGACCACCCGCCGCCCGAACCGGCAGCCGGGCAGCCGTCCCGCGACCCAGGCGCCGTAGTGCTGGAACTCGCGACGCAGGATCTGGAACCGCTCGTGGAAGTAGAAGCGGTAGAGCCGGCCGTGCTCGTGCAGGTAGTTGAGGAACGAGTGGCGACTGGTCGGGTCGGCCATCGTCACCAGGTCGGCCAGGAACGGCACCTGGATCTCGGCGTCGTCGAGCAGCAGGCCCGGATGCCAGTCGAAGCCGGCCCGCTGGTCGAGGAAGACCGCCCGCACGTCGTCGACCCCGTCGAGCAGCGCCGCGAGACCGAGGTTGAACGGCCCCAGGCCGACCCCGACGACGTCGAGGATCTCGTTGTCCGTCACCGTGACGCTCCGTCCATCGCGTCCCACCGTCGTCCCCGTCGCACCGCGTCCGCGGCCGCGTCGGGCCAGTTGGCGGCGATCGTGTCGGGGTCCCACGCGAGCAGCGCTGCGGTCTTCGGGCCGAAGACGAACTCCGCCCGCTGCTCCGCCCCGAGCGACGCGCAGAACCGCAGCATCCGCTCGTTGCGGACGTTCGGCTCGCAGACCACGCGGGTCGCTCCCGGCTCGGCGATCAGCCCGGTCAGGATCGAGACCGCCAGCGCCCGGCTCGCCGGCGTGCCCATCCGGTCGACCTCGCCGACCATCAGGTGCAGCCCCCGGTCACCGGGCTCGACGGCGTAGTGGTCGGCCAGCGGGTCGCCGCTCACGACGTAGGTCTCGACGTACGCGAACGGGCCCGCCGCGTCGGAGACGATCCAGCCGCGCTGGTGGTCCATCGCACGGATCAGGTCGATGTAGGACGCGGTCGCCTCAACCGGTCCCTCGATCCCCCACCACCGCTGCACGTGGTCGGCCCGCAGCCAACCGTGCAGCAGGTCCCGGTGCGTCGGGTCGAGGGGCGCGAAGACCAGGCCCGCTGCGTCGACGGAGACGTCGCTCATGCCGCGTCCGCCCCGGTCCGCAGCGGATTGGCGATCGAGCCGTAGACCGACTGGTCGGCGATGTCCCCGACCAGCTCGTCGAGGTCGTCGATCCGCGTCCGCAGGTTGGCCTTGCACGGCCAGCGCTCGTCGTCGAGCAAACGGTCGAGCAGCGTCGCCGGGTAGCGACCGCCGATCTCGCGTTCGCGCTCGATCACGGCCCGCAGGTCGGCGAGCAGGATCCGCTCGTCGACCAGTCCGGCCATCCCGAACGCCCCGACCACGCCCAGCGCGTTGTTGACGAACGGGTAGTAGACGAGCCGCTGGTCGGCCAGCGCCTCGGGGAAGATCGACTCGGTGACCTCGCCCAGCCCCGGCACGATCGCGGTCAGGTCGGCGTGGGCGGCCTCGCGGTGGAAGTAGCCCTGGCTGTCGCGGTGGACGGCGCGGACCGGCCACCCGTCCTCCAGCTCGAGCACGACGTTCTGGGCGTGCGGCTCGAAGGTCAGGCCGACGTCCAGGTAGATCCGCAGCACCGAGACGACCAGCGCCTCGCAGTAGCTCGCGAACCAGCGGCGGGCGACGATCGCAGGGTCTTCCCCCGTCTCCGCCGCCAGACGATCGACGATCCGCGCCAGCCGACTGCGCCCGTCGTAGGGGTGCTCCTGGCAGAGCGCCGTGACGGCCGCCGCGTCGTAGCCCGCCGCGTCGGTCCAGCGGTTCTCGCGCAGCAGCACGGAGAGCCCGTCGATCAGCCGTCCGTCGTGACGGACCGCCAGGTACGCCGGGTCGTGGACGACCCGCCAGCGCGGAGCTACCGCGGCCATCCGCTCGCCGACCGCGGTCCGCGCCAGCCGGGCGGCCTCCACCGCGCGATCGAGCTCGCGCGGCAGGGTCACCCGCATCGAGTTGGTGACCTTCAGGTGGAGCGAGAACTTGAGCTGCCACGGCAGCGTCTCGTGGGCGACGGTGCGGACCGACGTGGTCGCCTGGAACCCCGGACCGTGCTCGCCGAGATCCGCGATCGCCCCGGACCGCAGCAGTCCGGCGACGTCGTCGCGTCCGCGCAGCCAGTCCAGTTCCCACGGGTGGACGGGAACCAGCGTGCGGCCGGGATGATCCGCCCGCAACGCGTCGCGCACGTCGACCGGCAGCAGGTCACCCGCGACGTCGGCCGCCGACCGCTCAGCGACGCCGTCCGCGGCGAGCACCGCGCTGTCGGACCGGACCAGCTCGTCGTCGACCGCGAGCCAGCGCAGGGCGAACCGCACCCCGGTCTCGGGGGCGTAGCGGCGGCGCTCGTCGGGCCGCATCGGGCCGCGGCTCTTCGGCGTCGGGTGGAACGGGTGGCCGAGCACCAGCGAGCGCTCGCTGTCCAGGAAGCCCTGGGGGCCGGCCGGGTAGGGCTCGCGCTGCGCCGCACCGCCGTCGGCGAGGAACTCCGTCGTCGCCTCGCAGCTCTGGGCGATCCGCTCCAGCAACGCCAGCCGCGCCGCGGGGGTCGCGCGGTCCGCCGAGAGCGCATCGACGACCAGGCTCGCCGCCAGCGCCAGGTCGACGGTCCGGCGATGGTCGCCGGTGCGCAACCGCAGCGGACCGGCGTAGCGGTGACGACCCGTCGGCGAGCGGTAGGCCACCGCGGTCTCCAGCCAGGCGGTGCCGTCGAGCACCGGCAGCGCGGCCTGCCAGCCGTCGTCGGTCGGCGTCCAGCGGACGTCATCCGCTTCGCGCAGCGCGCAGTTGAGCAGCGCGGAGACGTGGAACGCCTCGGCCGCGGCCGCGGGGTCGCTCGACGACGCGGAAGCGCCGGACGGGGACGCGATATCGGGGGAGGCGAGCGACATCGGGAGGGGTGGAGAGGAGGCCAC
>JBAZOW010000305.1:0-3830 GCA_041648495.1 Patulibacter sp.
CCGCATAGACCGTCGCTGCTCCAGGCTCGCTGTAGTAACACGACCGCTCGCGGCTCAAACGACCCTTTTCCCTGCTCGCAACCACTTTCTGGGCAGTTCGTGTGCCTCCTATCTCCGGAAGTCCGGACTGATAATCACCAACCATTTGCGCCCGATTCAGGTGCCGCGTCTCGACACCGACGCGACCGCGACGGCCGGCGTGGAAGGCTCGCCAGCTACAGACGCAAACACAGTCGGCAGTTCCGTGACTTTGGCGGCACACCGGGTGGACGGCGTTTTCACCTGTTCGCTCGAGCTGCTTCTGGCGAGTGAATATAACCTCGAATCGCTGCTGGCGACCTTCGCCCAGCGCGCGATTCAGGCCAAGGTTTCCGCATATCTGAGTACAGGTGCGGGCGGCGGCACCGCCCCGCAGGGAGCCTTCACCGCTGCCGCCGTGACCGTCGGCGAGACCGCCGCGAGTCAGACGGCGATCACCGTAGACGAGTGGGTCAACCTGATGAAGTCGATCCCCAAGGGTGCGCGCAAGGGTGCCCGCATCGTGGCCTCAGACGTTGCTCACACTGAGCTGCTCAAGGCCAAGACCGGGATGGGCGACTACCTGCTCGATACCGTGGATGGTGGCGGGTACAGCTTCGCAGGCTCCCCATTGTTCACAGAGCCCCAGGCCGACCAGGGCGGGATGACAACCGGCGAGGTTCACGTGGTCGCAGGCGACTGGAGTTCATTCTTCGTCCGCATGACGCCTTTCTACTTCAAGCGTACTGACGGCGACGACCCTCTAAACCCAAAATTCACTTTCTGCTTGTGGATGGACAGCGCCGTGGTGGGGCCTGACCTCCGCTCGCTCGACATGGCCTGATTGGCATGAGTACCTACAACGCTAAGAGTGGTACTACTGCCTTTGTACTCGGTGAGGACGCGAACGGATTGCCGGCCATCTTTGCGAGCGGGCAGGCGACCGACTCCGCTGGGATCATCACCCAGACTGGCGCCGCTGCCACCATCGCGGATGGGTCCCTGTACCTCTCCACCGTCGACGGCGCCGGCGTCCTGTTTCTCAAGACGAACGACGTTTGGATAGACCAGCTTTAGCCGACTCCGCGCCGCCCCGGTCATCGGCCCGCCGGGGCGGCGCACCCTGCCCCTACTACGGGGGGGTAACTAGATGATAAGTACGATGGGGTTTGGGCATCGCCGGGGGCGCATTCTTGAGCTGCCGCAGTGCCGACCCCGTCTTGGAACCGAGGTGAACGCCCGTGACCGTTCGCAAGCCCGTCGAACTTCGCGCTATTGAAGGCAACGCCGGCAAGCGCCCGCTACCGAACGCCCCGACCTCGCCGCCTTTGCTCGCCGATCCGCCCGATTCGCTCGGGGAACGCGGGCGCTTGCTGTGGGTGCGCGTCCGTGACGCCTTCGAAGCGCCTGTGGTGCAGGAGTCGGACTACTCTGCGCTGCTGTCGCTGTGTCAGGCGTGGGAACTCGCGCAGGCCGCCTATGACGACCTCACCACTCGCGGCGTGATCGTCGAGTCCTCGCGCGCCGACCGCGAGTTGGTCCGCAACCCGGCCATGATGGCATGGGGCAGCGCGATGGAGCGCGTCAACCGGCTACTCGTGGGGTTCGGCCTCACGCCGGCCGCTCGTGCCGCCTTCGACCTGCCCCGCGACGAGCCGCAAAACCTCGCGCTGTCCATCGCCGAGCGCAACCGGCGCAGGTAGCGGTAGGGGCAGCGGCTGAGGGGTTGTCGCATCTCTCACCGTTCGCCCAGCTATCCAGCCGCGCCGTCCGAGCTGACAGTTCGGGATGGACCGCCTAGACTGGCGACTGCTACCAGTCAGCGAGGGGGGTGCATGGGGTTCCTTGACGACGAATACGAGGGCTTCCAGAACAAGCCGACATATGACGTCTGGGTTTGGACGCAGCGGTCCGTGAGAAACCGCACAGAAACCTTGATGTGTGGGGGCTCTGACGGCTTACAGACGATGATTGAGGCCAAAGCCGACGAGGTCCTCAACATCACGGGAATTGACAAGCTGCTGTTTTCCGACCTGCTGCTGTATTCGCTCGCCATCGTCTGCTGGCAGCAGGCTTGGGAGCGATTCGTTGAATCGCAGTAGTCGGCGGACCCGAGCGTGGGGCCGCTGTGGGCCGCAGACGCACAACGGCCCGCCTGTACCAGCGCGGGCCGCTGCTTCCTGCTGCCTGTGCCGCTCGCTACGTCCTGTATCCCACAGTGAGCAGGTGGACCGCGGTCGGCTTGGTACCCCGGCAGTACGCGCGCCACAGGCGGTGCCGCCTGTCGACGCGCTGAGACTCACCGGTCCGCCACGACGTTGCCGCGTGGCGCCAGTAGCGGTTGCGCTGCTTCTGACCCCGCACGGGATAGAACGACGTCAACAGGAACTCGCCCTTTGTCTCGCGCAGCACCACGACCATGCTCGTGTCGACTGGCGCGAGGAACACGGTATCGCCCCATCGCCACCACATGACCCGCGGATCCTCGGCCTCGGCGAGCTCAAGCAGCGCCCACACCTGGCCGAACATCGCGCAGCGCCTCAGATCGAGACGCCGCGTGCGTTCGGTGTGCGCCGCCGTGCCCGTCGTGATGAGATGCCAGAAGCGACGATCGCGCCCGTCCGCGGCCTGTGCGCCGTCCCCGGCCGCGCGAATCGGCTTCCCCCACAGCTTCAGCCCGGCCTCGCCGATGATCGCGCGGTACTGCCATTCGAGGTAGTCGAGCCACTCGCCGAGCGAACCCTCGAAACCGGCCAGCCGAAACGGTGCCGGCAGTCCGATACTGGGGTCTGTCTTAGGCATGGCAGAACGCGCGCAGCATCGCCTGCTCTTCCGCCGTCAGCGTCCAGCCCTGCAGGTCTGCGGCCTTCCGCGCCCTCTCGACGACCTCTCGCCGGCGGGCGAGGGTCCGCCCCGGCGTCGTTGCGCGGCGCGCGATCTTCGCCACCGCGGCACGGTCATCGGGACGCACGAGGATCCCGTCGAAGTGCTCGCGGCCGGCGTCTACGTGGTGCAGCTCGAGCCGCTGCCCGGACGGAGCCCCTGAGCCCATCGCTATCCCGAGCTTTGCGTTCCGTGTGTGCTTGCCTGGCATGGTGTTACCTCCATTCCGTCAGTGGTCGGATTCGTCGCCGGCCAGCAGTCGGAGGAGGTCGGCTTTGCGGTAGCGGATCGCGCCCCGAATCTTCACCGATGGAATACGGCCGTCGCGTCGCATGCGGTAGAGCGTCTGTCGCGACACGCGCAGGACTTGACCGGCTTCTATCTCCGTCAGGAGGTCGCCGTATTCGTCCAAGCTCCTGGGCACGTCTGACTCGCTCACGGCCGAAGTATCGCACAGTCCCCCTTTGCGCGAGGCAACGTGGTACACTGTGCAACGTACAGCGACGGATTGTCGAGTGCAAGGGGGGGACATGAGGGCGCTTTCGGGACGTGTCCAAGAATTGAGGCGCGGGGAGTGGCGTCTGGAGGCCAATCTGGCGCCGACCGTGAAGCACGGCCGACTGTTCTACCCGCGCAAGCGAAAGACGGTGCAGGCCGGGGGCCAGCGCGCCGCGGAGGCGCTTTTGCGCGACTGGCTGCACGAGCTAGAGCAACACGTCTGCACGGACCCGGCAACGCTCACCTTTGCCGGTATGGCGACCCAGTGGCTCAAGTGGGTAGACGAGAACAGACGCCCCGCAACGCACCACTTCTACCAAGGCCAGCCAGCCCTCGCATACCGTTGGGCTAATCCATCCGAGGCAGCTGCAAGACTCGGCTCATGCCGAGGAGCAGCGCAGCGAAGGTGAGATGCCCCAGGTCTGAACACG
>JBAZOW010000306.1:0-3815 GCA_041648495.1 Patulibacter sp.
CCGCCGTCGGCTCGATCGCCCCCGCGGCCAGCAGGTGCCGCGCCGCCTGCTCCCGACTCTCGTGCGCGACCAGCACGTGGCCGAGCGCATGGTGGAGCTCGTCGCGGACGCCCGACGGCGTGTCGGCGCGCACTACCTCGCGCAACGCCCCGTCGCGGAACGCCGCACCGCCGTTGGCCGTGCGGACGAGCAGTCCGTCGCCGATCACGTCGTCGAGCGCGTCGGCGACGCCCAGCGTCACCAGCGCGGCGATCGGCACGCCGTCCCCCGCGGTCGCGACGGCGGTCAACGTGTCGCGTTGCGCGGGCGGCAGTACGGCGAAGCGCCGACGCAGCTCGTGCGCCCGCGCGTCGTCGTGGCGATCGGCGAGCGTGAGCACCGCGTCGAACCCGTCCGCCTGCGCGCTGCCGGATCCCGCGACGAGCGTGACCCCGTCGAGCCGCGCCGCCTCGAGCAGCACCCGGCGCGTCGACGGCCCGGCCGCGTCGAACTGCTCCACGATCAGCACGACCGGTTGGTCCTCGGCCAGGCGACGGATCGCCGGAACGAACGTGCCGACCGGTCCCAGGGCGGGAACCGGGTCGATCCCGAGCAGGTCCAGCAGGTCGAGCAGCGCGGCGACCGCGACGTCGCGGTAGCCCTGCACCCGGATCATCGCGACGGTGGTGCCGCCCCGACCGCGCAACCGGTCGCGGACGTCGGACAGCACGCGTGCCGCGGCGGTATCGGGATCGCCGACGACGAGGACCGGATCACCACGCTCCGCCGCGGCGAGCACGTCCTCGATCTCGCGGCGTCGCGCGGAGGGCTCGACGGCCGGCGGGGCGCCGCCGAGGATCTCCGCTTCCATCCGCGCGAGCGCATCGCTCCCGTCGAGCCCCAGCTCGGTGCGCAGCGAACGACGGACGCGGGCGATCTCGGCCAGCGCCTCGCCTCGCCGACCGACCAACGAGAGCGCGTGGGCCAGCCGTGCGGCCCGCGCCTCGTCGTGCGGAGCCGCGACCGTCGCCCGCCGCGCCGGTGGCAACGCCCGTGCGCCCAGGCCGAGCGCGAGCGCGGCCATGACCTCGTGATCCGCAGCGGTGGCGATCAGCTCGTCGACCTCACGACGCAGGCCGACCCCGAGCTCGCTGGCCCCGAGATCCTCGAACGGCACGCCACCCGCGAGCGACGACGCGCGTTCGGCGAGCGTCAGGGCGCGCGCGGGGTCGCTCACGAGCGTGCGCTCGGCCTCCCGCACCGTCTTCCGCAGCTCGTCGACGTCGGTCGGCACGGCCAGCCGGTACTCACCCGAGACGGTGGTGATCACGTCCCGGCCCGCCCGGGCCCGCAGCCGGCTGACCTGGTTGTGGACCGTGGCCCGCGCCGACGACGGCGCGTCGCCATCCCACAGCGTCTCGAACAGCTCCAGCATCCCGACGGGCTGCTGCGAAGACGCGGCGAGCCGGGCCACCAACCGTCGTTGCGCCGGGGGAATCGACACGGGCTCCCCCGCGATCTCCAACCGGCAGCGCCCGAGGACCAGCACCCGAACCGGTAGTCGATTCCCCATCACTGCGGAGAGTGTACGCATACGCTGTGGGTATCCAGCTGCGTTGTTAGGCACTCGTTAGAGCGCCCGAGCCCACGGCGCCTACGCTCCGCCCCGTGCGTACCGCGATCCGGACCCTGCTCCTTGCCGTCGTTGCCCTCGGTGGGTCGGCGTCGGCCGCCCAGGCGGGCGACTGGACCGTTGGCGAGATCACCGGCCCACCCGGGACGACCCGCGTCGAGCCAACCGCCGTCAACGCCAGCGGCGTGGTCGTCGGCCAGGCCCGTTTCCCGGGCAAGACGATCGAGACCGCGTTCCGCTGGGAGGACGGCGTGATGATCGAGCTCGCCGTGCCGGGCGGCATGTCCTTCACCCGCGCCTCGGACATCAACGACGCCGGCACGATCGTCGGCTACGTCGGGGCCGAGCAGCCGTGCTGCACCGCGCAGTACACGATCAACGGGGCGATCTGGACGGCGACCAAGATGACCAGCGGCGTGTCCTTGACCCCTTACACGATGTACGGGGCCGGCTTCGCGACCTCGGGTCCCGATAAGGACCGCGGCTCGTCCCTGCTCGGCATCAACGGCGACGGTCAGGTCGTCGGTCGCGCGGCGTTCTCGTGGGTCAGCCCGTTCCACAACCCGAACCAGGACCTCAGCTACACCGTCTTCCCGACCGTCGGGACGTTCTCCCGTCTGCCGCTGCCTGACACCCTGAACGCCGAGACCGGCGGCGCCGTCTACGGCGGCACGGCCTACAAGGTCAACAACCGCGGGGACATCATGGGCATCGCGGGGCCCGGGTACTCGCGCGTCTGGCACGGCGGCGGCGGGACGGGCACGCGGTACGACGTGGTCGCCAGCCGCCAGGGCTTCAACGACGACGCGCACATCGCGGGCATGACCGGGATCCTGTCCGGCAGCGGCACCGAGCAGGACCACCGAGCGCAGCTGTGGAACGGCACGGAGTACATCCGGATCGGCGCCGACCAGCCCCAGTCGGTCGCGAACGCCGTGAACAACTCCGACTGGGCCGTCGGGCGGGCGGGCGTCTTCTACGGGGTGCTGCCGCGTACGGCCGGGAACGCCTTCCTCTGGCGTCCGGACGACGCCCCCACGCCGCTCTACGCTCTCGCGCCGACCGGCTGGTCGATGGCCAACGCCAACGACATCAACGACGACGGGATGATCGTCGGGTCGGGCAAGCACGGCAACGTCGAGGTCGGCTACTGGATGGCTCCCGCGTCGATCGCGCACCAGCTCGGCGGCACGGTCTACGGACCGACGGGCTCCCCCGTCGCCGGCGCGCAGCTGCGGATCACGAACGCCGCCGGCAACGAGCTCGCGACGCCGGTCACGGGAGCCGACGGGACCTACCGCGTGACGCTGAACCGCGGGGGCCCGTACGACATCACGGTGCTGCCCGACGGCGCGTACCGGCCAGACGGCCTGGCAGGGTGCACGATCGTCGGTGCGGCCTGCCGCCTGAACCTGGGCAAGAACCGCACCGTGGACTTCTACGGCACCGACATCGTCGTTCCGGACCTGCCCGATCCCGGGCCGCCCTCCGTCCCCGGTCCGGGGACGGGCGGCGCGCCGACCGGCGGCGGAGCCGGCGGGTCCGGGGCCGGCGGGGGCGCGGCCCGACCGAAGGGCCCCGCGTTCTCCGTCTCGTCCTCGAACCGCACCCTGACGCCGAGCGCCAACGGTGCGGTCGGCGTCAAGCTCGGGACGTTCTCGACGGCCGTGACGGGCACGATCACGATCGAGACCGCCGCCGAGGCCCGGGCTGCGGCCGCGGTTCGGGCCTCGTCCAAGAAGCGGAAGAAGGCGAAGGCCAAGGCGATCGCCCTGGGGACGGCGACGTTCAAGGCGCGCAAAGGCCAGGCGTTGACCGTCAAGCTCAAGCTGAGCAGGAAGGCCCGCGCGCAGCTGAAGCGGCAGCGCAGCGTCAGGGCGGGCGCGGTCGTCACCGCCAAGTCCGCCGAGGGCGGCGTGACGACGAAGCGCTACGCGCTGACGCTCAAGGCGTCTCGGTAGCCGGCGGATCGCCCGCCGGCGGATCGGCGACCGGCTTCTTGGGGGCCGACCTGTCGGGCACCGGCGCGCCGGACGGGCCGGGTCCACCGATCCCGCGCAGCAACTCCGACGCCGGGATCCCGAGACCGCGGGCGAGCTTGGCGATCGTCTCGAGGCGCGGATCGCGACCGGCGCGTTCCAGCAGGCTGACCTCGGTGCGGTGCAGATCGATCTTGAAGCCCAGGGCCTCCTGCGTCAGGCCG
>JBAZOW010000307.1:0-3813 GCA_041648495.1 Patulibacter sp.
GACCGAGTGGACCGCGGACCCGATGCTGCCGGTCGAGGTCGACTGAGCGCCGACGGCGGGCGCTCGTCGCCGTCAGCCCCGACGGCGAAGCAGGTCCAGGGCGATGATGGCGCCGGACGCCGTGGCCGCGAGAACCGGGGCGCGCCGCGGCACGCTGCGGGAGGCGAACGCATGCCAGAAGACGGCTTGGTCCAGGACCTGCACGGGCAGGAACATGTCCCGAGCGCCGGCGTCGCCACGCAGCGCCCGCTGGCCGAGGTAGGCGGTTCGCACGGCGAACAGTCGCCAGCCGAGCGCCGCGCTGCCGGTGACGTCGTGCGGATCGATGCCGAACGGCGCCAGGAAGCGACGCGGCGACAACGCTGCTCCCGCGGCCACCGTCAGCCCGATGACCGCCATCCCTCGCGCCGCACGCTCGTTCACGACGTCAGCATCGCAGGCGCAGCGAGCTAGCCACCGCATCGGGTTCACTCCACCAACCTGATCGCCAGCCCCGCCCCGTCGACCCCGTCGTCATAGCCCTTCATCAACGCGATGATCCGGGCGACGTAGTGCTGGGTCTCGGGGTACGGCGGGATGCAGTGGCAGACGCCGACCCGGCCCTCGCCCGCGTTGTAGGCGGCCAGGGCAAGCGGGACCGAGCCGAAGCGACGCAGGAGGCCGGCCATCAGCCGAGCCTGCGCCGGGATCGCCTGGGCGGGGTCGAACGGGTCCTTCAGCCCCACGCCGGCCGCGGTGCCCGGCATGAACTGCGCGATCCCTTGGGCTCCGGCCGACGAGACCACCCGCGGGTTGAAGTTCGACTCCGCCTTGAGCTGCGCGGAGAGCAGCGCCGCCGAGACCTTGAAGCGGATGCTCGCCGCGCGAATCCGATCGCGGTAGGCCGCGGGCACCCAGGGCGGGATCGTGCCGTTCGTCTGCGGCGCCTCAGGATTGCGTCCCTGCTCGGCGACGTGGGCCGAGGCCGTTTCGCGGATGAACCCGAAGTGCCAGGGCTCCCAGCTGTACCGCTTCAAGAACCCGAACCGTCGGCTGTTCGCCGCCAACCACCCGTACGCCGACGGCGGCCCCAGGTCCAGCTCGGTGCCCATCCGGTGCAGGCTGGTGCCCGGTCGGGCGACCCATTTCGGGTCGGGGTGCGCGGCGAACAGCCGCGCCTGCTCGGCGTTGGAGCGGTACCCGCTGGTCACGCTCAACGGTTGCCCGGCCGCCGTCGCCGCGGCGTTCATCCGGTCGAAGGCCAGCGCCACGTCGGGCCGCATCGGCTTGCCCTGTCGCATCGCCAGGGGACCGGCGTACTCGTCGCCGGTCGCGACGGCCTCCGCGTAGCGCGGCGTCGCGACCTCGGCGGTGGCCGCCACCTCGCTGGACAGCACGACGCCGGCGACCACCGGCCGGTGCGCCGACCGCACCCGGACCCGTTGCGGAACGACGTCGGCCGTCGACCCGCGGCGGCTGCCCGCGATGCCGACGGACCGAGCGCCGTCGTCCCCGAGAGCCGCGACGGCTGCTCCTGTCGAGCCATCGTTCGGGAAATCGACCTGCACCGTCGCCACCCCGTTCTCCCGCGCCGTCGACCGGGCGACCGCGACCGCGCGCGTGCGCACCACGCCGGGCCCCGTTACGCGTTCACCGTTCGACCCCGACCCGACCGCGAACGACGATCCGGCCCGCAACTGCGCGGCCGCTGCCAGTGCCGCCACATCGACCGCGCGCTGCTGGTCCTCGCGACCGCTCATCGCCATCGCGACCGCTCCGAGAACCCCCGCCAGCACGAGCGCGACGGTCAGGCCGAGCAGGATCAGCAACAGCGCTTGGCCGGAGTCATCGTCGAAAGCACCCCGCCTGCGCGCGCCAGCCGCCGCGCCTCCCCGCCCCGTCGCACCGTGGTCCCGCCACGGCTCTTCCGCGGCCGCCTCAGCCGCACCCCGGATCAATGCGCGCGCCGTCCAACCTGCCCGCAGCAACATCGCCGCCACCGCGCCCGTGGGGGCTGGGGTCTCGCGTACCGTCACGCCGTGACGACGCAACATCGTCCGCGACGCCTCGATCGACTCCGTCGGTCCGGCCACCCGGACCGCGCCCGCCCGCTCGATCATCCGCAGCCACCCGGACCCCCACGGACGGGAGACGACGCAGACCACCGGACCACGATCGGAGAGCGCCGCCACGCGCTCGACCCCCGCGACCGCCTGGGTCTCATCCGCCGGCAGCTCGACGCGCACCGAGTTGCCCGTAGCTACCGCCTCGACCCCGGCCCGCCGCACCTCGATCGCCGCCCGACGAGCACGTCGCGTCGCCCACGGGGCGGGCGGGGGATCGGCACGGTCTCTTCCCGAAGTGCGCCCGCCGGCCGACCCCGCCGCCGATTCCTCTCCCGTGTCGGCCACCCCCTCACCACCGAACGTCGCGTCTTCCCACAGCGCGATCAACGGGACCCCGCCCGGCACGCCGGACCCTTCCGAAACGACCGCCGCGCCCGCGATGCGGGCGCGTGACGGAACCGCCAGCACGATCTGCACGTCCGCCCCAACCGCACCTGATCCACAGCCCGGTTCCGCGTCCTGATCCGCCGACGGAGCCGTACGGTCTCCGTCGCCCCTTCCCCGCCACCGACTCACGGCCCAACCTCCGGCGGCAGCGTCACCGTCTGCTCGGCGTCGAACGGGCGCACCAGCGAACGTGGTCCCTCGGCACGGACGCGAACGGTGATCCGCCGGCCTTCCCTCCGCACCCGCAATCGGCTGGGGTCGATTGCCGGAGCCGCCTCACGAGCCGCAGCGATCGGATCCCGACCGACCAACGCCGCGAGCGCTCCGGCGTGACTGGCGACCGCCGCGGCGTCCCGGGCACGATGCGCTTGGAGCGCCAGCACGAGCGCGGCGATCAGCACCGCGACGAGCGGGGCCACGGCCACGACCTCCACGGCGGCCTGCCCGCTCTCGGACGATTTCAGCGCGTTCATCGCTGGGCCTCGAACCGCGCGGCTCCGGCGATCCACCCGACGGCGACCGGCAGCACCGACGGCACCGCGACCCGCACCGTGATCACATCGTCGTCCCGGGTGATCCGCGCGCCGGCGCCGCCGATCGGGGCCGCGCTGCGCACCGCACGCTCGACGTTCGTCCCGAGCGCGTGCGCGCGCGCTCCGGCCCGGGCGGCCGTGGACGCCGACCACGCCGCGTAGCCCGCCAGGCATGCCTGGACCAGGGCGAGCAGGATCAGGGCCAGCAGCGGAAGCAGGGCGACGAGCTCGACGGACGCCTGGCCTCGTTCGGCGTGGATCCGAGGGTCGTTGGACCCGGGCGCAGGCGGTCGAGCGGACATCCGTCCACGATCGCCGGGAGCGTCGTCACCGCGCTACCGCGAGAGCGTCACCGACCAGCGACGATTCCGTGTCGAAATCGAGGTCGCGAGACGCGTGGCCCTCAGGCCCCACGAGGTTCCGTATCGAACGGGCGGCCCGTCTCTCACCGTTCCGAACCCGGCGGCGCACCGCCACGGGCAACCGCGTCCCGTACGGCTACGCCACTTCGCGCCAGCGCTGCCAGACGGCGTAGAGCATCGCGACCGCCGCGCCCAGGAGCACGATCCAGACGAGGGTCCCGCCGCCGGTGCCGACCATGCCCGGTCGCGCGGCCATTGCGACGACGATCAGGCCGAGCGAGCCGTAGAGCAGCAGGCGGTGCGCATCGCCGAGCAGCTCGATCCGGCCGCGGCCCTCGCGGTAGACCCGCACGCCGATCAGCACGAAGGTCGCCCAGATCAGCGCGGAGAGCGCCTGTCCGACCGCATCGCTGCTGCGCTCACCGG
>JBAZOW010000308.1:0-3812 GCA_041648495.1 Patulibacter sp.
ATGATGTTGATCCGGTTGGGCGGGACCGCGGTCCCCATCACCAACCCGACCGCGGCCCCGGCGATCGCACCGCCGACGATCACCGCGATCAAGGGGATCAGCTGTGCGTCGCCGAAGTTGATCCCGTTGGGCAGGATCAACGCCCCGAGCGGCACCAGCAACGCGGTGGCGACGACGCCGCGCAGTGCGGCGTGCAGCATCTTCTCGACGGCGACCGCCCAGACCGGGATCGGCGATAGCAGCCGGTCCTCGACCTCCTTGGTGAACGAGAACTCGATCACCAGCGGTAGAGCCACGTTCTGCAGCGAGACCGTGATCGCGGTCAGCGCCATGATCCCCGGCAGCAGCAGGTCGCCGTAGTCGCCCTGGGCGGCGCCGATCTCGGGCAGCACTCGGCCGAAGATGAAGAGGAAGAAGAACGGCTGGAGCAGCGCCTGCGCCAGGAACGACACGGGCTCGCGGCGGAAGGTGACCCAGAGGTCGCGGCTGAGGATCGCCAGGAAGGCGCGTCGGCGGGTTCCGCGAGCGGCGCGGGCGTCGGGTGTGGAGGACATCAGCGGAGCTCCCGTCCGGTCAGGTGGACGAAGACATCCTCGAGCGAGCCCTCGAGGCGACGCAGGTCGATCAGGTCGAACCCGGCGTCGCGGACGGTGGTGGCGACGTCGATCGCGTCCGGGGTTCCGTAGCAGCGAACCGTGCTGCGGTTTTCGTCGGTGCTCGTGACGTCGGCGCGCTCGACACCCGCGACGGCGCTCAGGATCGTGGCGGGGTCGCCGTCGGCGGCGCGCGCTGGTGTATCGGGAGAGGTGCTGACGAACGCGGCACCCGTCGGGTCGGGGGCCGCCGGGTCGCCCGACGCCGGTCCGCCCGTGGCGGGACGGTCGAGGTCACCGGAGAGCGCCTCCACCGTGACCTCGATCCCGGACTCCGACGGCAGCAGCTTGCGCAGCTCGCGCGGGGTGTCGAGGGCGATGATCTTGCCGTGGTCGACGATCGCGATCCGCTGGCAGAGCTGGTCCGCCTCGGCCATGTCGTGGGTCGTCAGCACGATCGTGGTGCCCCGGCCCTGCAGCTCGCGCATCGTGTCCCAGAGGAACAGCCGCGACTGGGGATCGAGGCCGGTGGTCGGCTCGTCGAGGATCAGCAGCTGGGGTTCGTGGATCAGCGCGCGGGCGATCATCAGCCGCTGCGCCATCCCGCCGGAGTACTGGTCGACGCGGTCGTCCTCGCGGCCTTCGAGTCCGACGCGCGCCATCAGCTCGCGCGCCATCTTGTTGCGCTCACGGCAGCCGTAACCGAAGTAGGCGGCGTGGAAGGTCAGGTTCTCGAGCGCGCTGAGGCTGCGGTCGAGGTTGCTGCGCTGCGGCACGACGGCCAGCCGGCGCTTGACCGACACGGGGTCCTCGGTCACGTCGAGGCCGTTGACCAGGACGCGTCCGCCGGTCGGCTTGACGCGCGTGGTGATCACGCCGATCGTGGTCGTCTTGCCCGCCCCGTTCGGTCCCAGCAGCCCGAAGATCTCGCCGCGCTCGACGTGGAAGTCGAGCCCCGCGACGGCCTCGGGGCCATCGGGGCGGTAGCGCTTGCGGAGCCCCTCGACGCGGATCGCGGGGTGGGTGTCGGGCGCGTCGGCGGACGGGGCGATCGGAGCGGGGACGGGAGAAACCACGTCGGGGAGCCTACGCCCCGGGAGGGACGGGGTCGGGCGCCCGACCCCGTCATCATGGAAGGGATGGCGCGGACCTCCTACGACCCCTGGCGTCCGCTGCTGAACCAGGGACGCGAGGACGAGCGGCTGGTCCGCGAGGCGTTCGAGGGCGCGCGCCAGGCGCAGACGGCTCCGATCCCCGGCGGACTGCACCCGAAGCTGATCACGGCACTGGCGCACCGCGGGATCGACGAGCTCTACGCCCACCAGGCCGCGGCCGCCGCCCTGCCGTCGACCCAGCCGTTCGTCGTCACCACCGGGACCGCGTCGGGCAAGTCGCTGGCGTTCCAGCTGCCGGCGATCGACGCGCTGCTGCGCGAGCCTCGCGCGCGAGCGCTGTTCCTCTACCCGACCAAGGCATTGGCCCAGGACCAGGCGCGATCGCTCGGCTCGTTCGGCCTGCACCGCGAGCTGCGCGTGGCGATCTACGACGGCGATACCCCGCGCGAGGCGCGGAAGGACGTGCGACGCCACGCCAACGTCGTGCTGACCAACCCCGACATGCTGCACGTCGGGATCCTGCCGCGGCCCGATCTGTGGGGCGAGTTCCTGGCCAACCTGCGGGTGGTCGTCGTCGACGAGGCGCACGTCTACCGCGGGGTCTTCGGGTCGCACGTCGCCAACGTGCTGCGGAGACTGCGCCGGCTGACCGAGCGTCAGCGCGGGACCAGCGTCCGCGAGTTCGAGCAGGCGTTGGCGGCGGGGCGCGGGCAGCGCGGCGGACGGGCCACCGCTCCTGTAGACCGACGACCGGTGGTCGGGGGGCGGGTGGGGCCAAGGTTCATGCTCGCCTCGGCGACGATCGCCAACCCGGTCGAGCACGTCGAGGCGCTGACCGGGCTCGAGGACATCGCCCTGATCGACGTCGACGGGTCGCCCGGCGGCGAGCGGCAGATCGCGATGTGGAATCCGCCGCTGCTCGAGGACGAGGACGAAGCGGACCGCATCGCCGAGCGGGTGCGGGCGGGGGGCGGTGAGTCGGGCGGTCCCGCGGCGCCGGTGCCGGAGGGCGATGAGGCAGCGGGAGAGGAAGGCTGGCCCGTTCGCCCGACCGATATTCCCGTCGACGAGGCGCCGGAAGGCGCGCCCGGTCGCGACGACCCGGAGTCTCCCGCCCTGAACCCCGACGTCGAGCTGCTCGACGCGTCGGAGCTGGTCGTCGGCCGCACGCGCCGTTCGGCCCTGACCGAGGCGTCGCTGATGCTCGCCGACCTGGTCGAGGCCGAGGTGCGGACGATCTGCTTCATCCGGTCGCGGAAGGGCGTCGAGGTCGTCGCGCAATCGACGATCGACGAGCTGAAGAAACGCGATCGGGCCGACCTGGCCCGCAGCGTGATCGGCTACCGCGCCGGCTACACGTCCGGCCAGCGCCACGAGCTGGAGCGTCAGCTGGTCGCCGGCGAGGTCCGCTGCGTCGTCACCACCACCGCGCTCGAGCTGGGGATCGACATCGGCGAGCTCGACGCCTGTGTGGTGGTGACCTTCCCCGGAACCGTCGCGTCTCTGCGTCAGATGTGGGGACGCGCGGGGCGCCGAGGACGTGGGCTCGCGGTCTACGTCGCGGGCGAGGACGCGCTTGACCAGTACTTCTGCCGTCACCCCGACTCGTTCCTCGATCGCCCGGTCGAGGCGGCGATCCTGCAGCACGAGAACGAGCCGATCCACCTGGCGCACCTGCTCTGCGCGGCCTACGAGGCACCACTCAACGACGGCGACGTCGCGACGCTCGGTCCGCGCTGGCGCGCCTACGCCGAGGAGCTGGAGCGCCGCGGCGAGCTGCGCGAGCGCGGCGGGGTCTTCCGTCCCGTGCTCGGCGAGGGCTTCCCCGCGGGAGAGGTGCCGCTGCGCAGCGCGTCCAACCGGCGGGTGGTGATCGTCGACGGCGAGACCGGCGAGGAGATCGGCCACGTCGAGCACGACAAGGCGCCGGCGACGGTGCACCCCGGCGCGGTCTATCTGCACCTCGGCACGGAGTACGAGGTGGTCGACCTGAGCCTGGAGTCCGGCTACGCGGTCGTCGTGCCGTTCCACGGGACGTGGTGGACCGAGCCGAAGCGCGAGATCGAGGTGCTGTTCGACGAGATCCTCGACCACCGCGAGGCCC
>JBAZOW010000309.1:0-3788 GCA_041648495.1 Patulibacter sp.
CGATCCACAGGTCGCCGTCGGCGAGCATGGTCTCGGTCCCCGAGATCCGCGGTGACCCGTCGCGGCGAATCGTCGCCACGGTCTTGTGGACATGGGCGTCGAGTCGCCGCCGGACCTCGGCGGCGAGCTCGGGGGCGGCGGCTTCGAACGTCGACCAACTCGGCATGTCGTCACCGTGACGCCCGCGAGCCGGGAGATCGAGCGAGATGTCGAACACGATCAAGCGGAATGATGGGCCGACCCGCCGGACCGCGGATCCGCCGGGAGAGCCTCCCGCGCCCCTTGAGAAGATGGGTCCGTGGAGGATCGTCTGCGGCAGCTGCTGGACTTGGTGATCGCGTCGCTCGACGCGCCGGGCACCGATGGGCGGGTGCTGGCTGATCGGGCGAGCTTCTCGCGTGACCATCTCGACCGGCTGCTCGCGGCGGCGACCGGTGAATCCCCGGTCGCGATGCGGCGGCGGCTGCTGCTCGAGCGCGCAGCCTGGCAGTTGCGGTCCGAGCGGACGACCGCGGCTCAGGCGGCGATCGATGCGGACTTCGGGTCGCCGGAAGCGTTCTCGCGGGCTTTCTCGCGGGCGTTTGGGGTGTCGCCAGGACGGTTCCGCGACGAAGATCGTCCGGTACGGATCACGGCTCCGAACGGCGTGCACTTCCACCCGCCCGCGGGCCTGGTCGTTCCGCAGCCGTCTTCGGCAAGGACCCTGTCCTCGGCGGCGCCGCCGAGGGCGCACGCGCCGACCGGAGTGGGGGCACAGGTTGCCGCCCGCCACGACCTGACCGACCGCCTGGTCACGCACCACCTGGACCGCAGCGGCACGCTGCTCGACGCGGCGGCGACGCTCCCGACCGAGGCCCTGCAGCGGCCGCTGCGCCCGGGGTTCGTGGCGGTCTGGTTCGAGGGCGAGGAGCCGAGCGCGGCGCTGATGGCCGAGCGGCTGGTGCGCACGCTCGAGGTCTGGACGGCGGCGATCGTCGGCGAGACCGCGCCCGAGGTCCCCGGGATCGCGGAACGGCCCAGCGCGCAGAACGAGGTCGACGCTTCGGAACCCGGCGCTCCCGCCGACGACGGGGCAGCCAACGCCCCGCCGTTCGTGCACGCACCGGACGTGGACATCGACGGCTTGCGCAGCCGCCTCGCCCGAGTCGCCCCGAAGTTCTCGCGGGTGGCCCGGTCGATCCGGGACCGTGGCGCCTGGGACGACGCCTTCGTCGACGCGCTCTGCGAGCCGCCGCAGTCGTTCACCTACGGCGGCGTGCTCGCCCACGTCATCACCTACGGCGCGATCCGCCGCGAGATGCTGGCGTCGGTGCTGGCCGAGCTGGGGGCGGTGCCCCCGAGCGGACCGGAGACGCCGGACGGCGCCGATCCGATCCTCTGGGAGCAGCAACGGCGTTGGGACTGACTGCCCCAGCCGCGGCGCCCCGAATTACGCCATGGGCAGCGAGGCGCCCTTGGGCTCGTGCTGCATGACGGGAAGCTCGGCGAGCTCCTCGAGCACCGGGGGAAGCTGCGGCTCGACGGCGATCAGGCCGCGCACGATCTGGCGGACCGCCTGCGACGCGGGGTCGTCGGGGTTCTCGGCGACGATCGGCACGCCCGCGTCGGCCTGCACGCGCAGCGGCATCGTCAGCGGGACCTTGCCGAACAGCGGCACGTCGAGCTCGTCGGCCAGCTCCTGTCCGCCGCCCTCGCCGAAGATCGGGAAGCGCTCGCCGCCCGGGGTCGTGAACCCGGACATGTTCTCGATCACGCCGAGCACCTCGAGCGAGACCTTGGTCGCCATCTCCGCCGCGCGCTTGGCGACCTTCTGGGCCGCCGGCTGCGGGGTGGTGACCAGCAGGAACTGGGCCTGCGGCAGCAGCTGGGCGAGCGTCATCGAGACGTCACCGGTGCCGGGCGGCAGATCGATCAGCAGGTAGTCCAGGGCGCCCCACTCGACGTCCTCGATGAACTGGTTGAGCGCCTTGTGCAGCATCGGCCCGCGCCAGACGACGGCGCTGTCCTCGGGGACGAAGAAGCCGATCGACATGATCTTCACGCCCTGCGCTTCCAGCGGCAGGATCTTGCGCTCGGGCGAGACCGGGGGGCGGTCCGAGCCGAGGCCGAACATGCGGGGGATCGAGTAGCCCCAGACGTCCGCGTCGAGCACGCCGACGGTCTTGCCCTCGGCGGCGAGACCCGCGGCCAGGTTGACGGTCAGGCTGGACTTGCCGACGCCGCCCTTGCCGGAGCCGACGCAGATCACGTTGCGGATCGCGTTCATGCCGGCGCTGCCGCCGGTCGGCAGGCCGCTGCTCATTCCGAGCTTCTTCTGCAGGGCGGCCTTCTCCTCGGGGGAGAGCACGTCGAACTCGACGCCGCACTCGTCCACGCCGAGGCCGCGCAGGGCCTTGCGCACGCCGACGACGAAGTGGTTGCGCAGCGGGCAACCGTTGGTCGTCAGCGAGATCGTGACGTCTACGCGGTCGTCACCGATCGCGATCTCGCGGACCATCCCGAGCTCGACCACGTCCTTGCGGATCTCGGGGTCGATCACCGACTTCAGCGCTTCGAGGATGTCCTCACGGGTAGGCATAACCCCGATTGTGACAGGCCCGGGGTCGCGACCCGCCGCCCGTGGACGCAGTCGATCCGTCGCGGTCGAGGCGTTGGACCGTGGTCCGTCTACCTCGCGGGGGTGGGGAGCGGCGGGAGATCGGTGGCCCGCGGCGGGAGCGTGGGGCGTGCCGTCCGGAATCCCGTGGTCGAGGCGCGAGGCGTGCGTCACCGGACGCCACCGGTGCCGCACTCCTCGTCAAATGCCTCAGACCAGCGAGAGCACGCGCTCGCGGGCGCCGCCCGCGGCCGACGCGACCAGCGCCTGGGCCTGACCGGCGCGCGTGGTCAGCTCCTCGCGGAGCGCGGCGGCGTCGGCCAGCCGGCGCAGCTGGGCCTCGGCCTCGGTGCGGCGCTCGCGCAGCTCGTCGCCGACCAGTGCGCGGCGGCCGCGCAGCTCGCTCTCGAGCTGGCTGCGACGGTCCTGCAGCTCCTGCTGGGCGCGCTTGGCGTCGCGCTCGAACCCGTCACGGGCCTGGCTGCCGCGCTGCTCGAACGTCTTCAGCTGGGCGGCGGCGCGCTGGCGCTGCTCCTGCAGCTGCGCGGCGATCCGCTCGCGCTGCTGGACGACGCGCGTCCGGGCGGCGGCGCGCTGCGAGACGAGCTGCGAGGTCGCGGCGTCACGGGCCTCGAGCACCGCGCCGACCTGGATCAGCAGGGCGCGCTCGGCTACCGACTGCGCCAGGTCGCGGGTCTGGACGACCTGCTGCTGGGCGGCCTGGAGACCCTGGACCGCGCCGTACTGCGCCGCGGAGCGGGCGTTGGCGACCTGCTGCTGGGCGTCGGAGACGTTGCGCGGGGTCAGCTCGCGGGCCTGGGCGGCGACGTCGCGGGCGATCCGCGTCGCGGTCCCGACGCGGGCGGCGGCGACGGAGGAGAGCGACGGCGTGGCCTTCGGAGCCGTCGTCTTCGCGTCGGCCTTCGGCGCGGCCTGGGCGGTCGTCTTCGGCGCCGTCTTCTTGGCGGCGGGCTTGCGGGCGGACGTGGTCGCCTTCGCGCCCGTGGCCTTCGCCGTCACGGGCTTCTTGGTGGCCGTCGCCTTGGCACCGGCGGCCTTGGCCGAGGCCGTCTTGCGGGCCGTAGCCGGCTTCTTCGCGGCGGCGACCTTGGCGGCGGTCGTGCGCGCGGCGGTCTTCTTGGCGGTCGCGGGCTTGGCGGCGGCGGTCGTGCCGGCCGGCTTGGCCGTGGCC
>JBAZOW010000310.1:0-3787 GCA_041648495.1 Patulibacter sp.
ACGATCGCCCTGCGGGCCGCGGAGCGCGAGGACGACGCCGCGGACCCCGACCGCGACGCCTGAGCCCCGCCGCGGCGGACGCGCGACGGGTCAGGTCAGGAGCGCGGCGGGATCCCGTCGCGCCCGATCCGCCGGACCGGCACGCCCGCGGCGCGCCACGCGTCGACGTCGAGCACCCCGCGGCCGTCGACGACCGCCCGCACGCCCGGTACCGCGTCCGGAGCCCACGAGCGGTACTCGGCGTGGTCGGTCTGCACGATCAGCGCGTCGACGGGGGTGCCGTCCCACGCGGGCAGCCCGTGCGCGGCCAGCTCGTCGGCGTCGTAGAGCGGGTCGGAGACCGACGGCACGGCTCCCGCGTCACGCAGCGCACGGACGAGGTCGAAGACCCCGCTGAACGCGGTCTCCTTGACGCCGCCGCGGTAGGCCGCGCCGAGCACGAGCACGCGCTGACCGTCCAGCGGCGTCGCCGTGCTCTCGGCGGCCACGCGGGCCAGCATGTGGCCGAGCATCTCGACCGCGTAGCCCGGCATCGCCAGGTTGGCCGCCCGCGCCGCGGCGGGCAGCGTGGCCTCGGGGTCGCCCGCCAGGTAGAACCGCGGGTAGACCGGGATGCAGTGCCCGCCGACCGCCACGCCGGGACGGTGGATGTGGCTGAACGGCTGGCTGTTGGCCGCGTCGATCACGGCGTCGACGTCGACGCCGATCCGATCCGCGTGCCGCGCCAGCTCGTTGGCGAAGCCGATGTTGATGTCGCGATAGGTCGTCTCGGCGAGCTTCGTCAGCTCCGCTGCCTCGGCGCTGCCGAGCGCGCGGACCTCGATCGGCCCGTCGTCGCCCGCGCCGAGCAGCGTGCGGTAGCGCTCGGCGGTGCGGGCCTCGCCGGTCGCGTCGAGGCCGCCGACGAGCTTCGGGTAGGTCTCCAGATCGCGGAAGATCCGGCCGCTGAAGACGCGCTCGGGACTGTGCGCGGAGTGGAAGTCGACGCCCTCGAGCAACCCGCTCCCCGTCGCCAGCAGCGGGCTGATCCGGCCGCGCGTGCTGCCGACCGGCATCGTCGTCTCGACGACCACGCTCGGCGGGTCGCCGTCCGGTCCCGCCGTCGTGCCGTGCGCGGCGTGACGGCGTTGCAGCCCCTCCGCGACCGCGGCGATCGCCGCGTCGACCGCCCGCCAGGCCGGGCGGGCCTGCTCGTCGACGACCAGCGGAGGCACGACGATGATCAGGTCGGCGCCCTCGGCAACGGCCTGCGCCGTGTCGGTGGTGGCCCGCAGACGTCCGTCGGCGACCGTCGCGCGCAGGGCCTCCGCCAGGCCGGTCTCGCCCGGGAACGGCTCCTCGGCCGCGGCGACCTGGTCGACGACGCCGGCGTCGATGTCGCAGCCGACGACCTCGTGGCCGCGCAGGGCCGCGAACGCGGCGAGCGGCAGGCCGATCTTGCCGAGCGCGACGACGACGACCTTCATCGGACGCTCCCGTCGTGCGCGGGCACCTCGTCGGACATGCGCACCGTCTCCCCCGTCGCCGCGCTGCGCAGCACCGCGTCGGCCAGCTCGACCGCGGCCAGGCCCTCCTCCAAGGTGACCACGCCCGCGTGCTCGTCGCCGCGGACCAGGGCGCAGAACGCTTCGAGCTCGACCAGCAGCGGCTCGCGACGCGACAGCGCGTAGCGGGTCATGTCGCCCTCGCTGACCCCGCGCAGGGTCCGCGAGGCGTCCCACTCGCTGCTGACCTCGCCGTTGGCGTAGAAGGTCAGGTCGGCGGTCAGGGTGTCGGCGACGAGCATCCCGCGCTCGCCGAGCACCCGGGTCCGGCGGACCTTCGTCGGTGAGAGCCAGTCGACCATCGTGGTGAAGGTCACGCCACCGTCGAGCCGCCCGACGACGTTGACCAGGTCCTCGTGCGGGCGCCCCAGCCGGTGCTGGGTCTGCGCGGCGAGGGTCTCGACCGCGCTGCCCCCGAGCCAGCCGACCAGGTCGAGGTCGTGGGTCGCCAGGTCCTTGACCACACCCACGTCGCGGATCCGCGACGGGAACGGGCCGATCCGCTCGGTCGCAACGTGGATGATCCGGCCGATCTGGTCGTCCTGCACGCGCCGTCGCAGCTCGAGCAGCGCGGGGTTGCAGCGCTCGACGTGGCCGACCGCGCCGTGGACCCCCGCCGCACGGATCGCCGCGATCAGCTCGCGGGCCCGCTCCGGCGTCTCGGCCAGCGGCTTCTCGATCATCACGTGCACGCCGGCCTCGGCCAGCTCGACCGCCGCGGCGACGTGCTCCTCGGTCGGCACGGCGACGATCGCCAGCTCGGGCAGCGCGTCGGCACCGCGGACCGACGCGTCGAGCAGCGCCGAGACGGTCGGGAAGACCAGCGACGGATCGCCGACGGCTCCGAACCGGTCACCGCCGGGGTCGACCGCGCCGGCGAAGCTCGTCACGCCCGACGTCTGCAGCAGCCGCGCGTGGTGGCGACCCATCATCCCCAGGCCGACGATCGCGGCGCGCAGAGGGCGCGGCGGCGGGCTGGACGTCTGGTCCTCAGCGGTCACCCGGCACAGCCTAGGGGCTTCCCGGGACCGACCGACCGGCGGTGCGTGTCGAGCTCACCGCAACAGTCCCGGCGAACTCGACGCGCACGGCCGTCCGCGGCGCGACGCTCGGATCGGTCCCCTACGCGAGCGCGGGACGGATCGCCGCGACGACCTGCTCGGCCTGCTCGGCCGTGAACGCGCCGCTGATCGGGATCGCCAGGTGGCGACGGGCGGCTTCCGCGGTGCCGGGCAGCTCGGCCCGGGCTTCGAGGTACGCCATCGCCGGCTGGAGGTGGACCGGCACCCGGTAGTAGGGCTTGTTGCCGTGGCCGGCCGCGGTCAACGCCTCCGCGACGGCGTCCGGGCGGTCGCTGCCGATCACGTAGAGGTGCCACGCGGGTTCGGCGCCCGGCGTCGCCCGCGGCAGGTCGACGAGCTCGCCGAGCCCGGCCGCCTCGTAGGCCCGGCCGCCGGCGCGACGCACGTCCGCCCAGCCGTCCAGGTGCGGCAGCTGCACGCGCAGGACCGCGGCCTGCAGCTCGTCGAGCCGTGAGTTGTAGCCGACCTCGTCGTAGGTGACCTTGTCGTGCGAGCCGTGGAACCGCAGCATCCGCACCCGCTCGTCGAGCTCCGCGGACGAGGTCACGACCGCGCCGCCGTCGCCGATCCCGCCGAGGTTCTTCGACGGGAAGAAGCTGAACGTGGCGATCGTGCCGAGCGCCCCCGGACGACCCGCCGCGGAGACGGTGCCCGCGCTCTGCGCGGCGTCCTCGACGACCGGCACGCCGAGCGCCTCGATCTCGCGGACCGGGGCGACGTTGCCGAACAGGTGGACCGCGATCACGGCCTTGGTCCGCGGCGTCATCACGGCCTTCACGGCCTCCGGGGTGACGCAGTACGTCCGCGGATCGATGTCGCAGAAGACCGGGGTCGCGCCGGTCGGCGGGATCGCCTCGGCGCTGGCGTAGAAGGTGAACGACGGGACGATCACCTCGTCGCCGGGTCCGACGCCCAGCGCCCGCAACGCGATCGTCAGCGCCTCGGTGCCGTTGGCCACGCCCACGGCGTGCTTCGCGCCGAGGTAGGCCGCGAACTCCTGCTCGAAGGCGCTCACCTCCGGGCCGAGGATGAACGCGCCGGAGTCGACGACCCGGGCGATCGCGGCGTCGATCTCGGGGCGCAGCGCGCGGAGCGGCGTGACGGTGTCGAACAGCGGGACGGGCACGGCCGGGATGCTGACAGACCGAGCGGGTGCGATGG
>JBAZOW010000311.1:0-3787 GCA_041648495.1 Patulibacter sp.
ATCGGCAGCCCGCCCCGGAACCTTGAGCGCGAGCTGCTCCCCCCGCCCGGATCAGCCCTCGATGCCCGCCAACGCCGCGTCGATCCGGGCCAGCGTCTCGTCCCGGCCGAGCGCGGCGGCGGACTCGAAGACGCCGGGCGAGATCGCCGTACCGGCGAGCGCCACGCGCAGCGGCTGGAAGACGTCCTTGGCCTTGGCGTCGAGCTCGCCGACCAGCAGGCGCAGGGCCGCGTCGACCGAGGCGACCGAGAACTCCTCGAGGCTCGACAACGTGTCGCGTACCGCTTCGAGGTTCGCGCGGTGCCCCGCGTCGAGCCACTTGGCCCGGGCCTTCTCGTCGTCGACCGGACCGCTGAAGAGGAAGCCCGCCAGCGGCCAGAAGTCGTCGACGGTCTGGATCTTCTCCTGGCTGATCTCGACCGCCGTCCGCAGCAGCTCGTCGCGACCGATGATCGCGTCGCCGTGGCCGCTCGCCTCCAGGTGCCCGGCGATCGTCGCGGTCAGACCGTCGACGCCCTGCGCCCGCAGGTAGCGCCCGTTGAGCCACTTCAGCTTGGTCTCGTCGAACCGCGCCGGGTTCTTCGAGACGCGGCCGATGTCGAACCGCTTGACCAGCTCGCCGCGCGAGATCTCGGTCTCGTCGTCGGCGTCGCCCCAGCCGAGCAGCGCCAGGTAGTTGATCACCGCGTCGGGCAGGTAGCCCGCGTCGCGCAGCTCCTGGACCGACGCCGCGCCGTGGCGCTTGGAGAGCTTCTTGCCGTCGGGACCGTGGAGCAGCGGCAGATGGGCGAAGGCGGGCGGCTCGGCCCCGAGCGCCGCGTAGACCAGCAGCTGCTTCGGGGTGTTGGACAGGTGATCCTCGCCGCGCACGACGTGGGTGATCTCGGCGTCGTGATCGTCGATCGCGACGGCCAGGTTGTAGAGCGGGCTGCCGTCGGCGCGGGCGATCACCGGGTCGTCCATGTGGACGTTCTGGAAGGTCGTGTCGCCGCGGACCAGGTCGCGGACCACCGTCTCCCCCTCGGGGACGCGCAGGCGCACCGCGCCGACGCCCTCCTCGTGGCTGCGGGTCGGGTGGTCGCCGCCGCGGAAGCCGACGCCGGCTCCGTGCTCGTCCTTGAACGCCCGCACGTCGTCCGCGGTCGCGGTCGAGCGGTAGGCCTTGTCCTCGTCGAGCAGCTGCTGGACGACGGCGCGGTGGCGCTGCTCGTGGGTGGTCTGGAGGTCCGGCTCGCCGTCCCAGTCCAGGCCGAGCCAGCGCAGCGCATCGAGGATCTGCTCGATGTTCTCCGGCGTCGAGCGCTCGCGGTCGGTGTCCTCGATCCGCAGCACGAACGTCCCGCCGCTCTGCCGGGCCATCAGCCAGTTGTAGAGCGCGGCGCGGGCGCCGCCGACGTGGAGGGCGCCGGTGGGAGACGGAGCGAAGCGGACACGCATGCCGACAACGGTACTCAGGGTGCGGTCCGCGCCGCCGTGACGATCCGGCCGACCGCCGCCGCGGCGTCGTCGACCAGCGCGTCGGGCAGGTTGCCGAAGCCGACCAGCAGCACCGGCCCGGCGAGCGGATGGTCGTCGCCGCCCGACAGCGGGTCGTCGCCGACGACCAGTCCCTGGACCGCGACCCCGGCGGCGTCCGCCTCGGCCTGCAGGCGGTCGATCGCCACGTCCGACGGCAGCCGCAGGGCTAGGTGCAGGCCGGCCGCGGCACCGATCGAGCGGGCGTCCGGGACGGTGGCGGACAACGCGGCCAGCAACCGTTCACGGCGGCGACGGTAGCGCTCGCGGGTGTGCCGCACGTGGCGGTCGTAGGCCCCGGCGGTGACCATCGCCGCCAGGGCATGCTGGACCATCGCCGAGCTGCCCCCGTCGGCCCACAGCTTGGCCTCGGCCAGCTCCGGGCGCAGCGCCGGCGGCACGACCATCCAGCCCAGCCGCAGCGCCGTCGCCAGCGTCTTGCTGGCGGTCGCCAGGTAGACCACCCGCTCCGGCGCGTCCGCCTGCAGCGCGGTCGGGGCCTCGCCCGCGTAGCGGTACTCGCCGTCGTAGTCGTCCTCGATCACGTAGGCGTCGTGGCGCGCCGCCCAGGCCAGCAGCGCCGCCCGCCGCGCCGGCGGCAGCTCGCCACCGAGCGGGTACTGGTGGGCGGGCGTGACCAGCACCGCCGTCGCGCCGTCCGCCGGCAGCGCGTCGACCCGCAGTCCGTGCGCGTCGACCGGCACCGGGATCACCCGCAGTCCCTCGCGCTCCAGGCAGAGCCGGTGCAGCAGGAACCCCGGCGCCTCGACCACCACCGTCCCCGGGACGCCGTCGCGCTCGGCTTGCCGCCGCAGCAGCTCCGCGAGCAGCTTGACCGCCTGCATGCTGCCGGAGGTCACGATCACCCCGTCGGCGTCGGCGCGGACCCCCCGCGCCCGACCGCTGTAGCGGACCAGGGTCTCGCGGACGGCACGGTCGCCCGTCGGATCGGGCAGCGCCATCTGGGCGTCGGTGGCGTGGCGCACCGCCTGCGCCGTGGCGTCGATCCACGCCCGTCGCGGGAAGGCCGCCAGCTCGGGCACGAACGTCCGCAGGTCGATCCGCGGTGGAGGCGGCGAGAACCCCGGCCGTCCCGGTGCCGCCTCCCCCTCCGGCCGCGCGCCGACCCGCGTCCCGCCGCCGGGCACGGTCCGCAGCAGGCCCTCCGCGACCAGCTGGGCGTAGGCCTCGACCACCACGCCGCGCGAGACGCCCAGGTCGGTGGCCAGCGTGCGGGTCGCGGGCAGCGGCTCGTCGGCGGTCAGCCGTCCGTCGTGGACGGCGCCGCGCAGCGCGTCCTCGAGCTGGCGGTGCAGCGGTCCCGCGCCCCGGGTCAGGGTCAGCGCCAGATCCCGGCCGCCGGCGGGGCGTCCTGGTGCGTGGTCCGGTTCCGCGGTCGGCTTCTGGTCCTTGTGCATCGTGCCGGCCCGAGTCTAGTCTCGGTACGGTCGTACACACGTCGTCGGGTCACGTCCCGACGGGTCCCACGGGGACCGAACGAGGAGGATCTCGATGGCACGTCTGCAAGGGGTTCAGGACGGTGAGGGCGGGCTCTTCGCCCGCTACGCCTTCCGCGAGTCGCGGCGCCGGACCGGCAAGGTGATGACCGCGCTGCGGGTCGGCCTGCTCCACCCGGGGATCACGGTCGGCGTCGGCGCGATGGAACGGCAGCTCGACCGGGCCAAGGACGTCGATCCCCTGCTCACCGAGCTGGCGTCGCTGAAGGCCGCGACGCTGATCGGCTGCGAGTTCTGCATCGACATCGGCTCGTTCCTGGCCCGCACCCAGCACGGGGCGAGCGAGGAGCAGATCCGCGACCTGCACCGGCACCGCGAGAGCCCGGCGTTCGACGAGCGGCAGCGGCTGGTGCTCGACTACGCCGAGGCGATGAGCCAGACGCCGGTGCGCGTCGACGACCGGCTGTTCGCCGCGCTGCGCGAGCAGTTCGACGAGAAGCAGCTGGTCGCGCTGACCAGCGCGATCGCCTGGGAGCAGTACCGCGCCCGGTTCAACGGCGCGTTCGACATCGGTCCCGACGGGTTCACCGCGGGGGGCGTCTGCGCGATCCAGATCGCGGGTGCGGAGACCGCCGCGCCCGTCGCCGCGACGACCGCCTGACCGCGACCTCGGGGCGAGCGCGACCGCCTGCCACCCCGGCCCGGAATCGATCGTGGCCGGGGCGGGCGCGACGTCCTAGGCCGCGACCGGCACGCCGCCGGTCGGGGCCTCGACCGCCGGCGCCGCCGTCCCGGTGGCGAGCGCGTGCTCGCCG
>JBAZOW010000312.1:0-3785 GCA_041648495.1 Patulibacter sp.
CGCGTCGCCTACCCCGCGGCCTGGCTCGTGCCGCCGCGCGAGGGCGACGGGGCCACGGACCCGGGGACGGGCGGCGTGCTGGTCAGCCACGGCCACTACGTCGACGCGGTCTGGCGGATGCCCACGATGGAACGGCTGGCCTCCGCCGTGGCCGGCCGACCGCACGGGATGACCGCCGACGGGCTCCGCACGCCGGACGACTTCGAGCAGGTGCTCGGACCAGCCTACGGCTGGATGGACGGCATGGCCGAGTACGCGACCAGCAGCGGGCTGACCCGCTCGCAGCGGACCTCGAGCGGCGTCTGGCGGCAGATCAACGCCGGCCGCGGTTGGCGCGGGGTCGCCCTGCGGCGGGCCGTCCCGATCGCGACCCGGGCGCTCGGGCGCGCCGGACTGGGGCGTTACGAGTCCCAGCTGACGCCGGAGCGGCTGCGGATCGCGGGCAACCAGGGGATCGCCCGGGCGATCGACCAGCTCGGGGTCGCACCGGACGCCCTGATCGTCGGCCACACCCACCGCGCGGGACCGCTGGCGGGCGACGTCCCGTGGGAGTGGCGGCTGGCGCGCGGCGGCGCCCTGCTCAACTGCGGGGCCTGGGTCTTCAACGGCCCGGACCTGCACGAGATCACCGACCAGCCCGCCGGCTACCGCCCCGGCCGCGCGGTGCGGATCGAGGCCGACGGCGTCCCGCGGTTGGTCGACCTGCTCGACGGCTGACCGAAGCCCGTCCGGTCTATCGGCGGTGACCGCGGCCCGTCCGGGCCGGCGGCGCGCTCAGTCCGGTTCGGCGGCGTCCGGCGCCAGTCCGGGCGCGAAGCTGACCCCGTGGACGACGGTCTCGCCGACCGGCTCCAGCTCCAGCTCGGCCGTCGTCGAGACGTCGTGGCCGATCAGCCGGAACGCGCCCGGGTGCTCGACCGCGATCCGCTCGCCGTTGACGATCAGCGCACCGGCCCCGTCGGTCGGCGGCTCGGCCACGACCCAGACCTCACCCGCGGTGTAGGTCCCCGACCAGGCACCCTCCTGCTCCGGGCTGGGCACCACCAGCAGCGCGTCGTCGTCGTCGACCGGGCGCAGCGGGGCGATCGGCTCGTCGTCGCGGCCCAGCAGCTCGAGGATCGCCTCCTCGGTCTCGCGGTAGCCGCCCTCGCCGTGGTGGTAGTCGACCAGCCAGCTCTGGCCGTCGAACAGGTAGCGCGACGGCCAGCCCGGCGCCTGGACCTCGTCGCGGTAGCGCCCGTCGTCGTCGACCAGCACCGGGAACTCGATTCCCAGGCGCTTGACCGCCGCGCCGACCGCCTCGTAGCCGGTCGAGCAGGGGAACCCGGGCCAGTGCGCCCCGACGACCTTCAGGCCGTGCTCGGCGTAGCGCTCGTGCCAGAGCTTCAGGTACTCGACGCTGCGCACCGAGGCCGGGCGGCAGAAGTCCCAGAACTCGACCAGGACCGGCTTGCCCTTCTGCTGATCCATCCGGATCATCGCCACGTTGGCCCACAACGCGGGCCGGGGGAAGGCGGGGGCGGCGATCTTCTGCGCGGGTGCTCGCATCGGAGCGACACGGTACATCGTTCGCCGCCCTGGCCTACCATCCGCCGGGTGATTGGTCGCCTCAGTCGTCGATCGCGCCCCGCCCTCACGCTCCGTCGTACGGTGGTCGCGATCGCGGCGCTCTGCCTGCTGCTGCCGTCGACCGCCGCCGCGCACGGCCTGAGCGGACCGCGCAGCCTGCCGATCCCGGAGTGGCTGTTCGCCTGGGCCGCGGCGATCGTGCTGGTGGTCTCGTTCGTCGCGCTCTCCGTGCTCTGGCCACGTCCGCGACTCGCCGCGCTCGCCGCGGGTCGCTCGGTCGCCGTGCCGCAGGCCGTCCGCACCGTCGGACGGGTCGTGCTCGGCGCGCTCGGCGTGGCGATCTGGGGGGTCGTGATCTGGGCAGGGCTGACCGGGACCAGCAACGTCCAGGCGAACATCGCGCCGACGATGGTCTACGTCGGCTTCTGGGTCGGGATCCCGGTGCTGGCGCTGTTCGTCGGCGACCTCTGGCGGGTGCTCAGCCCGTGGCGGGCGATCGCCGAGGCCGCCGCCTGGCTCGGCGAGCGGATCGCGGGGTCCGGCAACCTGCCGCGCCCGATGCCCTACCCCGAGCGGGCAGGCCTGATCCCGGCCGCGCTCGTCCTGCTGAGCTTCGGCTGGCTGGAGCTCGCGGCCCCGAACCGCGACGACCCGGCCGTGCTCGCGATCGTCGCGCTGGTCTACGGCGCGGCGATGCTGATCGGCGCGAGCGTCTACGGGATCCGCTTCCTCGACCAGGCCGACGGCTTCGCGCAGTACTTCCGGCTCGCCGGGTCGCTGGCCCCGTTGCGCTGGCACGAGGGACGGCTGCACGTCCGTTGGCCCGGCACCGGCCTGGTCGAGGTCCGACCGGAGCGGGGGCTCGCCGCGGTCGTCCTGGTGCTGATCGGGATCACCACCTTCGATGGGCTCGCCGGCGGCGAGCTGTGGAACAACGACGGGGCGATCGGACCGTGGCTGGAGGACATCTTCCTCGGCCTCGGCCTCGAGATCACCGCCGCCGACGTCGTCGCCCGAACGCTCGGCATGCTGGTCGTCGTCGGGATCATCTGGGGCTTCGTCTGGGTCGGGATCCTCGGGATCCACCGCGTCGATCCGACCCGCCACACGCCCCGTGAGCTGCTCGGCCGGTTCGCGCCGACGCTCGCCCCGATCGCGATCGGCTACGCGGTGGCGCACTACTGCTCGCTGCTGGCCCAGGGCGGCCAGAGCCTCGGCTTCCTGCTCTCGGACCCCCGCGGCACCGGGGCGAACTGGTTCGGCACCGCGGACTGGGGCGTCGATTACGGCCTGCTCACCGGCAACGGCACCTGGTACGTCCAGGTCGCCGCGCTGGTGCTCGGCCACGTCGCCGGCCTCGTCGCCGCGCACGACCTGGCGCTGCGGACCTTCCGCGGTCCGCGCGCCGCCGCCCGCTCCCAGTACTGGATGCTCGCGGTGATGGTCGGCTTCACGTCGCTCGGTCTATGGTTGCTCTCGTGATGCCGCTCGCGCACATCGGCCACTGGTACCACGTGCTGCTGTACCTGGCTCCGGTGCTGATCGTGGCGGGCGGGCTCTGGTACGCCGGCCGGCACCTGCCCGACGAGGACGAGCTCGACGAGCTCGACGACTTCGACGATCCCCACGACCCGGGTCGCCCGGTCAACCCGTAGCGCGACCGTCCGGTTCCGGCGCCGTGCATCGCGCACAGACCGGGGTCGGCACGCAACCTCTGGCGTCCTCCGGGGTTATCGGGTATACCACCCGCAAACGACCCGGCCCGAGGCACCCCGTGCTGACGCAAGACCACGAACTCCATCGGTTGCTCGACTCCGTCGCCGACACGCGTGAGATCGTCGTGCGCCGGGCCGATGCGGACGACGCCCTGCTCGCGGCCTGGGAGGACGCCCGGGACGATGCGAACGACGCATGGACCCGCTGGGCCTCGCGGCCGACCGGCGACCAGTGGGCGGTCTACGACGCCGCGCGCGACCGCGAGGGCGCGGCGATGGCGGCGCTGGCGGCCAGCCCGCCGTCCGCGCTCGCGAACTGAGCCTGGAAGGCCGCGCTCGGTCTACCGCGACGTCTGCTCGGCCCCGACGGGGGAGGGCGACGTCGGCTTCGCGGGCGTGGCCGCCGGCTGCGCCTGAACGGCCCGCACGTCGTGGGCCAGCCCCTCCGACGTCAGCTTGTCGACCGGGAAGGCGACCCGCTGCAGCCCCTGCGCGTCGACC
>JBAZOW010000313.1:0-3784 GCA_041648495.1 Patulibacter sp.
GACGACGCACCGGTCGCGGCATCCGGCGCCGACCCGGCGCGCCCGGCGGTCGCCCCGCTCGACGGCGGCCTGGCGCGCAGTGCCCAGGAGCTGCTTGCACGCGGTCGGCTGGACGTCGCCGACGAGGTGATCCGCGGCCTCGAGGATGCCGCCGCGCGCCTGCGCGCCCAGGCGACCCCGCCGATCGACGACTGATCGGCGCGGACGCGCCGCGGCCGGACGAACGCGTTCCCCGGGGTTTCCGGGGACTTCCCGGAACAGACCCGCCGACGCCCTCCGGGACGCCCCTCGCCGTCCGGTCCACGGCCTAGATTGCATGGGGTGAGTTCCGGTTCCTGCGTCCACCTGCACGTCCACTCCGAGTACTCGCTGCTGGACGGGCAGACGAATATCGGCAAGCTCGTCAAGCGCGCCGCGGAGCTGGATCAACCGGCGATCGGGCTGACCGATCACGGCGTGATGAACGGCGCCGTCGAGCTGTACAAGGCGGCGAACAAGGAAGGGATCAAGCCGATCATCGGCTGCGAGCTCTACCTGGTCGACGACCACGCCTCGAAGGACAAGACGAAGCCGAATCACCTGACGGTGATCGCGCAGTCGACCGAGGGCTACCGCAACCTGATGCAGCTCTCGTCGATGGGCTTCACCGGCGGCTACCGTCGCGGCAAGCCGTGCGTCGATCTCGGTCAGATGAGCCAGCACGGCACCGGCCTGATCGTGCTGACCGGCTGCCTGGCGTCGAAGATGTGCACCCGGTTGGCCGACGACGACCTCGACGGTGCCCGCGCCCACGTCGACGACCTGTTCAACGTCGTCGGCAAGGACAACGTCTACTTCGAGGTCCAGAAGAACGGGATCGACCTGCAGGAGAAGTGCAACGTCGGGATCGAGCAGATCGCTCGCGAGACCGGTCGTCCGCTGGTCGGCACCGCCGACATTCACTACCTGCACAAGCACGACTACGACGCCCACGCGGCGCTGCTCTGCGTGCAGACCCAGTCGACGCTGGCCAACCCGAAGATGTCGTTCTCGACCAACGAGTTCTACGTCAAGAGCAACGAGGAGATGGCCACGCAGTACGGCGGCTGGTCCGACGCCCTGCCGACGACGCTCGAGATCGCCGAGCGCTGCGACGTCCACATCCCGCTCGGCGAGGGCTCGCTGCTGCCGCGGTTCCTGCCCGAGGGCGAGGACGAGCAGAAGTACCTCGAGGACCTGGTCACCGCCGGCCTGCGCGAGCGCTACGGCGATCCGATCCCCGCCGCCGCGCGCGAGCGCGCGGACATGGAGCTCGCGGTGATCAACAAGATGGGCTACGACGCCTACTTCCTGATCGTCCACGACTTCGTCAAGTGGGCCAAGGACCACGGGATCTCGGTCGGTCCGGGCCGTGGCTCGGCCGCCGGCTCGATCATCGCCTACTCGCTGCGGATCACCGACATCGACCCGCTGCACTACGACCTGCTGTTCGAGCGCTTCCTCAACCCGGACCGCGTGTCGATGCCGGATATCGATATCGACTTCTCGGTTCGTGGCCGTGAGGAGGTCATGAAGTACGTGACCGACAAGTACGGTCGCGAGTCGGTCGCCCAGATCGTCACCTTCGGCCGGATGCTGCCGCGCAACGCGACCAAGGACGCCGCGCGCGTGCTCGGCTTCGACTACGCGACCGGCGACCGGCTGGCCAAGCTGATCCCCGACCCGATCATGGGCAAGACCCCGCCGCTGGAGAAGTGCCTGGCCGAGGGCACCGAGCTGCGCGCCGCCTACGACGGCGATCCGATCGCCAAGCAGGTGCTCGACCTCGCCCAGGGGATCGAGGGGACCGTCCGCAACGCCGGCATCCACGCCGCCGCGGTCGTGATCTCGGACCGCGACCTGTCGTCGGTCGTCCCGATCCAGATCGCCGACTCGAAGACGGTCGACGAGCACGGCGACAAGGTCTTCAAGCGGGTCACGCAGTTCCCGATGGGGCCGGTCGAGGAGCTCGGCCTGCTGAAGATGGATTTCCTCGGCTTGCGCAACCTGGACGTGATCCAGGACGCGCTGACGATCATCCAGGGCTCCAGCGGCGAGCGGATCGACATCGACGCGATCCCGCTCGACGACCCCGCGACCTACCAGATGCTCGCCCGCGGCGACTCGGTCGGCGTCTTCCAGTTCGAGTCCGAGGGCATGCGCAAGGCGATGCGCCAGGTCGTGCCGACGGAGTTCGACGACCTGATCGCCCTGGTGGCGCTGTACCGCCCGGGCGCCATGGATCAGATCCCGACGTACGCGCTGGGCAAGCACGACCCGTCGCGGATCTCGATCCCGGATCCGCGGCTGGCGCCGATCATCGGCCCGACCAAGGGCGTGATCCTGTACCAGGAGCAGTCGATGCGGATCGCCCGCGACCTCGGGGGCTTCACCCCGGGTCAGGCGGACGACCTCCGCAAGGCGATCGGCAAGAAGCAGCTCGACAAGATGGCGCTGCTGGAGCCGGCGTTCCGCGACGGCTGCAAGGCCTCCGGGACCGATCCGGGCGTCATCGACTGGATGTGGCAGACCAACCTCAACGCGGCGAACTACTCGTTCAACAAGTCGCACGCGGCCTGCTACGCCCTGGTCTCGTACCGGACGGCCTGGCTCAAGGCCAACTTCCCCGCCGAGTACATGGCGGCGCTGCTCTCGTCGGTGATGTCGACGAAGGACAAGGTCCCGTTCTTCCTCAACACCTGCGAGGAGATGGGGATCGACGTGCTGCCGCCCGACGTCGGCGAGTCGGACCACGAGTTCACCGTGCACGACGGCAAGATCCGCTTCGGGCTCGACGCGGTCAAGGGGGTCGGCTACGGCGCGGTCGAGGCGATCAAGGCCGCCCGCGAGGAGGACGGTCCGTTCTCCTCGATCTGGGACTTCTGCGAGCGGGTCGACTTCCGCGCGGTCAACGGCAAGGCGCTCGACTCGCTGATCCGCTGCGGGGCCTTCACCTCGACCGGGGCCACCCGCAAGGGCATGCTCGCGGTCGTCGAGGACGCCCAGCAGGTCGGCAAGAAGGTCCAGCAGGACGCCGCGGCGGGGCAGGGGTCGATCTTCGACTTCGGCGATCCCGCGCCGAACGGCAACGGCTCGGCGGGGGGGATGGGGTCCGCCGGATCGGCTCATCCGCCGATCCCGACCGGGGAGTTCGACCAGCGCGAGCTGTTGGGGATGGAGAAGGAGACCATCGGCCTCTTCCTCTCGGCGCACCCGCTGAAGGACGTCCGCGACGCGCTGACCCGGGCGACCGCCTGCGGATTGGCCGACGTGCGCAGCCAGGCCCACGACTCGTGGATCGAGCTGGGCGGGATGGTCGCCGACATGCGGCGGCTGAACACCCGCAAGGGCGACGTGATGCTGCGCGGCACGCTGGAGGACACCGAGGGCACGATCGACCTGGTCGTCTTCCCCAAGGGCGTGGCCGAGCTGGAGTCGATCCTCCAGCCCGACGAGATCGTGCTGATCCGCGGGCGCTTGGACCTGAAGGACGACGAGCGGGCGGCGCTGCTGGTGCAGAGCGCCAAGCCGTTCCAGCCGTCGGCCAAGGAGCTGGAGGCCTCGAAGGGCGCCACCGACGAGCGCCGCGCCGAGCGGGCCGCGCTCGCCGCCCCGACCGAGCTCTACGTGCGGATCGACGGGTCGTCGGTCAAGGAGTCGGCGCTCGGCCGCCTGCGCCACGTGCTGCAGGACCACGAGGGCGAGTCGGCGGTGATCCTCACCGTCGAGACCAGCGACGGGGCGCGGACGCTACGGCTCGGCGACG
>JBAZOW010000314.1:0-3767 GCA_041648495.1 Patulibacter sp.
TGGCCGTTGACCCCGTTCGCCCAGTCGATCCCGTGCTCCTCGCAGGCCTCCCAGACGCCCGAGCCGAAGCCGCCGGCCAGCACGCCCTCCTCGACCGTGACCAGCAGGTCGTGGGACGTCGCGAGCTCGCGCAGCAGCCCCAGGTCGAGCGGCTTGGCGAAGCGCGCGTCCGCGACCGTCACCTCGTGGCCGGCCTCGCTGAGGATCGCGGCCGCCTCCAGGCCGACCCCGACCCCCGAGCCGTAGCCGAGGATCGCGACCCGCTCGCCGCGGCGCAGCAGCTCGCCCTTGCCGACGGGGATCCGCGACGCGGACTCCGGCAGCGGCACGCCGGTGCCCTCGCCGCGCGGGTAGCGGAGGGCGAACGGGCCCTCGTGCGCGATCGCGGTATGCAGCATGTGCACCAGCTGCGACTCGTCGCGCGGGGCCGCGACGACGATGTTGGGCAGCGCCCGCAGGTACCCGATGTCGAAGACGCCGTGGTGCGTCGGACCGTCGTCGCCGACCAGGCCGGCGCGATCCATCGCCAGGACGACGTCCAGCTCCTGGAGGCAGATGTCGTGGACGATCTGGTCGTAGGCGCGCTGGAGGAACGTCGAGTAGATCGCCGCGACCGGCTTGAGGCCCTCGAGCGCCAGCCCGGACGCGAACAGCAGCGCCTGCTGCTCGGCGATCCCGACGTCGAAGTAGTGGTCGGGCTCGGCGACCTGCAGCAGGTTGAGGCCGGTGCCGGAGTTCATCGCCGCGGTGATGCCGACGACGCGGCGGTCCGCCCGGACCTCCTCGATCATCCGCTCGCCGAAGACCTGGGTGTAGGTCGGCGGCTTGGCGGGCGCGTCGGGGTTGGTGGGGGCCTTCGGCGCGGGAGCGCCGCCGACGATGCTGTTCGGCTTGGCGGCGTGCCACTGCTCCATGCCCTCCAGGCCGCCGTCCTCGGCCGGCGCGAAGCCCTTGCCCTTGACGGTCTTCACGTGGACGACGACCGGACGGTTGGCGGCGAACGCCTTGCGCAGGGCCTGACGCAGCGCGTGGACGTCGTGGCCGTCGACGACGCCGACGTAGGCCCAGTCCAGCGACTCCCAGAGCTCGCCCTCGGAGTTGAGCAGTTTCATCGAGCCCTTGAGCGGCGGACCGACGCGCTCGACGAGCCCGCCGAGCCCGGCGGGCAGGTCGGTCAGCTTCTCCTCGACCCGCTCGCGCCCGTGCCAGAGCTTGGGGTTGAGCCGGACACCCTGGAAGTAGCGCGACAGGGCGCCGACGTTCGGCGAGATCGACATCCCGTTGTCGTTGAGGATCACGACCAGCGGGGTGCCGAGGCCGCCGGCCTGGTGCGCCGCCTCGAAGGCGACGCCCCCGGTCATCGAGCCGTCACCGATCACCGCGACGACCTTCGGCGGGTCGGCATCCTCGACGCCCGCGGTCTTCGCCTTCAGCCGCTCGGCCTCGCTGAGCCCGACGCCGTAGCCGATCGAGGTCGACGCGTGGCCGGCGCCCATGATGTCGTGCTCGGACTCGGGGATCGAGCAGAACGGGGCCAGGCCGCCGTACTTGCGGATCGTCGGCAGCTGGTCGCGGCGCCCGGTCAGGATCTTGTGCGGGTAGGCCTGGTGGCCGACGTCCCACAGCACCTTGTCGCGCGGGCTGTCGATCAACGAATGGACCGCGACCGCGATCTCGCAGGTCCCGAGGTTGGCCCCGAAGTGCCCGCCGATCTCACCGACCGTGTCGATGATGTGCTCCCGGACCTCCTGCGCGACCTGCTGCAGCTGCTCGTCGGAGAGCGCGTGCAGATCCTGGGGACGGTCGATGCGATCGAGCAGCCGAGTCACGGGTCAGTTCGTCCTCGTGTGGATGAAGGTGGTGAGGGTATGCAAATCGTCAGCTCCTGACGGCACCGCGGCGTGAAGGGCGTCCTCGGCGGCCTCGTGGTGCGTCGCGGCCATGCGCTGCGCACCCTCTAGACCGTACTCGGTCACGTACGTCCGCTTGTCGTGCCGCTCGTCGCTGCCGCTGGGCTTGCCCAGGGCGGCGTCGGTCCCCGTGACGTCGAGGATGTCGTCGACGATCTGGAACAGCACGCCCAGGTGGTCGGCGAACTCGCGGAACGGCCGGGCCCGCTCGTCGTCCAGGCCGGCGAGCTGCAACACGCAGCCGACCGAGGCCCCGATCAGGCGTCCGGTCTTCAGCTCGTGGAGCATCCGCAGCTCGTCGGCGGTCTGCACCGCGTTGCCCTCGGCGCTCGCCTTGTCGGCGGTGACGTCGAGGAACTGCCCGCCGACCATCCCGTCGACGCCGGTCGCGTCGGCCAGCTCGGACGCCGCCGCGAGCAGCCGCTCGGCCGGAAGCGGATGCTCCGTGCCCTTGCGGCGGCGCAGCAGCAGGTGGAAGGCCTCGGCGTAGAGCGCGTCGCCCGCCAGGATCGCGACGTCCTCGCCGTAGGCGACGTGACAGGTCGGACGGCCGCGGCGCAGGTCGTCGTCGTCCATCGCCGGCAGGTCGTCGTGGATCAGCGAGTAGGTGTGGATCAGCTCGATCGCCGCCGCCAGCGGGAGCGCCTGGTCCTGGTCGAGATCGACGGCGCGGGCGGTCGCGAGTGCCAGCACCGGGCGGATCCGCTTGCCGCCGGCCAGCAGCGAGTAGCGCATCGCGTCCTCGAGACCGGCCACGCCCGGGCTCCGCGCCGGGAACCGCAGCGCGTCGAGGTAGTCGTCGACGATCGCCCGCAGGTCGTCGGGGTAGCCGGCGGTCATCGCGTGCCGCCCGCGTCGCGCAGCACGCGGTCCAACGCGGCGTCCGCGTCGGACGCCGACTGGGCCAGCTGCTCGGCGGCGCTGACCAGCTCGTCGTCGGTCGTCTCGGCGTCGGAGACCCGCCCGAGGGCGTGCTCCAAGCGCGCGATCTGGATCTGGAAGTCCCGTGCGGGATCCACGTCTGCCACCCCCACAGTGTGCAGGATCGATCGGCGCAGAGCGCCGTGCTCGACCTGGCTCAGGCGGTCGTGCCCTGCTCGCGCAGGATCGCGGCCAGGATGCCGTTGACGAACTTGGGCGCCTCGGCGGAGCAGAACTTCTTGGCGGTGTCGACCGCTTCCGAGATCGCGCCCTCGGCGGGAATCGGCGTGTCGCCGGGGACCGCTTCGGGGTGCAGCATCTCGAGCAGCGCGACCCGCATGATCGAGCGCTCGAGCGGGGCGATCCGGTCGATCGTCCAGCCCTTGGCGTACTGGCCGATCAGGGCGTCGAACTCGTCCTGGAAGTCGGTCGTGGCGTGCGCGAGCGACCGGGTGAACATCGCCGCATCGCGCTCGAAGAGCTCGTGCAGCGGACGTCCCGTGAGGTCGTGCTGGTAGACGGTGAAGACGGCGGCTCGCCGCTGATCGCTCCTGCGGGACATGCGCGGAGGACGGTCGGTGCGATCAGGCCCGGGACATGTAGTCGCCGGTTTCCGTCTGGACCTTCACTCGGTCCCCCACGTTGATGAACAACGGGACGCGGATCTCCGCGCCCGTCTCCAGCGTGGCCGGCTTGTCGCCGCCGCCCGACGCGGTGTCGCCGCGGAGGCCGGGCTCGGTGTGCGCGATCTGCAGCTCGACCGAGGCGGGCAGCTGGATGTCGGCGGGCTGATCGTCGATGAAGAGGATCTGGACCTTGTCGTTGGCCAGGATGAACCGCAGCGCCGACTGGACCTTGTCGAGCGGGATCGCCAGCTGCTCGAACGACTCGGCGTCCATGAAGTGCGCGTCCGTGCCGTCCTCGTAGAGGTACTGC
>JBAZOW010000315.1:0-3748 GCA_041648495.1 Patulibacter sp.
GGTGCCCGTCGTGCAGGTAGTCGACGTGGCCCTCGTGCTCGACCGCCGTATGGCCGCAGTCGGGACCGTGAACGTGGGGGTGATCGCCGTGGGTGTGATGCTCGCTCATGGCACGATCCTCTACCCATCGGCCTTCTCGGCCAAGCGGTTGAGGACGAGAAGCATTCTCAGGCCAGGGTGCTCGTCCTAATGGTGGTGATGGTGCCCCGCGTCGGGGATCGCCTCGACCGGCAGGCGGCCGACGAGCGCGGCGGCCAAAGCCGTCGACAGCGGCACCGAGAGCAGCAGCGCCGCGCTGCCGACGAGCGTCGAGACGATCGGTTCGGCTAGGCCCGCGTCGTTGACCGCGTCGCCGAAGCCGATGCCGGACGCCGAGGCCACCAGCAGCAGGGGCAGCGTCGCGCCGGCGTAGGCCAGGACCAGGGTGTGGATCGTCGCGGAGAGGTGGTCGCGGCCGACGACGAACGCCTCGCGGTAGAGCACGCGCGGGGAGAGCTTCGGGTTGGCGCGGTGCAGGGCCGCGACCGTCGAGACCTGCGACACGACGGTGTCGGTGATCACCCCGAGCGCGCCGATCACCATCCCCGCCAGCAGGATCCCGCCGAGCGGGAGGTCGCCTGCCCCCTGGAGCGCGAACGAGCTGAGCTCGCTCTCCTTGCCGTCCAGCCCGGTGACCCCGGTCCAGAAGACGCCGAGCAGGCCGGCGACCAACAGCGAGACGCCGATCCCCGTGACCGCCGCCAGGCTCTGCGCCGTGATCCCGTAGGTCAGGATCGTGGTGACGAACATCACCGCCAGCGCTCCGACGGTGGCGACGAGCAGCGGCGGGTGGCCGTCGAGGATCGCGGGGACGAGCCAGAGGATCACCAGCGACAGGCTCAGACCGGTGCCGACCAGGGCCAGCACCCCGCGGCTGCGGGCGACCACCGCGCCGAGGATGCCGAAGAGCAACGCCAGGATCAGCAACGGGGTGCGCCGGTCGACGCCGCTGAAGCCGTAGGTCGGGCCGGCGTCGGCGTCCTCGGCCCCGGGCGTCCCGGGGGCCGGGGACTGGTCGATCAACCGGACGTTCTGGTCGACCTGCAGATCCGGGCTGACCTCGACCGGGCCGAGCATCACCTCGACCTCGGCGCCCTGGTCGGCCCCGTCCTCGACCCGGACCACCGCGGTGCGGCACTGCTGCTCGGTCGGGCCGCCACACGACTCGGAGCGGACCTCCGTCACCGTGCCGCCGACGGTCGTCTTGGCGGCGCCGTCGACCGTCGGACCCGATCCCGAGGGCCAGAGCGCGATCAGGCCGACGATGGTGAGGAGCGCGACGACGGCCACCACGCCGACGAGTAGGCGTCCGGCGCGGGTGTCGACGATCGCGCGGAGGGCGGGTAGGCGCAGCGCGGAGGGCATCCGTGCCATCTACGCCGCTCGGCGCGGGATGCCTTCCGCCGCGTCGGCCTCCCGCCCGGCCTACCGGGAGACCTTCGACGGGTCACGCCCGGTCAAGTGTTCCCGCGTCGGTCCGCGGCCTGCCGGGAGGTGTTCGCCGGGTCGTGGCCGATCAAGTGCTCCCAGCGGGCGGGCGGCCGACCCGGAACGCGGTCAGAGCGCGTCGTCGAGCTTCCCGAGCCGGTCGGTCAGGCGCATGTTCTCGCCGTAGTCGACGGGGCAGTTGATCACCGTGACGCCGTCCGACGCCAGGCCCTCGCGGAGCGCGGGCAGCAGCTGGTCGGCGGCGGTGATCTGGACGCCCTTCGCGCCGAAGCTGTCGGCGAACTTCACGATGTCGGGGTTGCCGAAGCGGACCGACGACGAGCGACCGAGGTCGATCTCCATCTTCCACTCGATCAGGCCGTAGCCGCCGTCGTCCCAGATCAGTACGCAGAGCGGGATCCGCTCGCGGATCGCCGTCTCGATCTCCTGGGCGTGCATCTGGAAGGCCCCGTCGCCGGTGGCCGCGAGCACCTTGCGGTTCGGATGCTCGTCGCCGTTCGCCAGGTGCGCGCCGATCGCTCCGGGCAGCGCGAAGCCCATCGTCGACAGGCCGTTGGAGAGCAGGCAGGTGTTGGCGGCGAACGTCGGGTAGAGCCGGGCCATCCACATCTTCACCGCGCCGGTGTCGGCGAGCACGATGTCCTCGCGGCCGAGCGCCTCGCGGGTGTCGGCGACGATCCGCTGCGGCGCGAGCGGGAAGCGGTCGTCGGCCGCGCCGCGCTCCAGCTCCTCGCGGAGCAGCTGCGAGGCGTGGCAGTCGGCGGCCTCGGGGACGTCCTTCGGTACGTCGCCGTTCGGCGAGGAGGCGGCGACCAGCTGGTCGAGCGCGCGTCCGATCGATCCGTGCAGGCCGACCGCGACGGGGTAGTGCGCGTCGACCTCGGCCGGACCGCGGTGGATGTGGATGATCGGCGTGTCGCCGTCGGGGTTGATCTTCCGCGGGTCGAACTCCTGGAGCTCGTAGCCGACCGCGATGATCGCGTCGGCCGCGTCGAAGCCGAAGTTGACGTAGTCGTGCTGCATGAACCCGACCGCGCCGAGCGCCAGCGGGTGGTCGTCGGGGAACACGCCCTTGCCGTGGAAGGTCGTGGCGACGGGAATGCCGGTGTGCTCGGCGAACCGGATCAGCGCGTCGGTGGCGCCCTCGCGGGCGGCCCCGTGGCCGGCGAGCAGGATCGGTTGCTCCGCTCCGTGGAGCAGCTCGATCGCCCGCGCGATCTGACCGTCGGCGGGCTCGTTCGGGCGGACCCGATCGATCGGCAGCGGCGCCAGGGCATCGGCGACCTCCTGCTCCTCGATGTCCTCGGGCACCGCCAGGTAGACCGCCCCGGGACGTTCGGTCTGCGCGGTCTTGAACGCCTTGCGGACGATCTCCGGCAGCGACTCGGCGGTCGGTACCAGCGCCGCCCACTTGGTGATCGGGTCGAACATCGCGACCAGGTCGACCCCCTGGTGCGACTCCTTGTACGACCGGTCGCGGCCGACCTGCGCCGAGAGCGCGATCAGCGGCGTGCTGTTGGTGGTGGCGTCGGCGACGCCGAGCTGCATGTTGATCGCACCCGGCCCGAGCGTCGACGACACGACGGCCGCCCGCTGGGTCAGCCGCCCGTAGATCTCGGCCATGAACGAGCCCGCCTGCTCGTGCCGCACGAGCACGTAACGGATCGGCGAGTCCTGCAGCGCGTCGACGAAGTGGATGTTCTCCTCGCCGGGGATCCCGAAGACGTACTCGACCCCCTCCTGCTCGAGGCAGCGGACGAGAAGTCGGGCGGCGGTCACGGGCATGCGGGTCCTCGCGTTCGGGTGATCGGAGCTCTTGGTGCTCGGCGCCGACTCGTCGTGGTCCGGGGAGGAGACGAGTCGGCGCCCGAGCGTGCGGACCCACAGTGTGGATCCGTACCCAGTGCGTACCCGCTTCGTGCCGATTCGATCCGGATCGGGAGTGCGGGTGCTGCGGGCTCTACGGTCCGTCCATGGTCGATCCGCCGCCGCTGATTCGCCCGACTCCGGGACCGGTCCGGGACGGCTTCCACTACGACCGTTCTCGGCCGTTCGTCGCGGACCAACGCCGGGGCGTGCGACTCGCGGCACGACCGGGTGACGCGGTCGCGGCCCCGTGCGGGGGGCGGGTCCGGTTCGCGGGGAGGACCCCGCAGGGCGATGCGGTCACCGTGGCCTGCGGGGGCTGGACGACGACCCTGCTCGGGGTGGCGTCGACGGTCCGGCGGAACGCGGCCGTGACGGCCGGGCAACGCGTCGG
>JBAZOW010000316.1:0-3739 GCA_041648495.1 Patulibacter sp.
CGCCTGGCGCACCAGCTGCCGACCGACCGCGAGATCACGGTCGTGACCGACTCGCTGCCGATCGCGACCGAGCTGGCCGCCCGGTCCAACGTCACGCTGATGCTGCTCGGCGGCCGCGTCCGCGGCCGCACGCTCGCCGCGGTGGGGGACTGGACCACGCGGGCCCTCCGCGAGCTGGTCGTCGACGTCGCCGTCCTCGGCACCAACGGCATCTCGGTCGCTCGCGGCCTGACCACGCCCGACCCCGAGGAGGCCGCCGTGAAGCGCGCGATGCTCGCCGCCGGACGCCACGTGGTCGTCGTCGCCGACCACACCAAGCTCGGCGATGACCAGTTCGCCCGCTTCGGTGCGCTCGACGAGGTCGACGTCCTCGTCACCGACCAACGGGTGGACGACGAGACCGCCTCCGATCTGGCGGCCGCCGGCCCGCGGGTGGTGCGCGCATGATCGTCACGGTCACCCCGAACCCCAGCCTCGACGTGACGCTGACCGTCGACCGACTCGAGCGCGGCCGCGTCCACCGCGCGTCCACGCGTCAGGTCGATCCCGGCGGGAAGGGCATCAACGTCGCCCGCGCGCTGGCGGTCAACGGCCACGCCGTCCGCGCCGTCGTCCCGGTTGGCGGCAACGCGGGGCACCACCTCGAGTCGCTGCTGACCGACGTGCCGCGGTTGGAGCTGCTTCCGCTGGCGTTGTCCGGCGAGACGCGTTCGAACGTCGCGCTCAACGAGGCCGACGGCACGACGACGAAGATCAACGAGCCCGGCCCGCTGATGAATGCCGACGAGGTCGACCGGCTCGTCGCGACGGTCGTCGACGCGGCCGCCGACGCACGCTGGGTCGTGCTCGCCGGCAGCCTGCCGCCCGGCCCCGGCGACGACCTCTACGGACGGCTCGTCGACGCGCTCCACGCCGTCGACGTGCGCGTCGCGGTCGACACCAGCGGCCCCGCGCTGCAGAGGGTGCTCGCCCACCGGCCCGACCTGATCAAGCCGAACGTCCACGAGCTGGGGGAGGCGGTCGGGCGCGAGCTGCGCACCGTCGGCGACCTCGTCGGCGCGGCGACCGAGCTGCAGCAGGCGGGCATCGGCGGCGTCCTGGCCAGCGCCGGTCCCGACGGCGCGGTGATCGTCGACGGCGCCGGTCATTGGCACGGCACCCCGCCGGCGATTACGCCGCGCTCGACCGTCGGGGCCGGCGACGCGATGCTCGCCGGCTACCTCGCCGCCGGTGCCCGCGGGCCGGAGGCGCTCACCGAGAGCCTCGCCTGGGGCTCCGCCGCCACCGCGCTTCCCGGGAGCCGGATGCCCGGCCCCGCAGACCTCGATCGTGCCGGCGTCCGCCTGCACGAACACCCCGACCTCGAGCACGTGCTGGAGGAGGCCCGATCGCTATGACCACCATCACCACCCCCGACCTCGTCGTTCTCGACCTGCCCGCCGACCTGGATCGCGCGGAGGTCACGGCGCTGCTCGCCGACCGCCTCGTGTCCGCCGGGCGCGTCACCGACCGCGACCAGTTCCTCGCCGCGGTGACCGCCCGCGAGGAGCAGATGCCGACCGGCCTGGAGGGCGGCATCGGCATCCCGCACGCCCGCTCGGCGGCGGTGACCGAGGCGAGCGTCGCCTTCGGCCGCAGCGCCTCGGGGGTCGACTTCGGGGCCGACGACGGCCCCGCCGACCTGATCTTCCTGATCGCGGCTCCCGACGGGGCCGGCGACGCGCACATGACGATCCTCGCCGGCCTCGCGCGGCGCCTGGTCCGCGCGGAGTTCAAGGACGGCCTGCGCCAGGCCGACGACCCCGCGACCGTGGCCGCGCTGATCAACGAGGTACAGGGCTGATGCGCCTGATCGCCGTCACCGCGTGCCCGACGGGCATCGCCCACACCTACATGGCGGCCGAGGCTCTGGAGCAGGCGGCGAAGGCCGCCGGCCACGAGATCGTGGTCGAGACCCAGGGCTCGGCCGGCTCGACGCCGTTCACCGACGAGCAGCTCGCGAGCGCCGACGCGGTGATCCTGGCGGCGGACGTCGCGGTTCGCGGCCGCGAGCGGTTCGAGCACCTGCCCACCGTCGAGGGCGGGGTCAAGCAGGCGATCAACCACGCGCCCGAGATGATCGGCGAGGCGCAGGCCGCCGCCGAGGCGCACGCCGCGACCCCCGCGGCCGAGCGGCCGGTCGGCCCTCCGGCCGGCTCGAGCTCGGCGAAGGAAGCCGGCTTCGGCTCGCTGCTGCGCCAGTGGCTGATGACCGGCGTCAGCTACATGATCCCGTTCGTCGCGGCCGGCGGCCTGCTGATCGCGATCGCCTTCCTGATCGGCGGTCCCGAGATCGCCACGAAGGTCAACGGGGGCGTCTTCGACGGCCAGACCTATCAGGCGATCGACGACCTGACCAAGCTCTGGGGCGACGTCGGCATCGCCGGCGTGCTCTTCAAGATCGGCGACACGGCGTTCACGATGCTCGTGCCGATCCTGGCCGGCTACATCGCCTACGGCATGGCCGACCGTCCCGGATTGGTACCGGGCATCGTCGGCGGCCTGATCGCGACCTCGATCGACGCCGGGTTCCTCGGCGGCATCGTGGCGGGTCTGCTCGCCGGTGGCGTGGTCCTGGCGATCAACCGCGTGCCCGTGCACAAGAACGTCCGCGGGATCATGCCGGTGGTCGTCGTGCCGCTCGTGGCGACCACGATCGTCGGGCTGCTGATGATCGCGGTCGTCGGTCCTCCGGTGGCCGACGTGATGGACGCCGTGACCGACTGGCTGAAGGGCCTCGGCGGCTCCAACGCGATCCTGCTCGGAGCGCTGCTCGGGGCGATGATGGCCTTCGACATGGGCGGTCCGATCAACAAGGTCGCCTACACCTTCGGCGTCGCGAGCATCGCGGCGAACCCCGACATCATGGCCGCGGTGATCGTGGCCGGGATGACCCCGCCGCTCGGGATCGCGCTGGCGACGGTCGTCCGCAAGCGGCTCTTCACGGAGGACGAGCGCGAGGCCGGGAAGGCCAACTGGCTGCTCGGCGCGTCGTTCATCACCGAGGGCGCGATCCCGTTCGCCGCGGCCGACCCGCTGCGGGTGATCCCGTCGCTGATCGCCGGATCGGCCGTCGGCGGTGCGCTGTCGATGGGGTTCGGCGCGTCGTCGCCGGCCCCGCACGGCGGCCTCTGGATCGTGCCGCTGATCGGCGACCCGGTGCTGTGGGTCGTCGCCATCGCGGCCGGCACGGCCGTCACCTGCGCCTGCCTGGTCGCCGTCAAGTCGCTCGGTCGCCGGCCGGTCGTCGCGGAGACGACGCCCGGAGCCCCGGCGACCGGTGTCGTCCCCTCCACCGTCAACGCCTGAGAACGGAGACCTCGCATGACCACCATCCAGACCGCCACTGTCGGCTCCTCCGTCGGCCTCCACGCCCGTCCCGCGTCGCTGCTCGTCAAGGCCGCTACCAAGGCCGCCCGGGCCGGCGTCGACGTCACGATCGCCCTGCCGGACAGCGAGCCGGTCGACGCGCGCAGCCTGCTGTCGGTGATCGCCCTCGGGGCCCGCCACGGCGACCAGGTGACCCTGACCGCCAGCGGCGACGGGGCCGACGAGGTGCTCGCCGAGCTCGTGGGGCTCGTCGAGGCCGAGGAGGACTGACCGATGGCCGCTCGGCGCACGCCGACCACCCTGCGGGCCGTCGACGGTCCCACCGGACGCGCTCCGGGCGCGGGGCAGGACGGCCCTGCGGCCGTTGCCC
>JBAZOW010000317.1:0-3703 GCA_041648495.1 Patulibacter sp.
AGCAGCACGCCGGACGATTGGGATGACGTCCTGTTCCGCTCCGACAGCGTGCTCGACGCCCACCGGATCGCGCGCTGGGCGCCCGCCGTCGGTCCGCACGTGACCGTGGTGCGGGTTCAGGACGGGATGCACGACCTGGTGCTGTCCCCGCCCGCGGTGCGGGCGACGGTGTACGCCGAGATCGACCGCTGGCTCGACAGCTACGTGCCGAGCCTCGAGCCGGCCTAGACCACCGCCGCAGCCCGCTGCGTACAGGCGACCTACCGCGAGTAGCAGACTCCCCCCGACCGCCACTTCATGAGAGAGTCCACAGGTATGCACCGCAAGGATCGCGGCTCCCACGCGCGCACCGAATCCGTCGACGCACGAACCACGGTTCGCGGGAAGGACATCCTGCGCGCACTACCGGCGATGGGCGGTGACCTCCCGACGCTGCTCCGCGGCGGCAAGCTGTTCGCCACGCTGAAGAGCACGTCCAAGAAGTCGATCGGGCTGGCGTTCCAGCAGCAGGCGACCAAGCATCCGGACCGGATCTTCATCCGCTTCGAGGGGACCGACATCTCCTACGGCGAGGCCAACGCCCGCGTCAACCAGTACGCCGCGGTCCTGGCCGACCGGGGCGTCACGGTCGGGTCGGTCGTCGGCGTGCTGTCGACCAACCGTCCCGAGACGCTGCTGGTCGCGCTCGCCGTCGTCAAGCTCGGCGCGGTCGCCGGCCTGATGAACCACAACCAGCGCGGCGCCGTGCTCGACCACAGCTTCGGGCTGCTCGAGGCGACGGCGATCGTCGTCGGGGCCGAGGTCGCGGAAGCGCTGGAGACCGCCAGCGTGACGCCCGCGCCGACGATCCTCGGCCTGCCGGAAGGCGATGACGTCACCCCCGGCCTGGAGAACTTCGACGCGCTGGCCGACCAGGCGAGCACGGCCAACCCCACGAGCGTCGAGCAGGTCGTCGCCAGCAGCACCGCCTTCTACGTCTTCACGTCGGGCACGACCGGCATGCCCAAGGCGAGCCGGATGAGCCACATGCGCTGGCTCAAGGCGGGGGCCACGCTGGGCGACGTCAACGTCCGGCTGAAGCCCGCCGACGTCCTCTACTGCTGCCTCCCGCTCTACCACAACAACGCGGTCACGGTCTCGCTGGCGTCGGTGATCACGTCGGGCGCGACGATCGCGATCGGCCGCAAGTTCTCGGTCAGCCGGTTCTGGGACCAGGTCCGCGCGAACGACGCCACGGCCTTCTGCTACATCGGCGAGCTCTGCCGGTTCCTGCTCAACCAGCCGCCGGCCCCGGGCGACACCGATCACCAGGTCCGCGTGATCGTCGGCAACGGCCTGCGGCCCGAGATCTGGGACGACTTCCAGCAGCGGTTCGCGATCCCGCGGATCGGCGAGTTCTACGGCGCCAGCGAGGGCAACCTCGTGTTCTTCAACGCCTTCAACCTGAAGCGCACCGCCGGGGTCTGCCCGCTGCCGTTCGCCGTGCTGGCCGTCGACCCGATGACCGAGCTGCCCGAGCGCGGCCCCGACGGCTTCGGTCGTCGCGTCAAGCCGGGCGAGGTCGGCCTGCTGGTCACCAAGATCACCGAGCGGGTGCCGTTCGACGGCTACACCGACGCGAAGGCGACCGAGTCGAAGATCCTCCGCGATCTGCTGAAGACCGGCGACCAGTGGTTCAACACCGGCGACCTGGTGCTCAACCAGGGCTTCAAGCACATCGCCTTCGCCGACCGGCTCGGCGACACGTTCCGCTGGAAGGGCGAGAACGTCGCGACGACCGAGGTCGAGGCCGCGCTGCTGCGTCACCCGTCGGTCGAGGACGCCGTCGCGTTCGGCGTGGAGATCCCCGACACCGACGGTCGCGCCGGGATGGTCGCGCTGAAGCTGCGCGCCGAGGCCGAGTTCGACGGCCAGGACGTCGCCCAGCACGTGCTCGACACGCTGCCGTCGTACGCGGTGCCGCTGTTCGTCCGGCTGATCGACGAGGTCGCCCAGACCTCGACGTTCAAGAGCCGCAAGGTCGAGCTGCGCAACGAGGCGTACTCGCCGGACAAGGTCGACGACCCGCTGTTCGTGCTCGGCGGGCGCGACAAGGGCTACATCCCGCACTACGCGGACTACGCTCGCGACGTCGCGAGCAGCGCCGTCCGGGTCTAGACGGCCGCCGGCGGCGCGTCCGCCAAGGCTTCTGCACGAGAACCGCTCAAGGTTTGCGGCGATCCTGCCGATGGCACAGGACAGGGCACTCGGAATCCCCGGTGCCCGTATTGCCCTGTAGTCCCAGCGAGGATCCCCCACATGTCGCGAGCACCTCGGTGCAAGCCGCTCATCGGCGCAACCCTCGCCACCACGGCGGGGGTTGTCGCCCTGGGACTCGCTCCGCCGGCCGCGAACGCGGCCGGCCCCACGCTCTGCGACGCCGGCGCGCTACGCCTGTCGGTGCTCGGCGGCACCCCCGTCCTGCCGATCTTCGCCGACGGCGGGGCGCCGGGCGGGGTCTGCGTCGATTCCGACGGCACGCTCGTCAGCCTGCCGCTGCCGACGCTCGACGTCCAGGCGGCCGAGGCCCACACCCGGGTCGTGCCCGCGACGAGCGCCACCGCGACCGCGCGGATCACCGGCGTGCGGATCGGCGCCGGACCGCAGATCGCCGGCCTGCTCGGCGGCGCGACCGGCCCGCTGCTGACCGGCCCGACCAGCATCGTCAGCCAGGTCGACGGGTTGGTCACCGGGCTGCTGGGTCCGCTGACCTCCGGACCGCTCGCGGGACTGGTCGGCGGCGTCCCGGTGCTCGGCGGGATCGTGCTCAGCGGCGTCGATTCGGGCGCGCTGCTCAGCCCGCTGGCCGGATCGCTGACCGGCGCGCTCACCAGCACCCTGCCCGACGTGCTCGACGCGGGCGTGATCCAGTCCGTCGCCCAGACCAGCTGCTCGCCCGCCGGCGTCGCGCAGGCGCCGACGGGGAACGCCCAGATCACCGACCTGCTGGCCCTCGGCACGACGGTCGACGCCAACGGCGCCGCGGAGCGGATCACCACGCTCGACACCGCCAAGCTCAACCTCGGCCAGCTGCTCACCGTCGACGACGTCCTGCGGTCGATCCGGGTGCAGACGACGGGGGTGCTCGGCACCGTGGTCGCGCTGGCGATCGGAACGAACCAGACCACGCTCTACGGCCTGCTGCGCACCACCAACCCGAGCGTGCTCGGTGCCCTCAACAACCTGATCGGCGCGCTCTCGGGCGGCCAGACGCTCGGCTCGATCCTCAGCGGCGTCACGAGCACGCTGCAGCCGCTGCTCGACAGCGTCGAGGTCAACCTGCCGCCGAACCTCGTTCGCGTCCAGCTGACGCCGAATCAGCAGGCCGACGCGGGCGGCACGCTGACCCAGCAAGCCGTGATCCTGTCGGTCTCCGCCCTCGACCGCCCGGTCCTCAGCGGCACGCTCACCGAGGCCCGGATCTCGACCGGGAGCATCGTCTGCGTGCCCCCGGTGGTCCCGCCGGTCGATCCTCCCCCGGTCGTCCCGCCCGTGGTCCCGCCGTCCGTCCCGCCCGTCGTACCGCCGCGGAAGGCCGCCGATCCGGGGTCGCCGACCGCCGACGAGGAGCGTTACGGGTCCCCCGAGGCCGCGGCCCTGCTGCGTTGCCTGCGCGTGCCGGCGATGCTGATCGACGTCTTCGGCAGCGGCAGCCGGACCCGGA